>CAYWJH010000074.1:0-16671 GCA_964458555.1 uncultured Spirochaetaceae bacterium | reverse complement strand
TTCCTGAACAAGCTCTTCGACTTCCGCAAGCGCGTCGAGTTCAACCTGCCCAAGTACCGCATCGGCATCACATCCACCCGCAGCATCACGCCGCAGCAGCCGCTGCGGATCACCTTTCCCGGAAGCGGCGTCTTCTACGCGAAGGTCGTGGAAAACATGCGACGCTATCTGGCGATCAGCTATCCCAAGGGCAAACCGCTTCCCCCCGGCTTCTCGTGGGAAAAGCACAAGATCAACGTCTACTTCTGGCGACCGGAAGACGCCGGGTACCGTTTTGACACGCGTGTGCTCGGGGACTACCTCGACCGCAAGTTTCCCATCCTCCACATCGCGCATTCGGACAACCTGATCCGGGCGCAGAAGCGTGGCTCCATCCGGGCGACCCTGAACACCAACGGACGCCTCTATCCTTTACGGTCGATCGGCGAGACGAGCGAGGAATCGGAGACCAGCGGAGGCTATCGCTGTCGCTTCGTGGATATCTCCGAGGACGGCGCCGCGGTCATGGTGGGGGGGCGGGCGAAGCCGGGCCTTCCCATCAAGCTCCAGACCGAGCTCTACGACCAGCCGGTCGTGATGTCCGGGGTCATTAAGGGCGTCACCTACAAGCAGAACAAGAACGTCTCGATCCTCCACATCCAGGCGCGGCCTCCGTCTCCCTCGATGAAGAACCACATCCTCACCTACGTCTACGGGATCTTCAAGGATCCGCAGCAGCGAAGCACCGCCGCTTCGCGCGCCTAATTGAATTCAGACGGCGTTCCCGGTAGTATCTCATGCAGAAGAGGAGGCGAAGATGAAGCGACGCGTCGTGCTTCTGGGTATCGCGCTGACCGTGGCCATCGCCGGCGGTGTAGCCGCGCAGGACACCGAACGGGCGCTCGAGGCGTACCAGGACCGGTTCCGCGATGCGGGCCCGGAGGTGAAGCTGCAGATTCTCGAGACCGCGGACATGCTATCGGTAGAGGAGCTCGGGCCGCTCTACCTGCAGGCGGTTCGGTTCGTGCTGACGAACGCCGACGAGATCGAGAACAACGTCATCCTGCGAGACATCGCCTTGTTCGCCGCAGAGAAGATCGGCGAGGGCGGGTATAGCCCCGCGACGGGCAGTCTCTGGAGCCTCTTCGTCGAGTACGACGACAATACCGCGAGGATCCTCATCCTCGACGTATTCGGCGGCATCGGGGGCGGAGACGCCGAGCTCGTGCTCGACCTCAACGGCTGGGTGCAGGCGCAGGTCAACCTCTACCGCGGCGGCGTGATGCCCGACCAGCAGGTGCTGCGGAACGCGGTGCAGACGCTCGGTGAGCTCGAAGACACGAGCTCGTTCGCCGTCCTGCTCGACGTGCAGCTCGCGCAGATCGCGGATCCGATCACCGAAGAGGCGGACATCGCGATGGACGCGCTTCCGGGCGACTACGTCGAGCAGGCGATCACGGCGATCAACGACCGCGGCGTCGCCCGACGTGAGCCGGCGCTCGAGTATTTCGTCACCGATCCCGATCTGTCCGACGCCGAGCGCGCGCAGATCGCCGCCGGCGTCCTCGCCGAGGCGGTCCGTGAGGTTCTCCGCGATCCGAACGAGATCGAGGCGCAGCGGCGACTCCGCTACCGAGCGGTATCGGTACTGATCGACGTACCGTACCCGGACGCAGCCGGTACGCTCATCCGCCACTTCAACTTCACGTTTGCCGACTACGACCGGGGCCTGACCACGAAGACCTGGGTGCTCGAGGCGATCGCCGCGCTCGGGAACACCGGGACCGAGGCGGCGGCCGCGCGGCTGACCGACTTCCTCGACCTGCTCAACCGGTACACCGAGAACGATCGACCGTACGACACCCAGATCATGCTCGCCGTGGTCACCAACCTCGAGCGACTCGGAAGGATCGTCGCCTACGACGCGCTGTTCTACGTGACGCTCCTCGACTATCCGCAGCGCGTGAAGGACGCCGCCCGCGAGGCGATCGACACGATTACGCAGTGAGCGCCCTCGTCCCGTCCGCCGCAGCCGCGACGGTCGGGATACTCTGGGCAGCATCCGGCGGCAAGCTCCCGTTTCTCCTGATCATCGCCGTGTCGGCGTGCGGCCTCGCCGTCTGCGGCTTTCCGCCGTTCGGCGCGCGGCGACAGCGCGCCGGCGGGGTGATCGCGATGTGCGCGGGGGCGCTCGTCCTGGGGGCCGGTTCGCAGGTGGCCGGTGAGCTCTCGACCCGGGTGCGCCTGCCGGTGGCGCCGAGCGAGGTGCGTCGCGCCGAGGGAACGCTCCTCGCCGTCGGCGGCGAGGCCGACCGCCCGATCGCCACGGTTCGCCTCGCGTCGGCCTCGTCCGAGTGGGTCGACGGCGAGGCGGGCGGCGAGCTACGCGTCATCGGAGTCACGTCCGCGCGCCTCGCGGTCGGGACGCGCGTCGAGTTGACGCTCGAAGCCGACGGATCGTCGATCTGGCGCGACGATGCCGGCCGGCTGTGGGCGCGCGCGGCCGTGACGACGGTTTCGCCGAACGCCGCGCAGGGCGAGCGCGATGCCGGGTGGGCGACCGCGGGGCGGCGGATGCGCGACGCGATCGCGCTCGCCGTGGATGAGGTCGCAGGGGATGCGGCACCGCTTCTGCGCGCGCTCCTCGTCGGAGACGGTGCCCTCATCGACCCGCGGCTGCGGCTGCTCTTCCGCCGCTCGGGCGTCATGCACCTGCTCGCGCTTTCGGGAATGCACCTCGCGGTGATCGCGCTTCTGGTGAGGAGCTCCGCCGGCTTGCTCGTCGGTCGGCGGACGGCCGCCTGGCTCGCGGTTGCAGCCGGATTCGCCTACGTGGCTCTCGCCGGGCCGCGCCCGGGGCTCGTCCGCGCGGCGCTCCTCGTCCTCTTCGCGACGAGCGCGTCGGCGCGCGACCGGCCGCGTCCGCTCGTCGAGCTGCTCTGCGCCTGCTTTCTCGTGCAGGTGCTCCTGCAGCCCGCCGCATCCGGGTCTCTCGGCTTTCAGCTCTCCTATCTCAGCCTGCTCGGCATCGCCGCGGTGGCACAGCCGTTTGCCGAGGCGATCCGGCCGTGGGTTCCCCCGGGGGTCAGCGGGCCGCTCGGCGCCGGCGTCGGCGCCCAGCTCGCGACGACACCGCTCGTGCTCGCATCCTTCGGCGCGTGGTACCCCGTCGGGGTCGTCGCGTCGGTCGCGATCGGGCCGGTCGTGCTGCTCGTGATGGTCGTGGGGCTCGTCGCGGTCGCGATCAGACTCGCCGGAGTCGGCCTCGTAGCGGTGGTCGCGCGCCCGGTGCTCGAGCTCCTGAACCGGACCGTCGAGGGGGGGGCGTGGTTCTTCTCGGTCGCTCCGGCGATCGGCTCTGGTGACGGCACGAGAGGCTCGGTGGTCGTCGCTTCGGCGGTCGGCGCGCTCGCGGTTCTCGCGGGGCTCGCGTGGCAGGCACGCGCCGGTGCGGCCGGGCGCGTCGCGGCGGCTCGTCGTCGAACGGAGTCGCCACGATGACCTGGAAGGGGCTCGACGAGTCGCCGGGGCGCATCAGGGAGCTGCTCGCCTCGCGCGGGCTCGCGCTGAAGAAGCGGTGGGGACAGAACTTCATGATCTCCGGACACGCGCGCAGACGGATCGTCTCCGAGCTGGGCCTGGAGGAGGGCGAGCTCGTCTGGGAGATCGGTCCGGGGCTCGGCTCGATCACCGCGTTCCTGCTCGACCGCGGGGCGCGCGTCGTGGTCTTCGAGGTCGACTACGGCCTGATCGGCGTGATCCGCGACCGATTCGGCGATTCGGTGACGGTGGTGGAGGGCGACGCGGTGAAGACGCTGCCGCAGGCGGCCGGAGATCCGGACCGGATCGCCGGTAACCTCCCGTACCGGTCGGCGGCGGCGATCGTGAGCACCATCCTCGAGTGCGAACGCTTCGCAGACGTCCGGCGGATGGTCTTCACCGTCCAGCGCGAGATGGCGCGGCGGATGGTCGCCGAGCCGGGGTCGTCGGACTACTCGCCGTTCTCGGTGCTCTGCTCGATCGCGTCGGACGCGCGCCTCGCCGGCGAACTCGCCTGCGGCAACTTCTACCCCGCGCCGGACGTCGTCTCGTCGGTGGTCGTCCTCGAGCCGCGGGCGGTCGAGCCGCGCCTGCGGCGTCTCGCGTCGACCGCCGCGCGCTCGCTGTTCGCCCAGCGTCGCAAGACCGTCGCGAACAACGCCGGGAACCTCGCCGCCGCGCTCGGCGCCGAGCGCGAGGCGGTCATCGGCGCGCTCGAGGAGGTCGGCATCGAGCTGTCCGGGCGCGCGGAGACGGTGCCGGCCGAACGCTTTCTCGCGCTCGCCGGCGTCCTCGCCGAGCGCGGCTACTCGGGTTTGACCTGATCGAGGATCGCGTCGACCGTGCGCTTGTCGGTCTCGTCGAGCGGGACGAGCGGGAGCCGGTACGCCTCGGTGACGATGCCCTTCGCCGCGAGCGCGTACTTGATCGGGATCGGGTTGGTCTGCAGAAAGACGGCCTTGAACAACGGCAGCAGCCGGTAGTGCATCGCGCGCGCCGCTACGAAGTCGTCGGCGCGCGCCGCTTTCACGAGCTCGACCATGAGCCGTGGGGCGATGTTGCTCGCGACCGAGACGACGCCTTCGCCGCCGAGCGACATGAGCGGGAGCGTGAGGTTGTCGTCGCCCGACAGGACGCTGAACCCTTCGGGGCGCGCCGAGACGATATCCATGACCTGCGCCATGCTGCCGCTCGCCTCCTTGACCGCGACGATGTTTGGATGCGTCGCAAGACGGAGCATCGTCGCGTTCTCCACGTTCCGCGCGGTCCGGCCCGGGATGTTGTAGACGACCATCGGGAGGTCGGTGGCCTCGGCAACCGTCATGAAGTGCCGATACAGGCCCTCCTGGGTCGGCTTGTTGTAGTAGGGCGTGACCTGCAGCGTTCCCGTCGCCCCCACGTCCTTCGCGAGCCGCGTCATGCGCACCGCCTCCGCCGTGGAGTTCGACCCGGTCCCGGCGATGATGCTCGTGCGGCCGGCGGCCTGATCGGCCACGACCTCGATGACGCGGATGTTCTCCTCGTGGGTCACCGTCGGGCTCTCGCCCGTCGTTCCCATGGGCACCAGGCCCTGCACCCCGCCGTCGATCTGCGCGTCCACGAGCGCGCGAAGCGCTCCCTCGTCGATCGATCCATCGGATTGAAACGGCGTTACCATCGCCGTATAGACTCCCGCAAGCATTCCTGCCTCCCCCTTTCTGCTACTCGCTCTCGAGCAGCTCGTCGATGTACTGGTCGACGGTAAACACGCCCCGCCGTCCGGGAACCCACTCGGCGGCCTTCACCGCCCCGAGCGCGAACCCTCCGCGGCTGCGCGCCTGATGGCGGACCTCGATCGTGTCGACGGCCGAATCGAGGTAGAGCGTGTGCGTGCCCGGGATCGACCCGCCGCGCGAGGAGCTCACGTGTAGCTCGTCGCGCTCAGGCGCCCGGTCGAGCCTCGCGGTTTCGATCCGCCGCTTGCGCGGAACCTGCTCCATCACCGCCTTCGCGAGCGAAAGCGCGGTCCCCGACGGGCTGTCCTTCTTGCCCCGATGATGCATCTCGTGGACGAGCAGGTCGTACTCCTCGACGTGCGCGACGAGCGAGCCCGCAAAGGCCGCCAGTCGAAAGAAGAGATGCGCGCCTATGGAGAAGTTCGACCCGTAGACGAGCGCTCCTTCGGCCTCGTCCACCGAGCGGGTCACCTCGTCGAGCCGTTCGAGCCATCCGGTCGTGCCGATCACCGCCGGCACTCCCGCCGCGGCGTAGGCGGCGACGTTCTCCACGACGGCGTCGGGCAGCGAGAACTCGATCGCAACGTCGCAGCCGGCGAGCGCCTCGGGCGTGACCTTCGTGGCGTAGAGGTCGCCCGCCGTCGCGTGTCCACCGGTCCGGTGGCTTCCGGCCACCGCCGGGTCGACGACGCGCGCGACCTCGTGCCCGCGCTCGCCGAGCACCGCCTCGACCTCGTGTCCCATCCGGCCGTATCCGACGATCGCGACGCGCATCACGCCCCCTGGCAGAGCGTCGCCGCGGCGGTGTTCACGATGTCGGTGACCGAGCAGCCGCGCGAGAGGTCGCTCACCGGTTTCGCGAAGCCCTGCAGGAAAGGCCCGTACGCTTCGGCCCCAGCGAGTCGCTGCACGAGCTTGTAGGCGATGTTCCCGGCGCCGAGATCCGGGAAGACGAGCACGTTCGCCTTGCCCGCGACCTTCGAGCCCGGCGCCTTCTTCTCTCCCACCGACGGGATGAGCGCGGCGTCGGCCTGCAGCTCGCCGTCGACGTTGAGGTCGACCTCGCGCCCCCGCACGATCGACAGCGCCTGCGTCACCTTGTCGACGTCCTCGTGCTCGGCGCTGCCCTTCGTCGAGAAGCTCAGCATCGCGACCGCCGGCTCGGCACCGAGGAACCGGCGGCACGAGTCGGCCGCGGAGATCGCGATTTCGGCGAGTTGGGTCGCATCGGGATCCGGGATCGTGGCGCAGTCGCTGAAGATCATATGGCCGTCCACGCCCCATTTTGCGTCCGGGTGCTTCATGACGAAACAGCTCGAGGCGAACTTCGTGCCCGGGGCGGTCTTGATGATCGTGAACGCCGCCAGCAGCACGTTGCTCGTCGCGTTTTCGGCGCCCGCGACCATCGCGTCGGCGTCTCCCAGTCGTACCATCATCGCACCGAAGCGCAGCGGCTCGACGATGCCCTCGCGCGCCTGCTCCTCGGTCATGCCCTTGTGCTTACGCAGCTCGTGGTACTCCTGCGCGTACGCGTCCACGCGATCCGAGCTCGCCGGATCGACCACGTCGACGCCGTCGAGCTTCGTGTTCACCTCGTTCGCCGCCTGCTCCACGTCGCCCGCGGTACCGAGCAGGACCACCTTCCCGGCGAGTCCGTCGTCGACGAGCCGGCGCGCGGCCTGAATCGTTCGTGGCTCGGTGCCTTCCGGCAGGACGAGCGTGCGCTGCAATTGCCTGGCTTTCGTTCGTACGTTGTCTATGAAATCCATTCGAGCTCCTTCCCCGATTCTACAAGGGATTCGCTCCGGCGAGAAGCAGCCCTGCCGCGCGTGTCCTTCCGCGCATCCGCTTTGCAGAGCGGGCCGCGCTCGATAGACTCACCGCATGATCGTGGGCATCTACGGGACCGGGAGGTTCGGGAGCTTCTGGGCGTCGGCGCTCGCGCGCCACGCGGAGGTGAAGACGTACAATCGCTCCGAGCGCCCCGTTCCGCCGGGCTGTACGGGCGTCGCGCTCGAGGACCTGGGCCGATGTGACGCGGTCATGCTCTGCGTCGCCATCAACGCGGTCGAAGACGCGCTCGACGCGCTCGTCGGGCACCTCGTTTCCGGGACGCTCGTGATGGACACGTGCTCGGTGAAGGTACACCCGGTGCGCTCGATGCTCGAGGCGGTTCCCGTCGAGAACCCCGTGATCGGGACGCACCCCATGTTCGGCCCCGATTCCGCCGGCGGCGGGCTCGACGGGCTGCCCATGGTCGTCACGCCGGCGCGCGCCGATGACGCCACGGTGGACCGCTGCGACCGCTTCTTCGCGTCCGTCGGGCTGCGCGTGCTGCGGATGAGTCCGGAGGAGCACGACCGCGAGGCGGCGATGACCCAGGGCGTGACCCACCTGCTCGGCCGCGTGCTCGCCGACATGGAGCTCGAGCCGAGCCCCATCGCGACGGTGGGCTACCGGAAGCTGCTCGAGGTCGTCGAGCAGACGTGTAACGACCCGTACCAGCTCTTCGTCGACCTGCAGAGCTACAACCCCTACACGCAGCAGATGCGCGATCGGCTGCAGGAGAGCCTCGCGAGGATGTCGGCGTCGCTTGACAGCGCGCGTGAGCGGCCATAGGATTCGGGTACTTCTATGACGGAAATGCGAATACGTAGCATCGACGAGTCGACGCTCCAGACGGTGCTTGCCGAAGACATCGACTTCGACGGGGAGATCTACTTCAGCGAGCCGCTGCTCATCAAGGGCAGCCTGAAGGGGAAGGTGGTTTCGGAGACCGACCTCTACATCAACGCCGACGCGGTGGTGGCCGCCCGGATCGAGGCGGGCAAGGTCTCGGTGAAGGGCGAGGTCCAGGGCGACATCTACGCGACCGACCGGCTCGAGCTCTTCTCTTCGGCGCGGGTGACCGGCAACGTGCACACGCCCGACCTCATCGTGCAGAGCGGCTGCCGTCTCAACGGCTCGTGCACGATGCCCACCGGCGAGGCGGAGGAGGGCGCAGATGCGCAGGCAGGGAGGTAGCGCGCGGGCGTTGTTCGTCGCGGCGACCGTGCTGCTCGCCGCGGCATCGGCCTTTGCTCAGACCGACGACGAACCGGACGCGCTCCAGGCGTACCGGGACGGACGTTTCCAGGACGCGATCGAGATCACGCTGCAGGAGATCGAGACCAATCCGAACAACATCGACTCCTACGTCGTGCTCGGATGGTCGCTGAACGCGCTCGGCCGCAGCGAGGAGGCGATCGACCACGGGCTGCGCGCGCTGCAGATCAACCAGTTCGAGTCGCGCGTTCTCCAGATCGTCGCGGAGGCCCATTACGATTCGGGTAACACGCTCGAGGCGCTCGGGTACCTAGAACGGTATGTACGAGTTGCGCCGACCGGGCAGTATATCGACTGGGTCTACTTCGCGATGGGCGAGATCTTCATCCAGCTCGGAGAGTTCAACCGGGCGGATATCGCGCTCTCTACCTCCGTCTACCACAACAGCCGCAGCGCGGTGCGCTGGGCGCGCCTCGGATACGCGCGCGAGCAGCTCGCCGACTGGGAGCAGGCGCTCGCCGCCTACGACCGCGCCTTGCAGCTCGACCCGGGGTTTGCGGACGCAGTCCGCGGACGGCAGCGGGTCCGGGCGGAGCTCACCGGGTAGGCGCCTCGTCCGATGCGCCGGCGGGGTGGAGATTCTGGATTTTCCGGCGCTCCGCGGTATACTCGTGGTGGAGATCGGGATACCTCATGCCGATGTTTAAGATACCGGGGAGGCCTCGCGTGCGACGGACGGTTCTACTGCTGCTCTTCATCGCGTCCGCGGTCGCAGGCTGGGCTCAGCCCGTCGACCCCTTCTCGCCCGAGAACCCGGTCGTGATGGGTCGCGGTGGCTCGTTCACCGCGAAGGCGACCGGATACAACAGTTTCTTCGCCAACCCCGCAGGCTTTGCGGGTGATGGAGAGCTCACGCTCGCCTCGGTGAACGTCTGGGCCTTCATGAACCGCGAGCTCGTCACCATCGCTCAGGAGATCGCCGGCGGTCAGCTGTCCTTCGGCCGGTCGGCGACGCCGCGCTCGACCGACGCCTATGAGAGCCTGCAGGACAACTTCGCAGCGCTCGGGGAGTGGGCCGAATCCGAGGACCCGGCGACGATGGAGGCGATCCTCAACGAGGCCGCCGGTACGAGCGGCATCGAGTGGGAGGAGGGCGACGATATCGCCGACGTCCTCGCCGCCGCCGGCACCGATGACGTGATCGCCTTCCTGGAAGCGCTCGACGCCGCGGCGGAGGCCAGCGGGAGCACCGAATACCCGCACGACCTCATCGACAACATCATCGCCGACGTCGAAGCGGGGCTGCCGAGCGGATTCGCTCGCGTGGGCGGGCAGGTCGGTCTGGGCTACGTGGGCAACGGGATCGGGCTGGGGCTCTTCGCGAACACGGAGGCCACCGTCGACGGGACGAACATCCTGCAGGCGACCGGGCTTGCGTACAATACGATCACCTTCGTCGGCGGGCTGGGGCTCACCTTCGGGAACCTGGACCTCGGCGTATCGCTGCGCCCCACGGTCTTCGGGTACAGCACGGTGAACGCGGCGCCGATCATGGGATCCTTTCTCGCCGGCGGGAGCATCGACTTCACGACGATGTTCGCGAACACCGTCTACTACGGCTCCGGCCTCGGCGTCGACCTGGGCGCGCGGTGGCGGCTCGGACCGCTGAGCCTGGGACTCGCGGTGAAGGACCTGCTCGGCACGCAGATCTCCTACCGCAAGAGCGACTTCACTACCTACTACGATTCGCTGCTCGCGGCGTCGCTCCCGGTCGGCAGCGAGCTCTCCGCGACGGAGCAGGCCGACGCCTGGACGATTCCCATGAAGGTGAACGCCGGCCTCGAGTTCGACCCCGATCTGGGAGTCCTGAGCTACCTCCTCGACCCGAGCTTTGGCGTGGACCTGCTCGACGTGACGTCGGTGGTTCGCCTCTGGCGCTCGGGCGCGGAGGTCACCCCCGAGCAGGTGCTCGACATGCTCAACTTCGGCGGCGAGCTCGAGCTGCTGCGCTTCCTCACGCTGCGCGGAGGCTACTACGGCGGGTACCTGTCCGGCGGAGTCGGACTCGACATCTTCCTGATCGACATCAACGCCGCGATTGCAGGCGACTTCGCCCGCGACGAGACCGGGAAGTGGGCGTTCAGCAACGTCGGCGGCTCGGTCGAGCTGGGAATCCGCTTCTAGGAGGCACTATGGCACGCACAGACCCACGACAAGCCCGGCGGCGCCCGGGCAGGCGGTTGCTCCTGCTTCTTGGCGCGTTCACGCTCCTGTTCGCCTCGTGCGAGAACGTCTTCACGACGAGCCTCTTCTCGTTCCTGCAGCGCGACCCGTCCAAGCTCTCGTCCGAGCAGCAGGTTGCCTACGGTCGGGACGCGCTCGCCTCCGGAGACCCGGAGGCGATGGCCGAGGCGTACGGGCTACTCAAGGACAGCGATGACCCCGAGACGCAGCTGCTCGCCGCCGACCTCGCGCTCGGAGCGGTCGAGCTCGAGGCGACGCTCCTCGAGGCAGCCTCCGCAGAAGACCCCGTCGCGACGATCGAAGAGGCGCTCGACGAGTTCACCGACGAGGATTACGCCATGATGCGCGAGGCGGCGGCGCTGGTGGACTCGGCCGACGAGTCGGTCGAACCATCCGCCGAGCAGTACTTCTTCGCGGCCGCAGGGCTGATCGCGGCAGCGGCGGACGAAAACGGGGGCACCGCCGGCCTCGACGCCGATCCTCCGCCAGCGGCCGTCGAGGAGGAGGTCAACCAGGCGAAGGCCTTCCTCGACGCCGCCGCGGCGTCGCTTCAGGCGAACGGAGAATCAACCGACGTTCTAGAAGGGGTCGGCGAGGCGATCGGCTGGTCCCCCTGATCCACGTATCGGAGGTAGGCGTGACCCGTCGTCGTGCGCTCATTCTGCTCGTTCTCTTCGGTCTCGCCCCCCTGCTGGTCGCTCAGAGCGGCGACGACTTCGTCGTTCCCGACGGCCGCAGCGCCGCGCTCGGCGGTCGGCACCGGGCGCTCGCCGACGGCTTCCAGACGCTGTTCGCCAACCCGGCGGGCCTGCTGGAGCTCGAGCCGCAGTTCAGCTATTCGCAGCTGGGCGTGCGCGTGACCGGTCCGATGTTCAGTATCGCGAGCATCGTTCTCGAAAGCCTCGGCGGTGCCGACATCGAGACGCTGCTCGCGAAGCCGAGCGTCCAGGATCTCCTGCGCGGCATCTACGCCCGGTTCTCGCTCACGGGTCCGGTGTCGTTCGGCTACGTTGGCGGAGGGATGGGCTTTGGCGTATTCAACGACACTCACCTGATCCTGGAGAGTTTGGGATCGTCGAGCCTCGAGATCCGCGTCGGTGAGCGATTCCTGGCGCGGGGCGGCTACGCGATTGGCATTCCGTTGCCTGCGGCGTGGGATGCGCGGCTCGCGGCCGGTATTGGCCTGAACGCCTACGTGCGCGGCGACTCGGTCGTCTCCACGAGCCTGCTCACGCTGCCGTCGGTAATCGGCTCGTTCGGGCCGTCGCTGCTCTCGGATTCCCCCTTCGAACTCGTCTCCGGAATCGGGCTCGACGCGGGGCTGCGCTACGTGTGGCGCGATACGCTCGCGGCCGCGCTGACGGTCGATAACGTGTACGCGCCGAACGTCGTGCTGGCCTACCCGACCACGTCGGGCTTTCTCGACAGTACCGGCTCGGCGGCCGCGCCCGTGTACGACGCGTTGGCGCAGGAGATCGGAGTCGGGGTCGCCTACACCCCTGCAATCGGCCGGGCGGAGCGGTACGTTCAGAATCTGACGGTGCTCTTCGACTACGAGGATATCTTCGACTTCTGGATCGACCCCGCGAACGCAGAGAATCTCGTGCTCAAGATGGGGCTGGGCGTCGAGGCGACCTTCCTGGAGGTCCTGTCGGTGCGCGCGGGCGTGGGGCAGGGCCTGCTCGCGGCCGGCATCGGGATCGACCTGACGTACCTCACGCTGAACGCCGCGATGTTCGGGACCGAGCTGTCGGGTGAACCGGGGCTTCGGCCGGTGTACAATCTGACCCTTGGGCTTGAATTCCCGGGGTAGGACGGCTACCTTAACCGCACTCCCGCAGGGAGCGGGCGGCTAGCTCAGGGGTAGAGCATCTGACTTTTAATCAGATGGTCCGGGGTTCGAATCCCCGGCCGCTCATCGCCGAGCGTGGTTGACCCGCACCGGAGAAAACGATAGCTTACCGGCTGAAACGAGTCTCCTTCGTCTAGTGGTTAGGACACCGGGTTTTCATCCCGGCAACAGGGGTTCGACTCCCCTAGGAGATGCGATTGAAAAAGGGGCTATCCATGTCTGGACAGCCCCTTCCCTTTTCTTGCTGAAATCTACTACGTGTTGAACCAGAATCGGAAGCCGAATGCTCCCTGGAGGCCGAACGTCGGTATCGTGATACCTCGGTTCGAGAAGAATACGAGCGTGGGAGCGAGCTCGAGGAAGAGCTCGATAACCTCGATCGGGTAGGCGTTCAGGCCGATGGGAACGCGGCCACCAAACTCGAGCGGGTCGGGCAGTGCGAGGTAGAGGCCAGGGCCGACGTAGAGGTTGATGAAACTCACCAGGTTCGTCTGATAGAGCCACCAGTCTGCGGTGAACGCGAGGTTGAACGTATCCTCCCCGATCTGGGCGCCGATTCCCCACAGAAACGGGATTGACGGGAGTTTGAGGCTCAGCATTGCCGAGCTTGGCAGCCCGCCGAGCGCGTCAATGCTGAACGCCCCGCCAACGCCAAACGTCTGTGCCGACGCCCCGGCCGCCAGCACGACCAGCAGTGCGATTGCGATTAACCATGTCTTCTTCTTCATGCAAACTCCTATTTCGGTGCGATTACGCCCGCCGACTGCGGACTCATCGCGAAATATAGCGCGGTGGGCGTGCCAGGTCAAAATCGGTTGCTCAGCTTCCTGGTCGCATCGAACGGCAGTTGTGGAAGCGCTGGGCTGCGTCTATAGTGGCCCCATGGACACCATCGTGCTCAAGGCTACCGACCTCGACGGCTATCTCACCGAAGGCGACCGTACCTCGCTCGACGCGATGGACGACCTCTACGGTGAGGTCACCGAGGCCTCCCGCGTGCTTTCCTCGAGCCAGAACGAGCAGCGTCTCGTCCAGGAGAAGCAACGGCTCATCGACCTCTACAACCAGATGGGCGACCGGATGCAGGAGATCACCGCGGGGGAGCCGGCGATCAGGGTCTACTCGTTCCAGACCCCGCCTACCGTTCACGGCGAGGCCTCGCGGCTGATCGCCAAACTTCGCGACGTACGTACCCAGCACTACGAGTTCGTCTACTACATCCAGCGCGCCTACGAGCTGCTTTTCAACCTCGCGTTCGCCGAGCCGGATAATCACCGGAAGAATCATCTCATCGTCCGCACTCCCGTCACCGACCCGGTGCAGAACTACGCCGTTCACAAGATCCCCGATGTAGACGACCAGCTCGAGAACACGGTGATGTGCGTGATGCTGCGTGGCGCTCTGCTGCCGTCCATGATCATGTCAAAGGAGATCGAGGAGTACACCTCCACCGGCTACGTGACCCCCTTTGCCCTGTTCAGGATCAAGCGGGACGACACCAAACGCGAGAGCAACATGGAGTACATCCTTGACCTCGATCGCAGCTACTTCGATCTCGAGTCGCTCGCGGGTAAGGATCTCATCTTTGCAGACCCCATGAACGCCACCGGCGGAAGCCTGGTGACGATCGTGAAGTACCTCCAGGAGCAGGGGCTGAAGCCGCGCTCGGTCAACTTCTTCAACGTGATCTCCGCGCTCAAGGGAAGCCTGCGCATCATTCGGGCGATCGAAAACGCGCGCGTCTACACGCTCTGGATGGACCCCGTGCTGAACGACCTCGCCTACATCCTGCCCGGGCTCGGCGACGCAGGCGACCGTCTCAACGGAGCCGACACGCACGAGGAGCCTCGCAACATGATCCAGCTCATCGCCGACTACGGGACGAACATCGCCAATCTCTACCGCTCGCAGGTGCGAGCGATCGAGCGGACGGTGCTCGCACGATGAGGGGTAGCCGGAAGGCCGATGTCGCCCGGGCGCGTGCGGCGACGCGATTCGGCGCGATCGTCGCCCTCACTGCGCTGGCGCTCGCCGCGTGCACCACGACGCTCAGCCGCGAGGAGCTGGCGAGCGAGTACTACAACATCGGCTCGGCGTACTTCGACCTGGGCGAGCTCGACAAGAGCGCGACCTATCTCGCCCGCGCGATCGAGCTCTCGCCCGAGCTCGCGCGCGGCTCGTACAACCTGGCCCGTGTGTACGTGCTCCAGGAGCGCTATGATGACGCTCTCGCGCTGCTCGACCGGCTGCTCGCCGAGGATCCAGACAATTCGCTCGTCATGGAGACGATCGCGTACGCGCACTACGAGGCGGACGACCTCGAGCAAGCGGCCGAGTGGTACGAGCGGGCCGAGCGTGCGAATCCCACCGATCCGCAGGTGATGCGCAACCGGGCGACGGTCGCGCTCGAGCGTGGCGATACCGACGCTGCGCTTGCCGCGCTGCGCCGCGCGCTCGAGTTCGACGAAGACGACCCTGATCTGGCGCTTCAGCTCGCGCGCGCCGAACGGCAGGCAGGCGACGCGGTCGGTGCGCTCGACGCCTACGAGCGCTACGTCGAGATCGTCGACGCGCCGAGGGCCGATGCCCTGCTCGAGTACGCCGCGCTGCTCGAAGAGCAGGAGTACTTCGCGGATGCGATCGAGGTTCTGTCAGGCGCCGCGGAGGGTGCGGGGGCTCAGCCGGCGCAGCAGGCGATCGCGCACTTCGAGCGCGGTCGGCTGCTGCTCACCAAGGCGCAGGAGACAGAAGCCGGGCTCGACGCGGTGCGTACGGCGATCACCCTCGGGTTCGGGGACGTGGAGGCGTTTGCGCGGCTTCTGGCGAATCCCGAGGCGGTCGGTCGGGCCGAGCTCGAGGAGCTCGGGACCGACGCCGGCCTGATCGAGGCGGGTGAGGGCGTCGACGGCGCCGAGGCTACGAGGCCGGACGACGAAGAGGCGCCGGCCGCGACCGACGACGAGGGCGACGGCGACGGATAGCGCCCATCGGTTCGTTACTGAACGACCTTCTTCAACGACTCGTACACCTCGTCGGGTGGTGGGCTCGCGTCGACCGAGACGAGGATGCCCTTGTTCTCGTAGTACGAGACGAGCGGTGCGGTCTGATCGTGGTAGACCTTCAGACGGTTGCGGATGGCCTCTTCCTTGTCGTCGTCGCGCTGGATGAGCGACTCGCCGGTCACGTCGTCCTTGCCCGGCTCTTTCGGCGGCGCGAACTCGACGTGGTAGGTCCGGCCGGACGGCTTGTGCACACGCCGACCCGAGAGGCGGCGAACGAGCTGCTCCTCGTCGAGCTCGAACCGGACCGCCTGCTCGATCGTCGCGAACTCGTCCAGCGCCTCGGCCTGGGGAATGGTCCGCGGAAACCCGTCGAGGATGTACCCGTTCTGGGCATCTGGGTTCGACAGACGCTCTTTGACCATCGCGATCGTGAGTTCGTCGGGTACGAGGTCACCGGCCTCCATGATCGCCTTCGCCTTCAGACCGAGCTCGGTGCCCTGCGCCATGGCGGATCGGAACATGTCTCCGGTAGAGATGTGCGGAATCTTCATGTCTTCGGCGAGTCGACTCGCCATCGTACCCTTGCCGGCCCCCGGGGGACCGAGAAATACCAGGTTCATATCTGCTCCTTGAATAGCCGCAGGCCTTTGACCTGCCGCGGGTTCTACGACATCTTAGATTGTAGGGCTGGCCCAGTCAACGAAGCCGCTGCATGGAGGCTGCGCCCGCGAAGGAGGCACGTATGGATTTCTGGGATCGCATGAAGAATACGATGGAGAAGGGCCTCGAAAGCTCGCGAGACCTGCTCGGCAAGGCGAAGGATCGGGCCCAGGACCTTGGGGAGCGCGGTGTCCTGCGATTGGAGATCAAGCAACTCGAGAACCAGGCCGAAAAGCTGATCGGGAAGCTCGGCACGCGTGCCTACGAGGCGCTGGTCACCGAGCAGCGGGTTCAGATCGACAAACAGACGGAGGGTGTGGCAGAGCTCATCGCTGAGATCGACGAGGTCCGCCAGAAGATCCGTGAGAAGGAAGCTGCCCTGGAAATCGCGATGCGAAAGGAAGAGGGAGAAAGCCAGCAAGAGTCTTGACAACGGCTCGCGGCCATAGTAGTTTACGCTTCGCGCCTCGGGAACGAGGCGCAAGCATCCAGAGCGGTTGAGCCTCGGCGTCTTCGTCGAGTATCGGTATCTGGAAGCCGTGACCCGGTTCGCCGGGCAGCGGCAGTGCTCTTTGTCATTATGAGGGAAGGGAAGAGAGAACGACTCTTACAAACGGGGGACCGTTCTTCGAGA
>CAYWJH010000073.1:0-17009 GCA_964458555.1 uncultured Spirochaetaceae bacterium | reverse complement strand
GTACGCGAGGTAACCGGAGCGCTGCGAGCGAACGAGCACGGGACGACCGTGACGGTCGACGCGCGCATAGGAGCAGCGCCATGAAGACGCCGCGTCGCACGTTCGGCCGCGCCGCGCTCGTGGTCCTCATCGTCGCCATCCCTGCGCTCGCCGGCGGAAGCGCGCTCGCCCGCCGAGCGGAGGTCAACCGGCTGCGAAGCGAGGTCACACGACTGCGGGGCGAGCTGGGCGTCGGACCGTTCGAGGGAGCCGACGACGTGGTGGCCCGTTTCGCCGCGCGCGCGGATGCGCTCCGCGCGCCGGGCGAACCCACCGACGGACAGGCCACCGGCCGGCTCGCCGAGACCCTCGCGGCGGGAGCCGCGAGCGCAGGCCTGCCGGTCGAGCAGCTCGCCGAAGACCCGCGCTCGTCGCGCGTGACCGTGAACACGGCGGGAACGCCGGCGGCCACGACGAGGTGGCTCCGGGGAATCGACGGCCTCGTCGTCCGCGGGAGCGCGTCGGTCCTCGAGCTCTCGCTTGTGGCGCTGCCCGGCAACGTCGTGCGCGCCGGGCTCACCGTGCTCGCCGCCGAAGCGAGCGGTGCACGCAGCGGGCTCGCGAGCGAGGCTATCGGGAGAGAATCAGACCGAGGCGTCGTCGCGAGATTGTCGTGGCCGACTCGTGAATCCGAGCCTCCGGATGCACCGACCGCGTCGACCTCCGGCGAGCGATCGCCCCGACGGGCTGCGGAGCCGATCGATACGCCGGTCTACCTGGGGACGATTGGGGTCGGCGGCGAGGAGCGGTACGCGGTGCGCGTCGATCCTCACGGGGTCGTCGCGGTCGTCGGCCGTGGAGACACGAGGTTCGGGTGGACGCTCGTCGGGGTCGACCCCACGCGGCTTGCGTTCGAGAAGGAAGGAGTGCGGTATGAAGTCGATCGGTAGGGCGATGATTGCGGTGCTCGCGCTCGCGCTCGGCGCGTGCGCGTCGGGGCCGCGCGGTGTCGACGGCGGCGTGTCGGCTCTGCACGGGATCGTCTTTGACGGGGAGGGAGCCGCGCTCGCCGGCGTCGTGGTCCGCATACACGCAGCCGACGCGTCGGGCGACCCCGCGTCCGTCACGTCGGACGTCCGCGGCCGGTTCGTCGCGCCGGCGGTGAAGCACGGTCGCGTTGTCATCACAGCGGAGAAGGAAGGATACGAGCCGGCGCGCGCCGAGGCGGCGTTTCTCGACGCGACACAGATCGTGTACCTGCGTCTCCGATCGACGCACGAGCTCGTGGCGGAGGCGCAACGCCTGCTCGCGGCCGACCGCCCGGAGACGGCGCTCGCCACGGCGAGACGGGCGGTCGAGATCGACCCGGATGACCCCACCGTCCGCTACGGATGCGCGGCGCTCGCCGCGCGCGCAGGCGCGTACGAAGAGGCGCGCGCGTGGCTCGCGTGGTTCCCGGAGCACGAGCCGCCGAAGGCCGTTGTCCTGCTCCGGGATCGCATCGCCAGGGAGGAGCAGAAATGAGGCGGCTTCGTACCGGTCGCGTGGACTCCGGTTGGACCTTTGTCGAATCGATCATCGTGATCGCCATCGTGATCATCCTCACGGGAACGGTGGCGTTCTCGGCCGCTCGCTACGTGGGCCGTGCGCGCGCGGCGAGCACCCGCGCTCAGATTTCGGCGGTGACGATCGCGCTGCACGCGTACTACATGGACTGCGGTCGCTACCCGAGCGAGGGGCAGGGCCTCGATGCGCTCTGGGAGCGTCCGAGCCTGGCACCCGTACCCGACGGCTGGGACGGCCCCTACGTCGAACGACGCGTTGTTCGCGACGGCTGGGGCAACGCCTTCGACTACCGCACGCCGGGCCCTGGTGGGCTCGCGTTCGAGATCGTCTCGAGGGGAGCCGACGGCTTCCCGGGAGGCAGCGGCGATGATGCTGACATCAGCTCGGCGCGATGACACGTCGAGCGGCGCGTCGCTGCTCGACGCGTTGGTCGGGCTCGCTCTGATCGCGGGCGCGTTGCTCCTCGCTGCGGCGGTTCTCGCCCCGGCACTGCGTACGCTGTCGAACGCCGAAGCCGAATCTCGCGCGCGCGAACGCACGCTCCTCGAGGCATTCGAGTAGGCGTGGGAACCGGAACGCTCGCCGAGACGATCGCCGCGGTAGCGGTGGAAGCGGTGCTCGCGTTGCTCGTCGCGACCGCGACCGCCGCGACGATCGTGACCACCGGCACGATGACCGAGCGCGCGAGCTCGGCGGCCGAGCTCGCGCGGTTCGAGCTCGTGATCACCGACGCCTGCGCGCGCGTGCTGCAGCCGCCCGAGGCGCGCAGCCCGGTGACGAGGCTGACCCGAACGCCGACGACCGCGCCGATCTCTACGAGTCCAGACGCACCGGACCCCTCGTCGCCTGCGTATGCGTGGCGAGTCGAGGTCGAGCACGTCGACGGCCAACCGGACCGGCGCCTCGTCCTCGTCGCCGACCGCGCGCACGCCCGACTGAGCGTCGCGGGGGCAGAGCACCGGTTTCCGTCGCTTCGGATCGAACGGATCGCGGTGGAGCGCGCCCCGGTGCCCCACCTGTCGATCACGGTGCGCGCCGGGCAGTCGAGGGCGTACGAGGTGCGGGCCCCGTTCGGCTCGTTTCCACCGCCATGAAGTTTGCCGCTCCCGCGCTTGTCCTCGTCCTTGCCGCGCTCGCGCTCGCGAGCCTGTCACTCGCCACCGAGCGCCTCGTCGCACGCGCCGCCGCGCACGCGGAGGAGATCGCGCGTCTCGCCGTGACCGCGGTCGATCTCGCCGGGCATCTCGACCCGGTGTCCGCGGAGACGATCGAGGACGAGGACCACCCGTTCGCGCGCGCGGTTTCCGAGCGCGGGGGCCGGATCCTGGTGGACGGCCCGATTATCGTGGTCGTACTCGACCACTTCGACGCCAGGCGCGACGGCCGCGCGGAGCTCCGGTTCGTGCACGGCCGCGTAGTCGGAGTACGGTTCGTCGCAGCGCCGGATCACGACGCGGTCGAGCGGTCTGCACGGTAGCCGCGCACTACGGTGGTCCCCGTATCGGTATTCGGATGGTATCTTTGTTCCATGCGACGCTTTCTTGCCATTCTCCTCCGTATCGGTTTGGTACTCATCATTGTCGTCTCGGTCGCGCTCATCGCGTACGCGTTCCTTCCCAGGGGCCCGCAGGACCCGATCGCGTGGGACGACCCGACCGGCGAGCCGCGCGCCGCGGTCGAGGCGTCCGGGTACGCGGCGGTCACGGGCACGCCCTGGGCGACGGACGCGGCGATCGCGACGATGGACGCCGGCGGCAACGCCTTCGACGCGGCGGTGGCGGCGCTGTTGATGCTCAACGTGACCGCCGGCGAAGCAGCGAGCTTTCCCGGCATCGCCCCCACGATGGTTTATCACGCCAACACCGACCGGGTATCGAGCTACCAGGGCGCAGGCACGGCGCCGGCCGCCGCGACGATCGAGTTCTATCGCTCCAGGGGCCACGAAACGATCCCGGACCTGAATATCCTCGCGCAATTGCTGCCCGCATCGCCAGACGTGATGATTCGGCTGCTTGCCGATCACGGGACGATGAGCTTTGAGCGGGTCGTCCGACCTGCGATCCGCCGGGCACGCGAGGGGTTCCCGGTGACCACGACGATGCACAAGAATCTCGATTTCTCTCCCATCGAGCTCATTGGCTTCAGCATCATCCTGCCGTACAACGCGGAGGTCTACCTCGACGGGCAATGGTGGCGGCCGCTGCACGAGGGAGACCGCTTCACCCGGCGCGACCTCGCCTCCACCTGGGAAGGCATGGTCGACGCCGAGCGCCGCGCGATCGAGTCGGGCGCCACGCGATCGCAGGCGCTCCTGGCGGTCCGGAGCTACTTCTACGAGGGCGAACCGGCGGAGCAGATCGTGGAACTGCACGAGCGTCGCGACGGCCTGTTCACCGCGAGCGACCTGGCCGGATACCGAGGTGCGTGGGAAGAACCGTACCGCGCTACCTGGACCGGTGGTGCCGACGACACCGAGTACGAGGTGTTTACCAACGCCGGGTGGACGCAGGGGCTGGTCGTTCCGCTCGCGCTCAACATCCTCGAAGAGATCGATCTGCGTTCGATCGGTCACAACACGCCGGACTACGTCCACACGGTGATCCAGGCGCTCGAGCTCGCCCTCGCCGACCGGGACGGCTACGTGGGCGACCCCGCATTCGTGGACGTTCCGGTCGAAACGCTCCTCGACGACGGGTACGCCGCGGCGCGTCGCGCCGCGATGACCGAGGCGAGCTTCGGCCGGCTACCACCCCCCGGCCGGATCGACGGGTACGACCCCTGGATTCCTCCGGTAGACCCGACAGCGACGCTTCCGGCACCAGGGCCGGCCACCCGCGTCGCGAACTTCGCGGTGGGGCGAGACACCTCCCAGATCGTCGTCGCAGACGCGGCGGGAAACATGATCGCGATCACTCCAAGCGACTTCCCGAAGAGCCCCATGGTCCCGGACACCGGCATGACGCTCGGCAACCGCATGGTCCAGTTCCGCCTCGACCCGGCAAGCCCCACCTCGCTCGAGCCGGGCAAGCGTCCGCGAGTCACTCCGCACGCGGTGATGGTCCTCCGCGACGGCCGGCCGTGGCTCGCGTTCAACACACCGGGCGGAGACATGCAGACGCAGGCGCTCGTCCAGGTGCTGCTCAACATGACGGTCTTCGGCATGAATCCGCAGCAGGCGATCGACGCACCGCGGTTCCGGACGCGCAGCGTTCCCGACTCGTTCGCGCCGCACCGGGCGGAGCCCGGCGTGCTGTGGCTCGAAGCGCCGCTGCACGCGCGGGCGGGCATCGAGCTCACCGCGCGAAGGTACGAGGTCGTGCAGAAGCCGGAGTGGTGGAACGAGTTCGGTGCGGTAGGGGCGATCCTTCGCGAGGAAGACCGCTGGGTCGCCGTCGCCGACCCACGCGAGGCCACGTGGGCCGACGGGCGGTAGTCATCGGCTGCGCGTAGCGCTATCATTGTCGGATGCACGTAGTACGGCTGGGCTCGAGTGGTTTGAAGGTCTCGGAGATCTGTCTGGGCACGATGACGTTCTCCCGGGAGGCCGACGAGAAGACCTCGTTCGCTATCATGGACTACTATCGCGAGCAGGGCGGGTTCTTCCTCGACACGGCGAACATCTACTCCGCCGGCGCATCGGAGGAGACGGTAGGCCGATGGATCAAGGAGCGGGGCGTCCGATCGTCGGTCATCCTCGCCACGAAGGTCTACGGACATATGGGGCCGGGGCCCAACGACGAGGGCCTGTCCCGCTACCATATCACCACGGAGGTCGAGAACAGTCTGCGCCGCTTGCAGACCGACGTGATCGACCTCTACCAGATCCACCGCTGGCACGCCGGATCCCGGCTCGAGGAGACCGCACGCGCGCTCGACGACCTCGTTCGCGCCGGCAAGGTCCGCTACATTGGCTGCTCGAACCTGCGCGGGTATCAACTCGCGAGCTATCTCGCCTACATGGACTCGCATTTGCTCACCCGTTTCGTCTCGCTGCAGCCGGCGTACAACGCGATCAACCGGTCTGCCGAGCTGGAGATGCTCCCGCTCGTCGAGCAGGAAGGGCTCGGCGTCATCTCGTACAATCCGCTCGGCGCGGGCATGCTGACCGGCAAGTACAAGCGCGGCGGCGAGCTGCCGGAGTCCGCGCGCATGCAGGCGTACGAGAACTACTTCAAGCGCTACTACACCGAGCAGGCGCTCGACGTCGCCGAACGCTTCGTGGAGCACGCCGCGACGGTAGGCATGACGCCGGCGCAGCTCGCGATCGCGTGGGTCCACGGCGATTCCCGGGTGACCGCTCCCATCGTCGGCGCGAGGAACGTGGAGCAGCTCGCCGATTCCATCGGCGCGCTCGACCGAAAGCTCAGCGCCGAGGAGCGCGAGGCCGTCCCGGCGATGCCGCCGGGTCACTGGGTAGGCGAAGACCCCGTCTACGACCGGACGGCGTACAAGTAAGCGGTCATGAACACTCCCACGAAACGCCTCCAATTCAGAAGCGTGCCGTTCGAACCGGCGCGCCTGCCCTTCTTCTACGGCTGGATCGTGATGGGGATCGGTACGCTCGGGATGGTGATGAGCGCACCGGGCCAGACCGTCGGCGTGTCGGTCTTCACCGACCCGCTCATCGAGGCGCACGGGCTCAGCCGCAGCCTGCTCAGCCTCGCCTATCTGGTCGGCACGCTCTCGAGCGCACTGATCCTCTCGTACGCGGGACGGCTCTACGACCGCCACGGGGCGCGCATCGTCGCGACGATCGCCGCGAGCGGGCTCGCGCTGACGCTCGTCTACCTCTCGTTCTCCGTGGACATCGCAGAGGCCGTGGGCGGGGTCCTCGGTTTCGTCCCGCCGGCGATCGTCGCGTTTGCCGTGATGGCACTCGGCTTCTTCATGCTACGGTTCACCGGCCAGGGGGTGCTCACGCTCGCGTCGCGAAACATGGTAATGGAGTGGTTCGAGGCGCGTCGAGGGATGGCGAACGCGTTCATGGGAATCGCGGTCGCCTTCGGCTTCTCGTACGCTCCCCGCGTATTCGAAACCTTCGTCAGCGCGACGAGTTGGGACGTCGCGTGGCGCCTCATCGGCGTCGGCATCGCCGTCTTCGCGGTGATCGCCATCGTCATGTACCGCGATACGCCGGAGGCACACGGGCTGAAGCCGGACGGCGGCGATGTACGGCTCAAGCGCGAACCGCATCCGGAGAGCCGGCCGGCGCGCTCGTTCACCGCGGCGCAGGCGCGCAAGACCTATTCGTTCTGGATCTTCACGCTCTCGCTGTTCGTGGGTTCCATCGTGGGAACCGCGTACACATTTCACATCGTGTCCATTTTCGCCGACGCCGGGATGTCGCGAGCGCAGGCGGTGGGGATCTTCTTCCCGGCCTCCATGGTCGCGATCAGCGTCCAGTTCCTGGGCAGCTGGCTCTCGGACCGGATGAAGCTGCGCTACCTCTGCACGGTCCAGCTTCTGGGGATCCTGACGCTGCTCTCAGGGCTCATGATCCTGCGCCAGGGAACACCCGTGATCATGCTCATCGCCGGCCAGGGGCTCATGCAGGGAATGTTCGGCATCACGTCCAATATCACGTGGCCCCGGTTCTTCGGGCGCAAACACCTGGGCGCGATCACCGGCATGGTGCAGGCCATGACCGTCGCCGGCTCGGCGGTGGGGCCGTACCTGTACAGTTTCGGACGCGATCTGACCGGGAGCTACTTCGTCGCCTCCGCGGTGTTCGCGGTGTTCGCGGTGCTCCTGCTCGTCAGCTCGTTCTGGGCCGAACGGCCCGAGCACCCGGAGCCGGAGGAGCCGGCCGAGACCCCGCCTGAGCATCGAACCGAGACGTGACCTACCCGGGGCCACGGGAGAATCGGTACCTTTGAAGGTGTGCTCGATATTACTGAATACAGCGTAGAGCTACGGCGGATCGCAAAGGTCTTCGCCGTCGAAGCGCCGGGTATGACCGGCGCGGCGCGCGAACGAACGTACGTGACGGCGCTCGATGGAGTCGACCTGCGGATCAATCCCGGCGAGCTCTTCGTGATCCTCGGGCCGTCGGGGTGCGGGAAGTCGACGCTGCTGCGGTGCATCGCGGGGCTCGAAGAGCCGGAACAGGGAGAGATCGCGCTCGGAGGCCGCCGCGTCTACTCGGCCGCTACCGGAGAGTCGGTCGCCTCGCGCGATCGCGAGATCGGAATGGTGTTCCAGAACTTCGCCCTCTACCCGCACATGACCGTCGCGCAGAACGTCGGGTTCGGTCTGCGCACTCGAAAGGTTCCTCAGACGGAAGCCGCCGAACGGGTGACCGCCGCGCTCCGTCTCGTCGAGATGGAGGAGTACGCCGACCGCTCGCCGGCGCATCTCTCGGGCGGCCAGCAGCAGCGGGTCGCGCTCGCGCGCGCGATCGCGGGCAACCCCAAAATCCTGCTCTTCGACGAACCGCTTTCGAACCTGGACCCGCTCCTGCGGAAGACGGTCCGCGCGGAGCTCAAGCAGCTGATCACGCGGCTCGGGATCACCTCCCTGTTCGTCACGCACGACCAGGAGGAAGCGATGATCCTCGGCGACCGTGTCGCGGTCATGCATCGCGGCAAGGTGGAGCAGATCGGCTCGACCGACGGAGTCTACCGGAGACCGGAGACGCTCTTCGTCGCGGGCTTCACCGGGCGTCCGGTCACCAACCTCATCGAGGGAGTCGTCGAGGAGCACCAGGGTGAGTCGATCCTCGTGCCGATCGAGTCACGAGCCGAGACGCTTCGGCTGCCTCGCGAGCTGCTCGAGTTCCGCAGGCAGCGGGTGACGCTGCACGTGCGCCCGGAAGACGTGGAGATCGTCGATGAGTCGAGTGGAGCTGCTACTGACCTGACGGTGGAAAACGTGCTACCCGAAGGCGGACACACGTTCGTGCACTTCCGCCTCGGCGGCCCGTACCAGCCGCTGGTCGCGCGAACGGGCCCTGCCGTAGTGGCGAAGGCCGCGACGGGCGGCCGGCGCCGGATCGTGCTTTCGAGGGGAACGGTCTACAGTCCCGACACCGGCTACCTCATCGGGTCGTTCGGGGAGTAGACGGACGCCGGCGCCCGCGCGGGGCGCGCTACGGCGAACCCGAGCCGCGGCGCGCGGCAACCGTCGATGGCCCCTTATTCGGCTTCCGACTCGGCTTCGCCGGCTCCCGCCGCCGCGCGGAGCTCGCCGTCGATGACGATGAGCCCGATCGCGGAGTCGCCGCCCAGACTGATGCGCTTCAGCAGCCGGTTCACAATGTGCTCCTCCTCGACCTGCTCGGAGATGAACCAGTCGAGCATGGACACCGTCGCGAGGTCGCGCTCGTCGTCGGCGAGCCTATGAAGCTCGTGGATGTCCGAGGTGAGCTTCTTCTCGTGCGCGAGCGCAGCCTCGACCGCGGCCTGCACGCTCGACCACGAATCCTGGGGCTTCGGAACGGCGGGCAGCAGCACCCGGGCGTCGTTCTCCTTCAGGAAGGAGATGATACGCTCCGCGTGGCCGTACTCCTCGCTCGCGTGCTGATCCATCCAGCCGGCAAAGCCTTCATAGCCCTTGTCGTAGAGATCCATCGCGACGGCGCGATAGAGAAAGTGCGCCTGGAATTCGCGTGCGATCTGCTCGTTCAGTCCATCGTGTATTTTCTTACTGAGTGCCATAGTCCCTCCGTGTGCGAATAAGGTACCCATCCGGGCCGAGGCAGGCAAAGAAAAGCTCGCATAGAACGGTGAGAACGGGGCTTCGCGCTGTCGAGCCGCTCTGATACGCTCGAGGTGTCATTCCGATCACGATCACATCCAGGAGGCACTCATGGAATCGACGGAGCATCCGCGCAAGGTAACGGTCGGGGAGGCCGATGGTCGCTACCGGCTGATGGTCGACGGCGAACCATTCTTCGTGAAGGGTGCAGGGAGCGGGGCAGGACTCGTCGAGAGCCTCGCCGCGCACGGCGCGAATTCGATTCGCACATGGACGACGCGAAGCGCACGACGGATCCTCGACGATGCGCAGGCGGCCGGCCTGACCGTACTGCTCGGGTTGGGCCTCACCCCCGAACGACACGGCTTCGACTACGACGACCGCACCGAAGTGCGCGAGCAGCTCGAACGGGTCACCGAAGAGGTGCGCGCGTTCAAGGACCACCCCGCCCTCCTCGCCTGGGGAATCGGCAACGAGCTCAACCTCAGCTACCACAATCCCGCGGTCTGGGACGCGGTGAACGACGTCGCCCGGATGATCCACGAGGTCGACGGACACCATCCGGCCACGACGATGATCGCCGGTATCAACAAGGACATGATCGAGGAGATCACGAAACGCGCGCAGGACCTGGATTTCCTGAGCATCCAGATGTACGGATCGGTCGATCGCGCGCCCGAGCTCATCGCGCGCGCCGACTATACCGGACCCTACCTCTTCACCGAGTGGGGCGCTACGGGGCACTGGGAGGTGCCGTCGACCGAGTGGGGGGCTCCGGTCGAGCAGACGTCGAGCGAAAAGGCCGACGCGATCCGCAAGCGCTACGAGACCGCGATCCTCGGTGAAGCGGACACCTGCATGGGCTCGTACGTCTTCCTCTGGGGGCAGAAGCAGGAGCGCACTCCCACCTGGTACGGCCTGCTCACCGAGGCGGGGCGCGAGACCGAGGCGATCGACACGATGGAGCACCTCTGGACGGGATCGTGGCCGGATCACCGTGCGCCACGACTGACGGACATCACGATCGACGGCGCCGGGCGCTACGACAGCGTCCGGCTCGCCCCGTCGCAGACGGCCACCGCCGTACTCTCCAGCGACGCGCCCGAACGCGGCGAGGTAGAGACGCGGGTCGAGATCCTTCCCGAAGCGACCGTGCTCGGCGAAGGCGGCGACTACGAACCGCGCCCGGAGGCGGTTCCCGGCCTCGTCAGCCAGGCCACCCCGCAGGCCGTAAAGTTCACCGCGCCGAGCGAACCCGGAGCGTACCGGCTCTTTGTCTACCTGCTCGACGAGCACAACCACGCGGCGACGGCGAATCTGCCTTTCTTCGTGGAGGAAGGAAGCTGACGCGCGAGCTTCAGCGCGGCGCCGCGGCGTCGGGCCGGTTCGAAGACCGCTTTGACGCCCGGCGTCGCCGTGACTACGCTCTACCCGTGACACTGCCCCAAAGCGTGCAACCGGGCGTGGAGCGCATCGCAGACCTGCTCCGCTCCCGCAGCGTCTGCGTCCTCACCGGCGCCGGCATCAGTACCGAGAGCGGCATCCCGGACTACCGGGGTCCCGAACGTCGCGGCCGCCCCGCCACTCCGATCACCTACCGCGAATTCGTCTCGTCCGCCGAAGCACGCCGGCGCTACTGGGCGCGAAGCGCGATCGGCTGGCCGTGGATGACGCGCAAGAGTCCGAATCGCGGCCATCACGTCGTCGCCGCGCTCGAGCGAAGCGGGATCACAACCGGCCTTATCACGCAGAACGTCGATGGACTCCACCGCGACGCCGGAAGCCGCCGGGTGGTTGAGCTCCACGGCGCGCTCCGATCCGTCGTATGTCTCGACTGCCGGAACGGCGAAAGCCGCGACGGGCTGCAGGAGCGCATCCTCGTGCAGAACCCGGGCTGGTTACGCCACGCCGGGGAGATCGCCCCGGATGGCGACGTCCACCTGCATCCCGAGGTGACGCGCGAGTTCCGGGTACCGGCCTGCCTGCGCTGCGGCGGCACGCTCAAGCCGGACGTCGTCTTCTTCGGTGAGAACGTGCCCGGCGAGCGCGTCCGCGAGGCCTTCGCGGTCCTCGCGGAGGCCCAGATGCTGCTCGTGCTCGGCTCGAGCCTGACGGTCTATTCGGGGTATCGATTCGCCGTAGCCGCGCGTCGCGACGGGAAGCCGGTAGCGATCGTCAACGACGGCCCAACGCGCGCCGACGACGACGCCATGGTGAAGGTGGAAGCACGTCTCGGGGCGACGCTCGACGCGCTGGATTCGGCGCTC
This sequence comes from uncultured Spirochaetaceae bacterium, assembly GCA_964458555.1. Classification (GTDB taxonomy): domain Bacteria; phylum Spirochaetota; class Spirochaetia; order DSM-27196; family SLST01; genus SLST01. The sequence continues at coordinate 5,502 of CAYWJH010000073.1, read as the reverse complement.
GAGCTGATCTAGCGCGCGAGGTCGATCCGGTGCGCATCGGAGAAAAGATCCGCGTGATCGGGATGGCAGGTGAAGAGCACCACCTGGTGACGCGCGGCGTACTCGGTGATCGCCCTCGCAGCGGCGGCGCGCCGGCGCGGATCCATGTCGACGAGGGGATCGTCGAGCAGCAGCGGGGCCTCGCCGTCTTCGAGCGCGGTCTCCGCGAGCGCGAGCCTGACCGCGAGCGCGACCGTGTCGCGCGTTCCCTGGCTGAGGAGCTCGTATCCGAGCTCCGGGCCGTCGATTCGCGCAAGGCGCTGCGGGACGAGCGGGTCCCCTGCGGCGATCGCACGGTACGAGTCTTCGGAGGCGAGCGCGAGGTAGTACGCGACGCGCTCGGTGTACGCCTCGAACGGGTCGTCCTGCTGTTCGGCGAGCGTCGCCTCCACCGCGGCCTCGAGGCGTTCGAGCGCCGCGGCGCGACGCTGAGCTCGATCGAAGACGCGCTCGGCCTCGTCGACCACCCGCTGCACCTCTTCGGTAGTGCGTTCCGGCAGCTTGGCGAGCAGTTCCGCCTGACGAACTCGCGCGTCGTGGTGGTCGCCGCGAAGCGTCTCGCGGTGGGCCTCGTTTTCGCGGTATGAGGCGAGGAAACTCTCCACGGAGGCGAAGCCCTCGGGGAGCTCGCCGACCGAGGCGCGCTGCTCCTCGAGCTCGGTGAGCCGGTGACGAGCCTGCGCGAGCCGGTCCTCGAGCGCGTCCTGCGTACCGTATCGCTCGGCGAGCGTCCGACGCTCGGCCTCGAGCGACCGCGCCTCGGCCTGGGCCGCGCCGAGGCGCTCTCCGGTGTCGGCGGCCTCGCGGGCCGCCTGTCGCTCGTCTACCACGGCGTTCTCATCGGAGGGGGCCTCCCCCGCAGCGCCGTCGTCGACGGCCGTCCCCTCGAACTCCTCCCGTAGCGTCTCGAACGGAACCTCGCCGAGCGTCTGCTGCAGCCGGCGCTCGGCCTGTTCGAGCTCGCGCTGCGCCGCCTCACGCTGCCCGACGCGGGCGGTCGCCTCCTCCACCGTCTGCGCGCCGATCGCGTCGGTGAGCGCCGCGCGCCGGCGATTCGCCTCGTCGAGCTGCCTCTGAAGCTCCTCGAACGAATCCTCGCCGGCCTCCACGTCGATCGCCCACGCGTCGGATTCGACGCGGATTCGCCGGTGGGCGCGAGCATCGGCTCGCTCGCCGGCACCGAGGTCGATCGACCGCGGTCGGTCGCCGTCGCTCGTCGCGCGCAAGCTCGTCGGGTCTTTCGCCACGATCGTCGCGCGAAGCTCGCCCACCGACAGCTTCGCCTCGAGCGTGCCGCGCTCCCGCTCGACTTCGCGCAGCTCCGCGAGCGTCTGCCGGTCTACCGGCGCGATGGCCCGTGTCCGCTCCCTCGCCTCCTCCGCCTCGCGCGCCGCCTCCTGCGCGCGGCGCCACAGCGAACGGCGCTCGGATCGCTCTCGTTCCTCGGCGGCACGGTCGAGCCGCTCCCGGGCTGCCTGCGCCCGCTTCTCCACGGCTGCAACGGTCTCGCGCGCCCGGACGAGATCCTGCTCGACGACCGGCCACCGACGCACGGCGATGCGCAGGTCGGCAACGTGCCCCGAGACCGTCTCGATCTCCTGCTCGAGCCGCGCGTGCTCGCCCAGCGACTCGTACGCCTCGCGGTGGTGCCCGAGGAAGCGTTCGCAGGCGCGAAGGCGTTCGGCGTGCTCGTCGAGCTCCACCGTCGCCTCTTCGAGCGCCTCTTCGGCACCACGGGTCTCCTCGTGCTCGGCACGGGCTCGCTGCAACGCGTACCACGCAGCGAGGAGCTCGCCCACACCGCGCTCCCACGGCCGGTCGATGCCGCGCCCGCCCTCGGGCCGGTTCCGGTCGCGATCCCAGCGACCGAACATGCCGTTCATCCGGGCTTCGAGCCCGCGTCGGAACGCCTCGACCGATACGCCGCCGGTCTCGCTGTGCGTGCGCCGCAGGAGCACGGCGATCTCGTCGCGACTCTCCACGTCGCGGTCGATCAGCCGGAGGGTCGAGTCGAGCTGCGCCTGATCGACGAGGAACAGCGTCGCGAACGTTCCCGACCGCACCGGGAGCGCCTGAGCGAGGCGAACGTCCGCACCCGGTCCGGAGATCTCGGCGCCGTCCGGCGTGGTAAGCGTCGTAGCCGGCTCCCCGCCCCACCGACGCGCGACGCGCAAGCCGCCGTCGGCGTCGATCTCGAGCGTGCACTCGACAACGGTGCCGTCAGGACGCGGGAAATAGCGTCCCAACAGCTTCTCGAGTTGGGTTCTGCTCTGTTTCGTCGGTGTCAGCAGCGTGTGTCTGATCGCGGAGAAGAGCGTCGACTTACCCGCCTCGTTCTCGCCGACGACGACGTTGAGACCTTCGTCGAAGCCGATCCGCAGGTCGCGCAGCGCGGCGAACACCCGGACGTGGGCGGCGGTCAGCTTCACGAGCCAACCTCCTCGAGCAGCGCGAGCGCCTCGGCGAGCGCCTCGTGATCGTTCGCATCGACGAGACGCGAAAGGAGCCGGTGGGCGAACGATCCCTCGGCGTAGCGCCGATCGACGTCCTCGCGGGTCAACACGCGCCGCAGCCCGTCGTCGTCGACGCGGAAGACGCCATCCTCCTCGAGCAACCGGTCGCGCACCCGGTTCCATCGGGGAAAGGACCCGTCGGCGAGCATCCCGGTCACCACAAGCCGCACAAGAACCTCGCCTTCCGGCACCGTCGCGCGGACTCGCCGTTCGAGCTCGGCCTCGTCGCTCTCGCCGGCGGCGTCGTCGACGGCCACCTCGGCCTCCACGAATCGGAAGCGTCCCACCGCGACCATGTCGACCGAATAGTCGGAGCGGTCAAACTCGACAAGAGCAGCCGAACCGACGACCGGACAGTCGAACCCGTCCGGCTCGGGGGTTCCGGGCACGACGAGCCGCGCGTCGCGTACGTCGTGATGCCGGTGCGTATGCCCGACGAGCCACAGGTCGGCCGGCAGCGACGCGAGCAGCCGCGGCTCCATGGGAAAGTAGTGGCCTTCGGCGTCGAGCGTCAGTCCGTCGACGCTGCCGTGCGCGACGCCGAGCACCGCGTGCCCCTCCGGCCGCACGAAGTCGGTCGCCCAGCCGAGCCGATGGGAGCTGCCGTGCTGCGCGTCGCACGGCGCGGCGAGCACGGCGAGCGGCAGGTCGTAGGCGGACATGTCGAAGGAGCCCGGGCGGTCGAGCACGAGCGTCCGATCGCCGGCGGCCTCGGCGAAGGCCGTCCAGAGCCGGTCGCCCTCGGGAGCGAGATAATCGTGATTGCCCGGAAGCACGAGCACGGCGGCGCCGGCGAACGCGTCGAGAATGCCGGCGGCGCGCTCGACGACGCGTGCGGCGACGCCCACGCGATGGAAGAGATCGCCGGCAACGACGAACACATCGGCATTCCGCTCGTTCCCCGCAGCGACTACGCGTTCGAGCGCCCGGAAGCGCTCCTCCGCGAGCTCTTCCCTCCGGGAGGCGTACGAGGAGAACTTCATGCCAAGGTGGACGTCGGCGGTCGCGATTATCTTCACGAATGCTCCGGTTTCTGTCCCAGGAGGATTCGAACCCCCACCGACGGAGCCAAATTCCGTAGTGCTGCCGTTACACCATGGGACATCGACCCGACCCGTGAGGGCCCGAATCGGTTAGAGGATACCAAAACCGGTCTGCATTGGCGACCCCCGCCACCGGCTGCCTCAGTTCAGATTCTCGGGCAGCGTCGCGGCGACGTATCTGTAGTTATGCTGGTATACACCGTCTTCGAAGGTGTGCGCGAACCGCTCGTCGTGCGTGCAGCGGTCGTGAAGCGTGAACTCCTGACCGTCCGCGCTCATCTTCTTCATGATCGCGACCGCCTCCTCACGCGACACACCGCTGAGATGGTCGGCGAGGTCGCCCTGCAGCGACGCGAAGTCGAAGACGACCTCGCGCGTACCACGGGGTTCCTTCACGAAGCCGGCGAGGCCACCCGGTCGGTCGCCGATATCGCGCAGGTCGATCGGTATCTCGAAGCCCTCGTCCGGGAAGACGACGATGTACGCGTACGGTTCGAGCTCGTACTCCCGACGAATCGCATTGACCGCGCGGTAGAGCGCGTCATTGACGTGCCTCCCGTCGATGAACGTCGCGAGAATCTGGCGGACCCGCACCGGCTCGTACTCGGTCACGAGAAGCACCGGCGGGACGTCGAGCAGGTCGCTCGTGTGCCAGTGAACCTGATTCAGGCTCACCTGCGGTGTATGAAAGTCGTGTATGTCGCTCATCCGCAGGTCCTAGACGACTCGGTGGGGGTGCGGTCCCCAGTCGGCCTCGTAGAATCCGCTCACGTTCGTCCCCGGCGGTACAATTTCGTCCACGCGCTCGCGGTCGGCGTCGGCGATCTCCACCTCGAGCGCCTCGAGGTTGTCCCGAAGCTGCTCCAGGTTGCGCGACCCGATGATAGGGCTCGTGACGCCTGGCTGGTTCATCACCCACGCGAGCGCAAATTGGCTCATCGTGACGCCTTTCCCGACGACGAGCTCATCGAGCTCTTCGAGCGCATCGTAGAGGCGCTCGGTCACGCGCTTCGCGACATTCGGACGCGAGGAATCCGCGTACCGCGCGCCCTCGGGCGCCTCCTTGCCGCGACCGTACTTCCCCGTCAGCAGCCCGCCGGCGAGCGGGCTCCAGGGAATGATGCCGTAACCGTAGGTGCGCGCCATGGGCAGGAGCTCGCGTTCAATGCGACGGTCGGCGATGCTGTAGGGAGGCTGCTCGGAGACGAACCGATTGAGCCCGAGCTCTTTCGACGCCCACAGCGCCTCCACGCTCTGCCACGCCGCGTAGGTGCTCGTGCCGATGTAACGCACCTTCCCGGCGCGCACGAGGTCGTCGAGCGCGCGCAGCGTCTCGTCGATGGGTACGTGCGAGTCGGGTCGGTGGATCTGGTACAGGTCCACGTAGTCGGTGCCCAGCCGCTTCAGGCTCGCCTCGCACTGCTCGATGATATGGCGACGGCTGTTGCCGGCGGCGTTCGGATCGTCGTCGTCCATCCGGCCGTGCACCTTCGTCGCGATGACGAGTTTCTCCCGGTTGCCCCGATCGGCCAGGATCTTTCCCAGCACGCTCTCGCTCGTGCCCCGGTTGTAGACATTCGCCGTGTCGAAGAAGTTGATCCCCGCATCGATGCACGCGTCGAAGAGCTTGTACGCCTCTTCTTCCGGCGTCTTCGCCCCGAAATACATGCAGCCCATGCAGAGCTGGCTGACCTTCATGCCGGTCCGCCCGAAGTTCCGGTATTCCATAGGTTATCCTCCCCAGTTCAAGATGCCGATTTCTCCGGCCCGGCGTCGACCGTCGCCGCGCCTATACCTCGACCCCGAAACTGAACGCCGCGATGCCCAGGCTGAGACCGGCGAGCGCGTCGTTGAGCCCGAGGACGATCGACCCGACGTGCTCGAGCCGTTCTTCTTTGAGGATGTCG
>CAYWJH010000072.1:0-17104 GCA_964458555.1 uncultured Spirochaetaceae bacterium | reverse complement strand
ACGCGGCGCTCGGTGATGTCGACGTCGGCACCGAGGAAGAACTCCGGGTGACCGTCCTCGTCCCACGTGACCACGTGCCCGGCGTTGACGATCCATCGCCAGCTGCCCGTGGAGCTGCGGACGCGGTAGACGGTGCGGTAGACGGTCCGCTCGCCGGAGAGCACTTCCTCGTACTGGAGCATCGCGGTGGGCAGGTCGTCGGGGTGGATTATGCTCTGCCAGAACGCCTCGCTGAGCTGGTCGTCTCGGTAGCCGAGGTCACGCCAGATGTAGTTCGGGTAGCTCTCGCCGGTCTTGAGGTTGCGGATGAATACGCCCAACTCGGCGAGCGTCTCGCGGATCTCCGGCGTGGTGATGAGCTGTCGGATCGATTCGCGATAGCTGTCGCTATCGCCGTGGTTGCTGCTCGTCATGCTTCCCCGAATCTCCGGTTCTGCTTCAGTGTAGCGGGAATCCGGACGCGCCGCCACGCCCCGGCTACCCGTCGGTACAGAGCGGCTCCTCGAGCTCGGCCGCCCGCGCATCGTATCGATCCGTCAATTCCCGCGTGATCGGGCCCGGCTCGCCGGTGCCGATGGGCTGTCCGTCGATCCGGACGATGGGAACGATTCCCCGGCTCGCGGAGGTGAGAAAAGCCTCGCGCGCGGCACGCGCCTCGCTGAGGTGGGGTGCGTCGGGCCGTATCGGGATCACGCCGGGCGCGACGTCGATCACGATCGAGCGCGCGATCCCGAGGAGCACCCCTTCGCCCGCCGTGCGCAACTCTCCCTCATCGGGCTCGCCGGCGTCCGGCTCGGCTGCCCGCGGCACGACCGCGTAGAAGTTGCTGCTCGCCCCCTCGAGGATGCGTTCCCCGTCGTCGAGCAGGAGCCACTCGTAGGGGGCGTCGTCGCGGCGGCCGTCCCGGTCCCCGTCACCGAGGTGGGCGCGGTCGGCGAGCCAGCTCGTCTGCTTTGCGCGCGGGTTCGCCCGCGCGGCGTGCGGCGCGGTCCGGCACGCGACGCCGTGCGCGCGCACCTCAGAAGACGGCCCGGCGAACGGTTCTGCCGTGACCGTGAGAATGGGCTCGCCGGCGGCGGTGCGGTCGTCCGGGTGCGCGGCGATGCGCAGGCGTGCGCCGCGGAAGCCCGCCTCGCGCAGGACCCCGCAGAGCTCCGAACGCACCAGGTCGCGGTCGAGCGCGAGGCCGAAGCCGAGCCGTGCGGCCGAGTCCTCGAGCCGGTCGAGGTGGTCGCCGAGGCGGATCACCCGGAGGTCGTGCCACGTGCCGAACGCGGCGTAGACCCCGCCCGCTCGTTCGCCCGCCGCGGCCTCGGCGAGGTTCGTGGGCGCGGGCCCGACGCGCTCGACCAGCCGATACCCGCGCGCCGCGATGCGACGGACGACGCAGCTCATCGCCCGCCGTCCGCCTTATCCGACCCGGCCGGCGGCTCGACGACGCGGATGCCCAGCTCCTCGAGCTGCGCCTCGTCGACCGCGGCCGGAGACTCGTCCATGGGGCAGACGCCCGCGGTATTCTTGGGGAAGGCGATGACCTCGCGGATCGTATTCTCGCCGGCCATGAGCATGACGAGCCGATCGAGGCCCGGGGCGATCCCGCCGTGGGGCGGCGCGCCGTACCTGAACGCCTCGAGCAGGAAGCCGAATCTCCGCTCGGCTTCCTCTTCCGGGAAGCCTACGATGTTGAAGATCCGGCGCTGGATCGCCGGGTCGTGGATTCGGATCGAGCCGGAGGCGAGCTCCACGCCGTTGCAGACGAGGTCGTAGAGATCGCCCTTGACCGCGCCCGGGTCGTCTTCCATCGTCTCGAGGTAGCGTTCCTGCGGCATCGAGAACATGTGGTGCGACGCCTCCCACTTTTCGTGTTCCTCGTCCCATTCGAAGAGGGGGAAGTCGACGATCCACGCGAACCGGAACTCCTTCGGGTCGAAGAGCTCGAGGTCGCGCCCGAGGCGCAGCCGGACCGAGCCGAGCGCGGTGCACGCGGTCTTCCAGGTGTCGGCGACGAAGAGCAGCAGGTCGCCCTCCGTCGCGTTCAGTGCCGATGCAATTTCGTCGCCGTTCGACGCGAAGAACTTCGCGACGCCGCCGTCGAGCCCCTCGGCGGTGACCTTCATCCACGCGAGCCCCTTGGCCCCGTACGTCTTTGCGACCTCTTCGAGCTCATTGATCTGCTTGCGGCTGTAGTCCGCGGCGCCGGGGACGACGAGCGCCTTCACCGCGCCGCCGGACTCGAGGACGCTCTTGAAGACCTTGAACTCCGAGCCGGGGACGAAGGGCGCGAAGTCGTGCAGCTCGAGGTCGAACCGCAGGTCCGGCTTGTCCGAGCCGTAGCGGTTCATCGCCTCGTCGTATGAGAGGCGAGGGAACGGGACGTCGAGCGTCTGATCCCTCGTGTGCGCGAAGACGTGCGAGAACATCCCCTCGACGAGCGCGAAGACGTCGTCCTTGCTCACGAAGCTCATCTCGATGTCGATCTGCGTGTGCTCGGGCTGCCGGTCGCCTCTCGCGTCCTCGTCGCGGAAGCAGTGCGCGATCTGGAAGTAGCGATCGAACCCGCTGACCATGAGGATCTGCTTGTAGAGCTGCGGCGACTGCGGGAGCGCGTAGAAGCTGCCCGGCCGGATGCGGCTTGGTACGAGGAAGTCGCGTGCGCCCTCCGGGGTTGAACGGATCATCGTGGGCGTCTCGATCTCGTAGAAATGCTGCCCGTGCAGGTACTCGCGTACCCGAAACGTTACGTCGTGCCGCAGCTTGATGCGTCGCTGCATCCCGAAGGAGCGCAGGTCGAGGTAGCGGTACTTCAGCCGCAGCTCCTCGCGCGCGTCCGAGCGCTCGTCCACCATGAAGGGCAGCGTCTCCGACGGCGTGAGCACGTGAACCGCCTCTGCGGCGACCTCGATCGCGCCGGTGGGCATCTCGTCGTTCACCATCTCCGGGGGCCGTGCGCGTACCGTCCCCTCGATGGCGACGACGTACTCGAACTTCAGGTCCGCTGCGGTGCGCTCGAGCTCCTCCGGTGCACCCTCGTCGATGACGACCTGGGTGATGCCGTAGCGGTCGCGGAGGTTGACGAAGTGCACTCCGCCGTGGTCGCGATTGCGGTGCACCCAGCCGTTGAGTACAACTCGCCTGCCTTCGTCTGCGGCGCGTAGCTCACCGCAGGTTACCGTTCGTTTGAATTGTTCCATGTCTCTCTCGTTTTTGGTGTGGGGCCGAACGACCCAGGGGGCCGCGGAGCCCGTCGATCAACCGGGCGGCCAGCCGAGCTTCCGCCCGCCAATGATATGGGCGTGGAGGTACTGCACCGACTGCAGCGCGTCCGGGCCCGTGTTGAACACGACGCGGTACCCGTTCTTCTCCAGCCCCAGCTCTCGAGCTACCTTCGCGACGCCCTGCATCAACGCAGCGACGTCGCCCCGATCAGCGTCAGGCAGGTCGTCAAAGCTCTCCAGTTTCTTCTTTGGAATGACGAGGACGTGCACCGGCGCCTGCGGCTCGATGTCGCGGAAGGCGTAGACGTCGTCGTCTTCGTAGACCGCCTCGGAGGGGATCTCTTTGCGCAGGATCTTGTCGAAGATGGTGTCGTCGCTCATACCAATGCCTCTGTGTGGCCGATGCCTCTGTGGGGAAGCTACCATCGCAGCCCCCTTTGAGCAAGCCGAGGCGTTCGGGCGTCGGCGCGCCTACCGCTCCTCACGCGCCTCGGCCTTCTTCATGATCTCGTCGTAGACGCTGCGCGTGATCGGGTAGAAGCTGAGTACGACGATGCCCAGGACGAAGAACAGCGCGGGAACCGGGCCGGTCAGCAGCCTGATACCCATGATCGCGGAGTCCGGCTGGGCCGGCACTTCGCCTGCCGTCTGCGGCTCTACGTACGCGAAGACCGCGAGGATCCAGCCGGTCAATCCGCGGGCGAGCGCGGATCCCAGCTTGCTCGTGAAGGTCCACATGCCGTAGAAGACGCCCTCGCGCCGGCTGCCGTTCTCCGCGAAGTCGTACTCAACCGCGTCCGGCACGAGCGACCACGGCATGACGTAGTTCGTCGACAGGCCGATACCGCCCACGCCGAAGACCACGAAGGCGAACCACACCGGAAGATTGGTCCCGAGAAAGAAGAAGACCATGATGGCTGCCGCGAGGATGCCCATCCCTACGTTGTAGGACGCCTTCTTGCCGATCTTCCGGGAGATCAGCACCCAGATGGGGATGAACACCAGCGCGGCTACGAGGAGGAAGAGCAGCGCGAAGGTGAACTGGCCCTCCGCCTCGTAGATGTAGCGGAAGTAGTAGATGAGGCTCGCCTGGATGACGGTGATGCCGGTCATGTGCAGCGCGTAGGGGATGAGAATCGTCAGGAACGGCTTCTGTCCGAGTACCTGGAGGTACGAGCGGATGACGCGGACGTTCTGCTTCAGCGGAGCGCCCAGCTGCTCCTTCACGGTGAGCACCGTGATGAACGTCGCGATCGCCATCACCGCTCCCATTATCGCGGCGGTCGCCGTCCAGCCGGTCGGATCGCCGCCGAAGAGCGAGACGAGCGGGAGGACCGTTCCCGCGCCGATGAGCGTACCCACGACGGCGAACGACATCCGGTAGCCGTTGAGCGTCGTCCGCTCGTCGAAGTCGCTCGTGAGCTCGGGGGTGAGCGAGCCGTAGGGAATGTTCACGAGCGTGTACGCGGTGTTCAGCAGGCAGTAGATCACGAGCGCGTACGTGAATTTCCCGGCGTCGGAGGTGATCCCGGGATTGGTGAACATGAGGATCAGCAGAACGAAGAGGAAGACCGCCCCCACCGCCATGTACGGCCGTCGCCGTCCCCAGCGCGTGTGCGTCCGGTCGGAGATGTAGCCCACCGCCGGGTCGGTTATCGCGTCCCAGACGGTCCCCAGCAGCGCCGCCGTACCCGCGGCAGCAGCGGCAAGCCCGAACGAGTCGGTGAGGTAGTTCAGCAGGTAGAACCCCACCACGGTGAAGAAGAGGTTGCCCCCAAGGTCTCCTACGCCGAAGCCGAGCTTGACGCCCAGCGAGAGACGGTCCGGCCGGTCGGCGAGTTGTCGTGCGCTCGCGGTCTGCATGCTGTTCTCCGTCACGGAGGATTATAGAGGCTCGGGAGCGATCTGTCAGTCGGAATCGTCGACCGGGGCGGGCGACGACAGTTCCGCGCGGAGCGTGTACCGGCCCTCGCCGTCGGTGGCCACGCGCGCGCTACCGTCGGGGACCGCGTAGTAGGCGAGCAGCACCGCGCCGCGCAGCGGCTCGCCACGGTCGGCGAGGATAGCGTGCAACTCGCTCGGGCGCAGATGGCGCGCGAGGGGCGCAAAGTAATCGGAGGAGCCGGTCCCCGCTACCGTTACTCGGGTGACATCGGCCTGCTCGATCGCGACCCGCTCCACCCTCGCATCGTGATGATCTCCCGTCGCCATCGTCGCGACGGCTGTGTCGAGGCCGTAGGGCAGCCGGACGGTCGGGGACCCGGCCTGAACCGTGATCGCCGGGCCGAGCTCCTCGAAGGTAGCCGCGAGCTCCGTCGGGTCGAATTCGCGCTCGGGCCACGGCAGCCGGTGGCGGGCGATGACCTCGTGCGTGCGCAGATGCGCGTCCGGCAAGACGTCGTGGAGAATCGAGCACGCCTCGCGTACGTCGTCGTCATCGGCAGCGTCGCCGGCTTCGCCGAGCGTTTCGTCGAGGTCGGACTCGATCAGCGACGCGAACCGGACGAGCTCGCCCAAGTGACGGCGCGCGACGCGGGCCTCCTTGAACGCGCGGCTCGCAGCTTCGGCGAGATGGATCGCGCTGCGCAGCGATCCGGGCGCGTCGAGCATGCGCTCGATGAGCTGCAGCTCGGCGTGGACGACGTTGATCAGATTGACGAAGCTGTGCCGCTCGAGTCGCGTGATATCCGGGTCACTCGCGCTGAGGTCGATGTCGATGGGCGTATCCGGCATTCTGAGCCGGAGTATAGCACCGCCTGGCGCGCGAGTCAGAAGAAGTGTTGCGAGCCGGTGCTCGTCGAGCCGGTAACCGTGAACCCGGTGCCGCTGACGAAGAGCTCGCGCTGGCTGCGGTCGCTCGCGACGCGCAGCGACCCCGTGGTCGAGCTCAGGTCGAACTCGAGCGCGTCGACGTCGTTCGCGAGATCCATCTCGATGTCGCCGGTCGTCGAATCGAAGCTGCTGTTCCCGGCCAGCAGGACGCCGGTGCCGATCTGACGCCCGGTCGACGTACGGAGTCGGAGTCGGCCCTCGGTGTCGGAGAGCTCGATGCGGCCGGTGGTGGAGCGGGCATCGATGTCGCCGATGACCTCCTGGTAGCGCTGCCGGCCGGTACTCGAGCTCACCTCCAGATCGCCGTTGACGGACGTGATCGCGATCGAGCCGGTCGTTGAGCGGACGACGTAGTCTCCTTCGGATCGCCTGATGTCGATGCTTCCGGTCGTCGAGCGGACGCGCGCGCCGTTGGTAAACCCTTCGACGAGAACGCTGCCGGTCGACGTCTCGATTGCAACGGCGTCTCCGGTGAGCCCGGCTGCGTAGACCTCACCGGTCGACGTGTCGACCGACACGTCGATGTCCGACGGTACGATGAAGACGAGCCTGCCGCGGTGCGGACGCGAGAAGAGCGAGAAGGTCCGCTCGACCCATACGCGCACGGCACCGTCGTCGGTGCTGTGGTAGACGGTGTAGCCGTTCGGTGCGTTCTCCACCTGCATCTCGACGCGGCGAGTGCGGGTCGCACGGATTTCGACGGCGAACGTCTCGGCCTCGACCTCGAGCGCGGTCGTACCCGCGTATCCGAAGTCTCCGCTCTCTCGCTGGCCGAATGCGAACAGCGAGATGGCTGTGATAAGCAGTACAGCTGCGACGACAAGCCGCTTCATGTGCGCCTCCTGATGAGTGTATGTCCGCACGCCGGGCATTCTGTCACACCGGCGGAGTGCGTCCGGACGCACGGCCGGAGGGTGTCCGGCAGCGCGTGCAGCCGAGTACGTGTACGTGCTTGCGTCCGGGTTTCTCGAACATCCGGGCGATGACGTACCCGTCGTCCGGGACGACCTGGTTGCAGACCGGGCACAGGCGGGGGTGGTCCCCGTTCGGCGGATAGCAGTACGGGCACCCGAAGAGGTGAGCCATCGACTCCTCGGGCGTCCGCCGCGATCCCGGGCGCGGAGCGGTGGTCGCGGTGCCCGGCCGGACCGATTCCGCGTGCGCGGGTCCCGAGAAGACGACGCTGTGGACCGTCTCCCCCTTGCGAAGCATCGTCGAGCAGAGCGGACACGGCTTGAGGACCTCGAACCGGTCGCGCGATCGGGTGGCCATCCGGTCCGCGAGGTACGTGTAGTCGCTCCGGCCGAGCCGGATGAGCGTGTAGATCAGCACCCCGACGACGACCGCCATCAGGACGAGCACCGCTGCCTGCATGGTCGCATAGTACTCGACAAGCGCCGCAGGGCGAAGAGGGGCGCCCCGGCCTTGCTTCCCTGGCTCCGCGGTAGGCAGCCTGATACCGCCGGTGTACACTGGTCTCGATGCCCACCCTGTTCATGGTCGCCACGCCCATCGGCAACCTGTCCGACATTACCATCCGGGCGCTCGAGGTCCTGAAGGCCGTCGATCTCATCGTCTGCGAGGACACGCGCCACAGCCGTCGGCTGCTCGACCACTACGGCATCTCCAAGCCACTGCGCAGCGGTCACGGTCACAACGAGGTGCAGAGCGCGCTCGGGATCGTGCAGGCGCTCAAGGAGGGGTCCGACGTGGCCTACGTCTCGGACGCCGGTTCGCCGTCGATCAGCGATCCTGGACGGCTCATGGTCCGGACCGTGCGCGACGCCGGGTTTCCGGTCACGCCGATTCCCGGTCCCTCGGCGCTCGCCGCGCTGCTCTCGGCGAACGGCTTTCCCGGCAAGGCCGTCACCTTCGAAGGCTTTCTCTCACCCAAGCAGGGCCGTCGCCGCAAGCGCCTCGTCGAGCTGCTCGAGCGAGGCGAATCGTTCGTTTTGTACGAGTCACCGCATCGATTGCTGAAGTTATTGGGTGACCTCTCCGATCTTGAATCTGAGCGGCACATCCTGATCGGACGTGAGCTCACCAAGATCCACGAGGAGCTCGTGGAGGGCAGCGCGGCCGACGTGCTGGCGACGATGAGTAAGCGGCAGTCGATCAAGGGTGAATTGGCGCTCCTTGTCGGACCACCCAAAAAGGGGTAATATTGGAGGGTCTGGGTGTCGATGATACGTAATGAAAGGAAGGCTCTGCAATGACGATCGAGCGGCTTGGCCCTGTAGACCCAGTACAGCGCTACTCGCAGGCGGACAAGACCAAAGCGCCTCAGTCCAAGCCCGAGAACGACTCCGTCTCGTTCAGCGACGAAGCCAAGATCAAGGCTGAGATGCTTCGCGTCGCAGAGCAGGTCAAAGAGGCGCCCGACGTCCGCGAGGATCGCATCGCGGAGGTCAAGCGAAAGCTCGAAGACCCCGATTACATCGACAATCGCGTCGTCGAGCACGTCGCCGAGCAGATCATGGACATGTTCAACCTGTAAGGCAGCGACTATGGGACTACGGAGGCAGTGGGCGAAGAGTCACTGCCTCTTTTTTTTCGGTGGGGGAAGATGAGCGACCTCATTCTGCAGTTTCCGAATCACGTGGTCTTCGGCCCCGACGTCATCCAGCGCATCGGGCAGATCGTCGGGTCGCTCGGCAGTCGATGCTTCCTGATAACCGAGACGGTGCTCCGCCAGCACGGGACCATCGACCATATTGAGGACATCCTCGAACGACGCTCGATCAGCACCATCGTTTACGACCAGATCGGCCCGGGCGCAACGACCGCCGGGCTCGACAAGCTCACCTCGGTCGCCCGCGCGAGCCACGCGGAGGTGATCGTGGGCGTGGGCGGCATGCGCGTGCTCGCCGCCGCGCGGATCGTCGCGACTGCCGCCGGCGGCGCGGAGGTGGGCGATGTGCTCGCCGGTCGTGTCAACGAGCGGTCGCCGGTCGCCTACGTCGAGGTCCCGGCCTCGTACCGCAACCACTACATGCTCCGCGACCAGTGTATCGTCACCGACGCGACCACGCGCCACCCCCTGCTCGTGGCGCTTCCCTCCGGTACGACCCGTGCGATCCTCGTCGACCCGAACCTCACGCTCACGATGTCGCCCAAGTACGCCACCGCCGCGATGATGGACACGATGCTCGCCGCGGTCGAGGGGTACGTCTCGAACCGATCGTCGTTCTTCTCCGACACGCTGCTGATCGAGGCGATCTCACGCCTCGCGCAGGCGTTGAAGGGCATTACGGAGACGCCGAACGAGCCGAAGCACCGAATCCGGGCGAGCGAAGCGGGGCTGCTCACCGCGCTTGCGCTGTCGGCGAGCAGCCAGGGCGTGGGAGGGGCGCTCTCCTACGCGATCAACAGCGTCCACGCGGTGCCCAAGAGCTGGATCGCCACGGTGCTTCTGCCGCACGTGCTCGATACGACCGTCCTCGCCCGGCCCGACAAGCTCAAGCGTGTCGCCCACGCGCTCGGTGAGGAGGTGCGCGAGCTCAAGCCGGCCGACGCGGCCTACCAGGCGAGCGCCGCGGTGCGCAGGATCATCGGTATCCTCGAGCTCCCGGGTCGGCTGCGCGAGATGGACCTCGCGATCGACGACCTCGTGGATGTCGCCGAGCTCGCCGCCTCGCTCGACATGAGCGCGAGCTCCCCCATTCCCCACACGACGAGCGATCTCTACGACCTGATCAAGCTCGCGTTCTGATCGGCCGGGGCGCACGGCGCTGCAGCGCGGGGCGGTACCCACGCGGCACCGCAGCGGGCGCCGCCGACGAAGGAGTCGCCTTGATCACGATCCGCAAGCTCGTCAGCCTCGCCCCGAACACGCGGCGGCGCAAGATCGTCCGCCTGCTCGAGGGGTGGCAACGCGACGGTAACCCGCCGGAGGAACGCTACCTCGCCGGTGTCCTCGATCTGCTCGTCCGGGACGACGAGCTCCCCGCGGAGGTCCGCGAGGCGGCGCGCGTCGCCGGCGAGCCGCATCGCGAGGACGCGACGATCCGCGCGCTCGAAACGCTGCGACACCTGCTCATGCGGCATCTGGGCATGGAGGCCGGCGACTGGGACCTGCTCGGTCCGGCGGGGGTAGCGGGTCGCGCGCGCGACGCAGCCCCGCCCGCCGAAGCGCTCGCCGCGGTCGGTGTCTATCTCGAGTCGATCCGATCGCCCTTCAACATGGGGAGCATCATACGAACCGCAGCCGCCTTCGGCGTGGTACGCGTGGGCGTGAGCGCGGACTGTCCGCCGCTGGACCACCGGCGCGTCGCGCGCAGCGCGATGGGCGCGACGCGGTACGTTCGCGCCGAGCGCGTCGAGCTCGACGCGTTCGCAGCGCGCGCCGGCGGCCCGGTGGTCGCGCTCGAGCTCGGCGGCGAGCCGGTCGGTTCGTTCGCGTTCCCGCGGCAGGGGGTGCTCGTGCTCGGCTCGGAGGAGCTGGGGCTGAGCCCGGCGGCGGTGCGCCGCGCCGACGAGCGGGTGACGATCCCCCTGCCGGGCCCGAAGGCGTCGCTCAACGTGGGGGTGGCGTGCGGAATCGCGCTCGCGGCGTGGCAGCAGGCGCTGCGGTGACGACCGGGCCGCGCGACCGAGTTGCTAATGGTCTGTCACGATCTCTGCGTGGATCGTGGCGGTCTTTCCGAGCATCGCGCTCACGCCGCAGTACTTCTCCTGCGAGAGGTTCACCGCCTTCTCGATCTTGCCGCGATCGAGCTCGGAGCCGGTGAAGATGTAGCGGACCGTGATGTCCTTGTAGACCTTGGGATGCTCGTCGGTCGTCTCCGCGTCGATCTCGATCGCGAAGCTGTCGTACGGCATCTTCATCTTCCCGAGGATGCTCGCGACGTCCATGCCGGTGCATCCGGCGAGCCCCGAGAGGACGAGCGCCTTCGGGCGAGGGCCGCGGTCCTTGCCGCCTACCGATTCATCGGCGTCGACGGTGAACCGGTGACCCTGCAGCTCTACGTCGAACGCGAGGTCTTCGGTGTTCTCTGCGCGTGTGATATAGCTCATTGCTTCTCCTGACGGCCCGAAGGCCTGCGTGCGCTACTTGAGCGCGCGCTCGACCTCCGGCTGGTTGAAGCCTACGATGATCTTGCCGTTGATGTCGATCACGGGGACGCCCATCTGACCCGACTTCCGGACCATTTCATCGGCGCGCCGCTGATCGCGCGATACGTCGTACTCGTTGAACGGAACCCGGTTCTCCTTGAAGAAGCTCTTCGCCTTCTTGCAGTAGGTGCACGACGGTGTGGTATAGAGATGAATGGCCATACGCCCTCCTGAAAAGTATATATTAAAAATACTATGTATCAGGAGACGCGTCAAGGACGACGAGCGCCGCGCTAAACCGGCTTTCGGGACCCCATCTGCTCGCGTTCGAACATGTTCTCGAGCCGCGTACGGATCGTGTTGAGCTGGTCGTGGCTCTTGACGTTGAACTCGCTCATGGCTTCCTGGTCGAACTGGTTGAAGTCGAACTCCCGGTGCTTCGGGTCGGAGAGAATGTTCGCGATGTAGACCGTATACACGACGTCGCGGTGCTCCGGCGGGCAGTCCGAGGGGTGGTGGTGGTACTCGATCGCGTGCACGAGCGCGTCGGGGAAGTTCCACTTGCGCGCGATGCGCCCGCCAATCTCGGCGTGGTTCAGGCCGCTCGAGAGGTCCTCGAAGAGCTCGGCGGGAATGCCCTTATCGAGGCAGAACTGCTCGATGCGGTTGATCATCTCCGGGTGCGTCGATGAGAAGATGATCTTGCCCATGTCGTGCAGAATGCCGCCGGCGTAGACGTCGTCGAGGATGTCGCGCTTCTTCGTCACGCTGCGCGCGAGGTTGTACGCGTAGTAGGCGGTGCGGTACGAGTGCTCCCAGAGCGCCTTGGTCTCCGGCGTTTCCGAGCCGAGGACCTGCTGGGTCCCGTACTGGTAGAGCAGGTTCTTCAGGCCGCGCAGGCCGACGAGCTTCACCGCCTCCACGATGTTGTCGACTCGCTTGGGCAGCATGAACGCCGCCGAGTTGACCACCTTGAGCAGATCCGCGGTGAGCGACGGGTCGGTGCTCACCATGCGTGCGATCTCGGAGAGCTCGGCCTCCGGTTCGTCGATCTTCTTCTGGAGCGTGACGATGTTCTCCGGGAAGCGCGGGAGGCTGTCGATCTCTTCGACGAGCTTC
Source organism: uncultured Spirochaetaceae bacterium (assembly GCA_964458555.1). GTDB lineage: Bacteria > Spirochaetota > Spirochaetia > DSM-27196 > SLST01 > SLST01. The sequence continues at coordinate 4,883 of CAYWJH010000072.1, read as the reverse complement.
TCGCTGATCATGTCCAGGTTGTCGGCCTTCACCTGGTCCATCGGGATCACGACGCGTGCGATCGTCTCACCGCTACGGGTATCGATGTCGAAGGCGTCCTCGTCGAGCCCGATCTTCTTGAGCATCAGGACGAGGATGACGATTCCCAGCCCCGCGCCCTCCGAATCGTCGATGACGGTGGTCAGCGCCTCTTCGAGCGAATCGAAGGCGCGCGACCGTGCGATCCGGTCGAAGACGCGAAACTGTTCGCGCTTGGTGATCTCCGTGTTGTTGGCAACGTAGAGGTTGAGGCGTCCTGCCTTCGTGTGGAAGATGACCTTGATGTAGAGCCCGGCCTCTTTCTGCATCTCGAGGAAGTGGTTGATGTTGTCGAGGGTCTCCTGCTTGAAGTTCCGCATGCCCTCTTCGTACTCGGGCTCGTTCGTAAGGCTGAGGCCCTTCTCCTGGAAGTAGACGCGCTTGGTGTTCGCCTTTTTCGCGTTGACGGCGAGCTCCCGGAGGCAGTAGGCGAGGGGATCCTTGAGCCGGTCCTGACCCAGTTCCTTCAGAAAGACGCCGAGAATCTCCTCGAGGTATACCTCGGTTTCGTGGGGCAGCGTGAACGACTTGACCGTGAGCGGAATCGAGCTCCGCGCTGCCTGAAGTACCTTCGCCTCGTCGACCTGTTTCGCCATGCAACCGCCCTTTGGGAGACTCCCGTAACAAGTATAGTTTGCGTCACCTGCCTGTCAAGGAAAGCTCTATCCTATCCGTTTCCGAATTCCTTGACTACGCGCGCCATTTGCCGCAGCCGCTCCTCGACGAGCGCGTTCAGCGTGCCCGCCGGGTAGTGGCCGTCTGTGTCGCGGATGCCGGCTTCCATCCCGGTGAGTATCTCCATACCTTCGTCGATCGTCTCCACCGCGTAGATGTGAAATCGGCCCTTGGCAACGGCTCGCTGGAGCTCCGGGGTGAGGACGAGGTTGGGGATGTTCTTGCGCGGGATGATCACGCCCTGTGTTCCGGTGAGCTCGATCTTCCTGCAGACCTCGTAGAAGCCCTCGATCTTTTCGCTGATCCCGCCCACCGGCTGGATCTGTCCCATCTGGTTCACCGAGCCGGTCACCGCGATGTCCTGGCGCAGCGGCGCGTTCGCGATCGCGCTCAGGATGACGTAGATCTCGGTCGACGAAGCGCTGTCGCCGTCGACCTCTACGTAGCTCTGCTCGAAGGCGACGCTCGCGCTGATGCTGACGGGGAAGTCGGTCGCGTAGGTCGATTCGAGAAAGCCCTGCAGAATGTAGACGCCCTTGTCGTGGATCTCGCCCGACAGGCCGGACTCGCGCTCGATGTTGATGATCCCGTCGTCGCCCGGGGCTACCCGAGCGGTGATGAGCATAGGCCGGGCGAAGGCGTAGTAGCCGCGGTCGAGCACGGCGAGGCCGTTGATCCGCCCGATCGCCCGATCGCTCACCGAGATGAGTAGCTCGCCGGAGAGGATCTGCTCGTCGATCTTCTCCTCGGGAAGGTCGTAGAGGAACTTGCGCTCGGCGAGCGCCCGCTCGACATCGGTACGGCTGACGGCGGTGTGATGTTCGCGCGACGCCCAGTAGTCGGCCTCGCGAATGAGATCCGCGATCCGGGAGAACTGCGTGGACAGTCGGTCGCGGAACTCGCTCAGGCGCACCCCGTACTCGGCGATCGCTCCCATGCCGTCGTGGTCGAGCTCGCGTAGCCCTTCGTCGCGACAGATCATGCGCATGAAGCCGATGTATTCGCGCATGCTGTGCTCGGTACGCAGCATGACCGAGTCGAACTCCGCGGGGACTTTGAACAGCTTCTGAAACTCTTCGTCGAGGCTGTAGAGGTAGTCGTAGATGTGCTCGCTTCCCATGATGATCACCTTCACGGCGATCTCGACCGGTTCGGGCTTCAGCGACGGTCCCGGGTTCATCGGGTTCGGCAGCGGCCTGATCTCGGTCGTCCCGTCCTGGAGCGCGCGCTTGAGGCTGTTCCAGGCGTCCTCCTCGGTGAGGATGTCTTCGGCGCGCAGCACCAGAAATCCGCCCGACGCCTGCAGGAGCGAGCCCGCGCGGAGCTGCATGAAGGTGCTCGTCCGCTCGCCGGAGGGGTCGCCCACCGTCTCCTGCGTGCCGAAGAGCTTCTGGTAGTCGGGATGGCTCTCGTGGACGACCGGCACGCCCTTGGTGTTCGCGTTGTCGACGACCACGTTCACACCGTAGCGCCACAACGGGGCCGGCTCGGCGTCCTCGCTGTTCTCGTCGGGGGCGCGGAACCACTGGAGATTCTGCAACGCGTCCTCGAGCAGGTCGTCGAGGTAGTGGTGGACCCGGGCGTCGGGGAAGTCGATCCGCAGCCGGGCAACTTCGGCCTCGAGCTGGGGCCGCACGAGGTCCATCTGCAGCGCGCGGAGGCTTTCCTCGACGTTCAGTCGTTCGTTGCGGAGATTCTGGAAGATCTCCTTCATCTCGTCCATGAAGGTGTAGTACTTCTCGCGGATCTCGCTCCAGACCTGCTCTTCGATCTGGCCCTTCGTGACGAGGTGCTGCAGCTCGTCGAAGGTCGCGCTCTCGCCCTGGTAGATGGGAGCGATGTCGGCGCGCTGGTCGTCCTCCTCGTCTACCTGGATGATCTCGAAGCCTTCCTGTTGAAGCTTCTGCTCGAATTCGGTGACCGTCTGCGTTTCGCGTCCTTCGGCCTGCATGACGATCCGGTCGCGCTGATCCTTGTAGCTCTGGTCGACGAACAGCGCGTTGACGACCTGGCGAAAACGGTCGATGAGGTCGACGACCGCGCCGCGAAAGCGCCGCGCGTCCCCGGGGTCGAAGTAGAGCGCGCGCGGACGGTCGGGTTGCGTGAAGTTGTGGACGAAGGCGATGTCGCGCAGTCGCGACTTGCGAGGTCGAAAACCCTTCAGGATCTTCATGATCGCGGTGCGCTTGCCGGTTCCGGCGATGCCGGTCGCGAAGATGTTGTATCCCTTGCCTTCTATGTCGATCGCCAGACGCAGCGCGCGCAGCGCCCGCGGCTGGCCGATGATGTCGAAGTGTTCCGAGCCATCATCCAGGGTCCTGATGTCCTCGGCGGTAATCGAAAAGCCGACGTCTTCGGCCGGCAGCTCCTTTTCCTTGTTTTTCAGGACGCTGGCTCGAGCCGGTGTGTCACGGGCCGGGAGGGACGAAGAGGGGTGAGCCATAGCGTAAGTATACCGAGCGAGCATCCCGGAGGACAGGGCGCGGTTTCGCGCGTACGTGCTACCGTCCGAGGACCGGCGTCTGAGTGGTCACGCCGATGCGGACGCCCATCGCCTCGTCGACCCGCGGCGCGCGGCCGGCGACGTGCGCGCGCAGCGTCCCCTCCCACGCCCCGCGAAGCTCCACGATCGAGTGCGGTCCGGCGAACCGGGTCTCGACGACCGTCGCGTCCGCGATGCCGCCGCCTGGTTCGACGAGCGAGATCGACTCCGGGCGCACCACGAGCGTACCCTCGTCGGTTACCGGGAGCTCGAGCGGTGCGAGCGCGCGGGCGAGCGGAGACTCGAGCGGGATTTCGTTCACCGGTCCGAAGAAGTGCGCGACGTAGCGTGTACGCGGAAGATGGTAGAGCTCCGACGCGGTGCCCTCCTGCTCGACCGCTCCGTCCTTGAGGAGGACCATCCGATCGGCGAGCTCGTAGGCCTCCTGCGGGTCGTGCGTCACCACGACGGCGGTGATCCCCGTCGCGCGCAGCACGTCGGCGACGAGCGGGACGAGCTCGTGGCGCAGCGCGACGTTGAGGGTGTTGAACGGCTCGTCCATGACGAGGATTCGCGGTGCCGGTGCGAGCGCCCGCGCGATGGCGACGCGCTGCGCCTGCCCGCCGGAGAGCTCGTGGGGATACCGGCCGAGCAGCGGTTCGATCCCGAGCATGGCGAGGCACTCGCGTATCCGGGCGGTCCGCGCCCGCGGTTCGGTGCGGTTCAGACCGAAGGCGACGTTCTGTTCCACGGTGAGGTGGGGGAAGAGCGCGAACTCCTGAAACACGACGCCCACCCCGCGTTCTTCGGGTGCGACCGCGCGGCCGGGTTCGCTCACGCGTCGTCCGCCGACGTCGATGGTGCCGTCCTCCGGCGCGATGAACCCGGCGAGCAGCCGAAGCAGCGTCGTCTTGCCAGACCCCGATTCCCCGGCTGCGACGGTGATGCTTCCCGCGGGTGCCGACAGATCGACGGCGCGCAGGGCGTCGGCGTGCGAGCCGGGGTAGCGGTAGGAGAGCTCTTTCAGCGTGATCATCGCGGCAACCTCCGGGCGGCGACCGTCTGCAGCGCGAGCGTGATCGCGAGCGCCACCGCCACGAGCACCAACGCCGGCAGCGCGCTCGCGGCCAGCCGTTCGTCGGAGGCGAGCTCGTAGGCGCGCACCGCGAGCGTGGTGAAGTTGAACGGTCGCAGCACGAGCGTCAGCGGCAGCTCCTTGAGGACGTCGAGCGCGACGAGCAGGCCGCCGGAGGCGACCGTCGGCGCGATTACCGGCAGGTCGACGCGTACGAGCGTGGCGAGCGGGCGCGCGCCGAGCGAGCGGCCGGCGTCGTCGACGTCGGCGACGACCTGGTCGAACGCCGATTCGAAGGGTCGGGAGGCAACGCCCACGTACCGGATGAGGTAGCCGACGATGAGGCCCGCGATCGAGCCGGTGAGAAGCGGCGGCACGCCCGGGATCACGAGCCGTGCGGCCGCGGTGAGCGCCCCGAAGAGCGAGAGCAGCCCGACCGCGACCATACCGCCGGGTACCGCGTGCCCGACGTAGCCGGTCCGTGCCGCGCGCGCCGCGAGCGACCGCGGGGCGAGCCGCTGCGTGTAGGCGAAGACGAGGCCTGCCGCGACGCACGCGGCCGCCGCCGCGAGC
>CAYWJH010000071.1:4299-17189 GCA_964458555.1 uncultured Spirochaetaceae bacterium | reverse complement strand
AACGCCATGCCTGCCGCAACCAGCAGCACCATGGCGACCGCGACGGATCGTCTAGTCATTGTCTTCATAGATCCTCCTCTGCATATTTATGCTACTTGTAAGTGTATCCTTGAAGGCGCCCTTCGGGCAAGCGCATTTCGTGAACTCTCGTTCGCGAGCCCGGACGGGCACCGTGCTCAGCGGTTGACGCGCAGCGTCCCTATCTCGTGGTCCCGGACCGCCACGGTCCCGTCGATGATCGCCTCGTCGAGAAACGGCGACGGGCCAATACTGAAGCAGTGGACACCCTTGAAGACGAGGTTCGTGCAATTGTCGATGATCGACGCGTTGGGGTGCTGCGCCTCGATCGCCTGCACGCGGTACTGGAAGAGGTTCGCGATCTCTACGTCACGGCAGCGATCGATCGAAAGCGATGCCGCTCGCTCGCTTCCCAGGTTCTCCTCGGTCTGCAGCGCGACGATCCGCCAGTTCGCGACGTTCTCGAGCACCACCTCGATCTCCAGGTGGTGCTCGACCGAGATCATCCAGATTTGCCCGGGGACGGACGTGTTCGCGATGTGGAAGCCGTCGGACGTCCAGACGTCCGGGATCCAGAGGTTCTTGAAGACACCGGCGCCGCCGTCGTGCACGTAAACGTCGTGGAGGCGGTCGCGGCCTTTACGCGCGCCGCCGTGGCCGCCGAAGGCGAAGAGGCAGTCCTCCATGATCGACGTCGGGTCGCCGCGCCAGTCGACGACCACGACGCCCGGGTTGCGCCCGCCGTCGAAGCAGATGCCCGACACGTGGTTGCGGCCTCCCGGCGACACCGCGACCATTGCTGCCGGTGCGTCGCGGTTGCCGAAGCCCGGCGCGTCGTCGCCGAGCTTCAGCCGGGTCGTGCTGCAGTGCAGGCCCAAAAGCGACGTGTCGCGGCCGAGCTCGATACCGCGGGTGAGGAGGTACTCGCCCTGCGGCAGGTAGATCGGGCTGCCCGAGGCTATCGCGCGCTCGAACGCGTCGGTGTCGTCGGTCACGCCGTCGCCGGCCGCGCCGAAGTCGCGGATGCTCACCCACCCGGATGGAATCGGCATGAAAACGTAGTCCGGCTCCGACGGCGCGGGCAGGTCGTCCTGCGGCGTGACCTCGTACGAGACGTCGAAGCGCCGATCGGTTTTCCCGTCGCGCACGTCTACCAGCAGCCCCATGTCCATGTCCGCGCGGTAGCAGGGGCTGTCCGGCTCGATGTGCGGCACGCCGATGTGCTTGTTGTACTGGTGCGCGAACGACTCGAAGAAGCGGGGGACGTTGCGGCAGTAAACCCGATCGGCGTGCAGCCAGTTCTGCGGGTAGCGAACCATGTTCATGCTGATACCGGCCTGCGAGAGATTTTCAAGGCGGCAATCGTGGAGGTAGAGGCGCTCGAACTCCTCTACGTAGTGGTTCTCGCGCTCTTTGTTCGGCACGTAGACGCCGTAGGGTGCGTCGGCGAGCGTCGTGCGCACGATCGTCATGCCGGCGCGGTAGGTGGAGACGCACGCCCGCGACTGGCCCGAAAACCTGCAGTCGCCCAGGTAGAACGGCCAGTAGGCGACCGTCTCGCCGGTGAGGATGCCGAACTCCCCGCCGAAGAACCGGCACCGCTCGATCTCGTTTCCCACCATTTCCACCGCCGCGCGGTTGTCGCTCATATGGAAGTCGCTGTCCTCGAGCGAACACAACTGCGCGACACGGAAGCGGCACGCGACGAGCCCCGGATTCCCGGCCCCAAGCCGGAAGTCGATGTTGCGGATGCCGCTGTAGAAGGTCGTGTTCTGCGCGTCGCGAAGCTCCTCGCCCGGTTCCGGCTTGTTCACCCGGAAGTGGACGACGTACCGCGACTGCGGCCCGGCGAATCCCGCCTCGTTCTCCGCGACGAAGAAGACCGGCCGGCTCGCCCCGAAGCCGATGAGCCGGATCCCGCGCCACAGCTGCACCGTGCCGGCGAAGCGGTAGGTCCCCTCGGGAACGAAGACGACGCCGTGGGTGAGCTCCGCCTCGAGCGCATCGATCGCGCGCTGCAGCGCCGCGGTGTTGTCGGCTGTCCCGCTCGGGTCTGCGCCGAACTCCTCCGGGGTGAACACGTAGGCAACCGGATCGTCCGGCTTCTGCGTGAATACCGATTCGCCGAATGTGATCGCCATGGAGGTCTCCTCTCGAGCGGCAAGCTGCGGCCATCATAGTACACGCACGGGGGAGATGCAGCAGGTGCGCCGCTTCGTGTACAATCGCCCCATGCGTACGATGCTCATTCTCATGGACTCGCTCAACCGGCACTACCTCAGCGCGTACGGCGACCCGCGCGTGAAGACGCCCAACCTGGACCGATTCGCCGAGCGGGGTGTCGTCTTCGACAACCACTGGTCGGGGAGCCTGCCGTGCATGCCCGCGCGTCGGGAGATCATGACGGGGAGGCTGAACTTCCTCGAGACCCCGTGGGGGCCGGTCGAATCGTGGGATACGACCGTGCCGCAGCGGCTGCGCGAGCAATCGGGCGTGCATTCGCACCTCATCACCGACCACTACCACTACTTCCACCGCGGCGGTGACGGCTACCACGATCAGTTCGACTCGTGGGAGTTCGAGCGCGGGCAGGAGGGCGACAAGTGGCGGCCGGTCGTCGACGCGCCGAGCGCGCCGGAGGGCACGCGCGGCAAGGGCGTGGGCCGCGGAGCGTACTGGCGCAACCGCGCGATGATGGACCCGGAGGACGACCTCTCCTACCCCACCCCGCGCTGCTTCCAGCACGCGATCGACTTTGTCGAGCTCAACCGGGACGCCGACAACTGGCACCTCCACCTGGAGGTCTTCGACCCGCACGAGCCGTTCGACTCGCCGCAGAAGTACCGCGACCTCTACGGCGACGAGTGGGACCGCTACCTCTATAACTGGCCGGCCTACGATCGGCTCGATCCGGAGCTCGACGACAGCGAGGCGGTGCAGCACGTCCGCCGGCGCTACGCGGCGACGCTCACGATGGCCGACGCGTGGCTGGGCAAGCTCCTCGACAAGGTCGACGAGCTCGATCTGTGGAAGGACACGACGATCATCCTCACGACCGACCACGGCCACCTGCTCGGCGAGCACGGATTCTGGGCGAAGAACTACATGTTCGACTACGCCGAGCTCGCGCACATCCCCATGCTCGTCTGGGCGCCGCACGTGGCACCGGGGCGCAGGGAGGCGCTCACGACGACGATCGACCTCGCTCCCACGATCCTCGACCTCCACGACGCGACGCCGGACCCGAGGACGCGGGGCAAATCGCTGCTGCACCTGCTCGGCTCGGACGAGGTCCACCACGACTGGGTCCTCTACGGCTACTTCGGCAAGGACGTGAACATGACCGACGGTCGCATGACCTATACGCGCCAGCCGCTTCGCGACTCGGTAACGCACCTGCACACCGGCGACCTGCGCAATATCCGCACGAGCGAGGAGCGTATGAAGTCGGCCGAGGCCGGCCGCTTCCTCGCGAACGCGGACGGCATCCCGCACTTCCGGATCGCCGTGCCCAGCCATCGGCACCGCGACGCGCCGGAGCGTAACCTCGTCTACGACCTCGAGACCGACCCCGCCCAGGAGAAGCCGATCGACGATCCGGAGCGCGAGGCAGAGCTCGCCGCGACGATGAAGGAGCTGCTCGCGCGCCACGAGGCGCCGGCCTCGCAGTACGAGCGGCTGGGGCTGTAGCGTAGTCGTTCGACGAGCCGATCTCGCCAGATGCCGATTTCTTCGGCCCGCTCGCGCGCATCGATGAGGTTCTGCCGCTCCTGCGGATCGGCCTCCGGGTCGAAGAAGAGCTCCCTCCCTACGCCAGGTTCCCGGATGAACTTGCGCTTTCCGTCGGTGAGGTACTGCATGCCGGTCGGCGGGTTCGACCCGCCCAGCCGATTCATCTCGCCGTGGTCGCTCGTGAAGATGACGATCGTGTTTTCCGGGAGCACCCGGAGCAGCGTCCCGATCTGGTCGTCGATGTGCGTGATGCTCGCGGAGTAGCCGGCGCGAGAGAGGAGCTCGGGCAGCGTGGGATCGAAGAGCGGCATCCAGCTGTCGCGGTAGACGCCGTGGCTCTCCGGCGTCCTTCCGGTGAACGCGGTGCGGGCACGCCGAGTAGGCGCTCGAGAACCGGACGCCTCGCGAGGCGAGCTCGTCGAGATACGGGGTTTTCAGCACCGGGTGGTCGTCGCCGCCCAGGCAGTCGCCGCGCTGCTGGTCGGTCGGTCAGTGGCTTCATGTCGATATGTCCTTGCGGGTCATCACCACCGCGCGCCCATCGACGTCTGGTGCGGCACGAAGCGCCCGCGCACGATCTCCGCCGCGCGCTTCGCGTCGCTCACGACGAGGTTGTCGAGCTCGTGGGGATCCTCCTCCAGGTCGTAGACCTCGCCCAGGTCGTTGTAGTTGTCCACCATCTTGTACCGGTCGGTAACGACGGCCTGGAACCGGCGCAGCGTGATGTAGACCGAGTCGCGGTGCGTCTGCGTCTCGCCGCGCAGCAGCGGCGCGAACGACTCCGCGTCGATGCCCGGCTGAGCGTCGAGACCGGCGAGCTCGCAGAGCGTGGGGTTGAGATCGATGAGCCCGACGAGCGCGTCGGAGACCGCGCCGCGCTGCAAGCCCGGCCCGGCGACGACGAGCGGTATGTGCGTTGCGCCCTCGTAGGCCACCGACTTCGTGTACATGCCGTGGTCGCCGAGCATCTCGCCGTGGTCGGAGACGAAGAGCACGATCGTGTTCTCGAGGAGCCCACGGTGCTCGAGCGTCTCGATCATCCGACCGATGTACTCGTCGATGAGCTCGATCTCCGCGCAGTACTGCCGCCGCGTGTGCGCGATCTCCTCCTCGCTCAGCTTCTGGTCGCGCGTCGCGTGCCAGCCGGGCTTGTTCCCCAGCTCGTCGGCGATCGCCGGCGGCACCTTCGCGTCACGGTAGCGATCGGCGTACTCGGCCGGCGGGTCGAAGGGATCGTGCGGCCCGAGGAAGCTGACGAACATGTGCCAGGGGAAGTCCTCGTCGATCTCCTCGAGCCACCTGCAGGCGTACTCACCCACGTAGGCGTCCTGGTACAGCTCGGTCGGGAGGACCGAGTCGTGGCTCGCGTCCTTCACCCAGCCGGTCTTCGCCCGCTTCTGGTAATCGTGCACGAAGGTCTCGAAGAGCCCCGCGTCGTCGAGCGCGTGGGTGTAGGGGCAGTACGGCTCGCCGATCTTGCCCGCCTCCATCTTGCCGGCGATCTCGTGCGGGTCGGTGAAGCCGAACGCGTAGGTCAGCGGACGCTTGCCCAGGCGACCCTTGAAGCGGTCGTTCTTCGCGAGGTCGTGCTTTCCCACGAGCGCGACGCGGTAGCCGTCGTCGCGCAGCCGCTGGTAATAGGTAGCGTGCGACAGCGGCGAGAACGAGTTGTTGTCGAGCGCGCCGGTGCGAAACGGGGAGAGGCCGGTCGCGAGGCTGATCCGAGCCGGCGAGCAGACCGGGCTGTTCGTGTAGGCGCGGGTGAATCGCGTGCCACGCGCTGCGAGCGCGTCGAGCGCGGGTGTCCGCACGAAATCGGCGCCGGCCGCGCCGTAGTAGTCCGAGCGGAACTGGTCGGCCATGACGAAGAGGATATTCGGTCTGGTGCTCATGCTGGTGCTCCGTAGTTTGAGGTGTGGTCGAGCGCGATGGCGCCTTGCCATCGCTTTCCGTCCGTGCCATCGTACCCGGGGAGGCCCGAATGAGCAAACACCAACGTCCCAACATCGTCGTCTTCCTCACCGACGACCACGGCCAGTGGGCGAACGGCTGCTACGGCAACGCCGAGATTCGGACGCCGAGCATCGACTGGCTCGCCTCGCACGGCGTGCGGATGGCGAACGCGATGACGCCGACCCCGGTGTGCTCTCCGGCGCGCGCCACCTTCTGGACAGGGCTCTACCCCTCGCAGCACGGCATCCACGACTACCTCGCCCCGGCCGAGTACCGCGACGGTCCGTGGATCGAGGGCGAGACGCAGCTCGGCGAGATCCTCGCACATGAGGGATACCGATGCGGTTTCTTCGGCAAGTGGCACTGCGGCACGCCGGAGGACGCGCGGCCGGGATTCGAGGAGTGGTTCTCAATCGGAAGGCGGACCGGACCCCACCGCGGCGAGCAGACCTACGCGCACAACGGCGAGCCGTACGCGGAGACCGGCTACCAGGCGCGGATCACCACCGACGCCGCGCTGCGGTTCATCGACCGCCTCGCAGCGCCGGCCGGAAGCGGCGCGACTGGAGCGCGCGCGCCCTTCTTCGCCTTCGTGGGCCTCGTCTCCACGCACAGCCCCTACGCCGACCACCCGCCACGGCTCGTAGACGCCTACCGCGACGCGGCCTTCGCCGACATCCCGCGGGACGCGCTCCACGCCTTCGGCCGCGTCACCGGTGAGGGACGAAACGCCGCGAGCGAAGGGTGGCGCGAGCGGCAGGCACAGTACTACGCGTCGGTGAGCGAGATCGACGAGCAGCTCGGTCGCGTGCTCGACCTCCTCGAGCAACGCGGCGAGCTCGAAAACACGCTCGTCGTCTACACCTCGGACCACGGGCTCAACGTGGGACACCACGGGCTGTTCGGAAAGGGCAACGCGACGAGACCGCTGAACATGCTCGAGGAGTCGATTCGCGTCCCGATGGTCTTCGGCGGATGGTCCGGCCTCTTCGGTCAGCAGGTCCGCCCGGAGTTCGTCGACCACGCCGATCTCTTCCAGACGCTCGCGGCCGCGGCGGGCGCCGACGCGGGCGAGCCCGCACCGCAGGCAGGCGCTCCTGCCCGCGCGTACCCGGGACGAAGCTTCCTTCCCATGCTGGCCGAGGCCCGCGCGCTCCCCGACTGGAAGGAGGTCCAGACCGGCGAGTACGGGGACCTGCGGATGGCGCGCTCGGCTTCGCTCAAGCTCATCCGACGCCACGGCCGCGGGGCCGATCAGCTCTTCGACCTCGAGCGCGACCCGCGCGAGACGCGCAACGTGATCGGCGAACCGGGGTACTCGCCGCACGTGAAGCGGCTCGACGAAGCGCTCGACGCGCGCTTCGGTCCCATGGAGGAGTCTCCCAACAGCGGTCTGCGGGTTGCCGAGCTGCGCTCGCACAACCCGGTGGAGGCGTGGAGAGGCGAGCAGGCGTAGCCCCGACTTCCACGCTCCGGTGGACGGCTACTCGCTCGCGGTCCCCATCAGGAGCGCGACGGGATCCTCGTTGGCGATCGTCGCCGCCTGCAGCCGTTCGAGGAAGAGCTGCGTCTCCAGGTCGGCGAGCTCGCTCGCGCGCGCGGCGATATTCGCGCGAATGCGCTCGACCTGCAGTTCCGTCGACGCGCCGATTCCGACGAGCTCCTGCTCGCTCTCGAGCTGATCGCGCTCGAACTCGATCTCGAAGCTCAAGAGCTCGGCACGCTCCTCGAGAATGCCGAGCCGCTCGCGCAAGACGGCGAGCCGTGAGCGCTGCTCGCGTGCGACCCGATCGACCTCGCGTTGGGCGATCTCGAGCGCGAGCTCGGCCTGGCGGACCTCGCGCTCGCGCCGTGTCTGTTCTCCCAGCGGCACGCTCACGCCCAGCGAGAACGCGACGTCCACGCCGCCGCCCTCGCCGAAGTAGTCCCCAAAGGCACCGCCGAGCGTATCCGGGTTCTCGCGCTCGTCCTCGTAGCGAGGGGTGAGCGCGAGCGAGGCGGAGGCGGTCGCGCGCTCCTGCTTCCTCGCGAGGCGGAGATCGGTCTCCGCGCGTTCCACCGCGATCTGCGCGGCCCGAAGCTCGGCGTTGGCAGACGGTTGCTCGAGGTCGACCGCACCGAGCCGCTCGCGCGCCTCGTCCACGCCCGTCAACCGCGTCGATTCGTCGACGTCGGCCCCGGTCAGGCGCGCGAGCTCGAGCTCGACCTCGCGGGCAGAGAGCCGTGTCTGGAGCATCGCGTCCTCGCTTCGGTTGAGCTGCACCTGCAGCGAGAACGACTCCTGGCGCGAGCCCTGGCCCTGTTCCCTGCGGATACGCGCCTGCTCGAGCTGCAGCTCGAGCAGCTGGCGTTGCGTGCGCTGCAGCTCCATCGCCCTGCGCAGCGAATCGAGCTGCACGTAGAGCCGGGTGACGCTCGTCGCGATCTGCCGGCGGATCTGCTCCTCGGACAGGCGCGACTCGGCCGCGCCGCGCTCGACCTGCTCGAGCACGAGAAGCGGCTCCTCGGTATCGACGAACGCCTCGTCGACGAACAGCGGCTGCGAGAGCGCGAGCGATACGCTCGGCTGGAACGACCAGGTGGTCGTCGAATTACCTTCGTCCGGGATCGAGGTAGATGCCGAGAGGCTGGTGCCCACGTTGCCGGAGAGCACGCCGGTGGTCGGCAACGGCTGCCGCAGCGCGAGCCCCACGCCCGTCGAGTTGATCACCGTCGTCGTGGGATCGGGCGGGAAGTCGAGCGGGCTCGTGACGTCGGCGAAGTTCGAGCCGCGCTGGGTGTTCAGCGCGTAGACCGGCTCGGCCTCGAGCGAGAAGCGCGGGGCGGTCGTCTGGGCGGTCGCCTCCACGCGCGTCTGTGCAACGGCGGTGCGAAGGCGGCTCTGCTCGAGGAGGATGCTGCGGTCGATCGCGGCGACGATCGCATCGTCGAGCGCGAGCTCTTCGCCGGCCGCTGGTGCGATCGGCACGATCGCGAGGACGGTCACCGCAGCGACGGCGGCGACGCCGGGACGTATCCGAAATCGGCGCTGGAACGCAATGGGTGTTCGCATCAGTCGTCTCCTCCGGCGTACGCGCCCTGCGGGGTTCCGGCGTACCCGGTCTCGCCGGACGCGCCCGCGTTGGCGGCCGCCTCTGCGCGGTTCTTTTTGTGATCGTAGAGCAGGCCGTAGGCGGACGGTACGACGATGAGCGCGGTGATCGTCGAGAAGAGCAGGCCGAAGATGATGGTGCTCGCCATAGGCCCCCAGATGACCGAGCTGCCGCCCAGCCCGATCGCCGTGGGAAGCAGCCCTGCGATCGTCGTGATAGAGGTGAGCAGGATGGGCCGCAGCCGCGTGCTCGCCCCCTCGACGACCGCCTCGCGCACGGATGCGCCCTCGCGGCGACGGTCGTTCACGAAGCTCACGAGCACGATCGTGTCGTTGACCGCGATACCCGCGAGCGCGACCGACGCGTAAATGACGGTGGTCGAAAGCGGGGTGCCGGAGAGCGCGAGGTAGAGCACCACGCCGACGAACGCAAAGGGAACCGACAGCAGGATCAGAAGCGGCTGCGAGTACGACTTGAACTGCGTTCCCAGGATCAGGTAGATGAGGAGAATCCCGATGACGAAGATCCGCAGGATCTCGACGAGGAGGTTGGTGAACTCGGCGAACTCGCCGCCCACCCCCAGCGTCACGCCCGGGAACCGCGGCAGGTACTCCTCCTCGAAGAGCGTCTCGATGTCGTTGTTGATCGCCGCAAGATTCTCTTCGCTGTACGCGCCGGAGGTGATCGTCACCTCGCGCTTGCCGTCGAGCCGTCGGATCGAAGCGAGCGCGTCGCCCTCCTCGAGCCGCGCGACGGTGGAGAACGGAACGAGACGTCCGTCGTTGGTGGGGATCTTCAACTGGGTGATCTCGTCGATCGTCGCGCTGTCCGCACCGGCGTAGCGCACGACGACGTCGAACTCCTCGTTGGCCACGAAGACGCTCGAGGCCGGGATGCCGTCGAAGCTCGTCCGGATGAAATCGCCGATCGACTGTGCCGACAGACCGAGCGCGGCGGCGCGCTCCTCGTCCACGGCGACCTGCAACTGCGGAGTGCCCACGTCCAGATTGTCCTCGATGTTGAAGAGCTCGGGGTAGGTCGCGAGGCGATCGGTGATGCCGGCGGCGACCACGGACAGTTCTTCGTAGTCGTCGCCGAACACCCGGAAGCTGACCGGCGGGTCGGTGGGCGGGCCGTTGGTCGCCCGCCGGAACTGGACCGAATCGGTGCCGGGGATACCCCGCGTTTCGGCCTGAACCTGCGACATGATCTCGGTGATGCTGCGCTCGCGACCCTCGTCGAGCTCGGCGAGGTCGACGACGAGCTGCGCGACGTTGTTCCGGCGCACGGTCTCCTCGTCCTGACTGGAGAACCCGACGGCCGAGTTCACCGAGACGATCTCACCCTCTCCTACGTAGCTCAGGATGCGGTCCTCGTACGCTGAGACGATCTCGTTCGTCCGCTCGCGGGTCGTTCCGGGCGGCATTTCGAGCTCGACGTAGAAGAGCGTGAAGTCCTCCGCGCTGAAGAGGTCCTGCTGGATGAAGGGAACGAGCGAGAAGCTGCCCACGAGAACGACGACCATGAACGCCAGCGTCGCCCCGCGCCACCGGTAGACGACGCGGATGAACCGCTCGAATCCGCGGCGGATCGTGTCGAAGAAAGCTCGCTTGGGCTCCCTGTTGCCTCCCGGCCAGTCTGCGAAGTGCGACGGCAGGAAGAACGCCGCCTCGAAGGTGCTTGCGATGAGCGCGATCGAGACGGTAAGCGGCACGACCCTGAGGAAGAGGCCAATGACGCCGGGCAACAGCGTCAGCGGCAGGAACGCGGCGACCGTCGTGAGGGTCGCCGCGATAACGGGGACAATGACCTCGTTCGTCCCCTTGATCGCCGCCTCGTGCTTCTTGAGCCCGAGCTGCCGGTAGCGGAAGCTATTCTCGACGATGACGATCGCGTGGTCGACGATGAGCCCGAGCACGAGGACCATGCCGAACAGCGTGTTGCTGTTGAACGTCTCTCCCATCAGCTCGAGGACGACGAAGGTGATCGCGAAGGTGATGGGAATCCCCAACGCGGTCATGATCGCGTTCCGGATTCCCACGAACAGGAAGAGAATCACGACGAGCAGAAGCAACCCGAAGAGCGCGTTGTTCAGAAGGACGCTGATGCTGTCGCGAATCTGGACCGTCGAGTCGTTCGAGAGGCTGAACTCGAGCGCGGGATCCGCCGATGCGCGAATCGTCTCGACCTCCTCGCGCACCGCCTCGATCACGCCGACCGAGTTACCCCGCGGGACCTTGTTGACGCGCAGCGTCACCGCGGAGACCCCGTTGAAGCGGCTGAGCACGCCGTCGGACTCGAACCCGAGATTGACGTCGGCGACGTCGGCGAGCCGGATGATGCCGTCGCTCGTCCGCCTGAGGACCACCTCCTCGAACGCCTCCACGTCGCCGAGCGAGCCGACGGTCCGCAGGAGGTACTCGCGCCCTGACGACTGCACGGTACCGCCGGGCACGGTAATGTTCCGCCCCTGCACGGCGCGCACGATTTCGCCGATCCCGATCCCGAGCGCCTCCATACGCTCCTGGCGGGCGGAGATGGTGATCTCGCGATCGCGCGACCCGATCAACTCGACGCCCGACACGTCCGCGCGCTGGCGTATCCGGTCGGCGAGGTCGCGCGCGGTCGAGTCGAGCAGAAGGAAGTCCTCGCTGCCGTGGACGATCACCTCCACAACCGGCAGGAAATCGTTGGAGGAGAAATCGTCAATCGTCGCCTTCAACGTCCCGGGCGGCAGCGAGACGTTGGTGAAACGCGTCTGCACGTCCTGGAGGAGCCGGTCGAACTCGTCGTTCGACAGCCCATCGTCGAACTGGATCGTAACGAGCGAAAGCCCCTCGCTCGTGTTCGAGCTGATCTGCTCGAGGCTGTCGAGCCCCTGCATCTCCTGCTCGATGGGGATGGTGACACTCTGCTCGACGTCTTCGGCGGACACGCCGGGATATGGGACGATCACGTTCACGAAGAAGAGCGGCACCTCGCTGAACTGCTCCTGCGGTAGTCGCGAGAGGCTGAAGGCGCCGAGCGCGAGCACCGCGAACATGAGGATGTTCACGAGTACGGGATTCTTGACCGAGAGTTTGGCGATGTTCATTGGTCCCTCTACCTCGTCGCGACGCGAAGCGTTGCCGCGACGCGGGTCCCGTCGATAATGCTTCCGAGCCCCGAGACGATGACGCGCTCACCGGCCTCGATACCAGACTGGACGACGACCCGGTCGCCGGTCCGCGACCCGGTCTGCACGATGCGCCTGCGCGCGAACCCGTCGGGGCTCACGACGTAGACGTACCGCTCTTCACCTTCGCGTTGGATCGCGTTGGCCGGTACGGTGATCGCCCACGGTGCGTCGGTCGGCACGATCCGCACACTGGCCGACAGCCCGGCGCGCGCGCGGTCGCCGATCGTGTTCTCCCACCTCACGACGACCGGGAAGCTTCCGGTGGCCGGATCGCTGCCCGCCGCGATCGCAGACACGACGCCGGGGATCTCGCGGCTACCCGCTGCAGGAAACGACACGTAGGCGGCAGCACCTTCGGCGACGTACTGGATCTCCCGCTCGCCTACGGAGAGCATCACCTCGAGCTCGGTCGTGTCGATGACGCGCGCGACCGGTGTCCCGGGAGAGATCGAATTGCCCGCCTGGATCGAGTCGTCCATGCTCGCGATGACGCCTGCGATGGGCGCCTCGATCGTGCGGTCGTCCTGCGCCTTCTGCGCCTGCGCGAGCCTGGCGCGCGCGGCGGCGAGCGTGGTGCGCGCGCGGCTTAGCTGAATCTGCGACGCGTTGCCGGAGTTCACGAGACGTTCGGTCGCCTGGAGGTCGAGCTCTGCGGATGCGACCGCGGCGCGCGCCTCTTCGACGGCGAGCGCCTGGATCGAGTCGTCGAGGTCGACGAGCAACTCGCCCTCCTCGACGCGACCGCCCAGATCGAACCCGACGTTTTCGATCATTCCCTGCGTCTCGGAGACGACGGTGACCTCGTGCGCGCCCCGAATGAGCCCACTCGCAGAGATGTCGCCCACGAGGCGCTCCCAGCGCAGCTCGACCGCTTCCACGGCGACGGGGCCCATCGCTTCCGCGCGCGCGACCGCGTC
>CAYWJH010000071.1:1723-4199 GCA_964458555.1 uncultured Spirochaetaceae bacterium | reverse complement strand
CTCTTTCGCCGGGAGACGTCGAGCAGGCGCGCGAGCCGCGGCCTCAGGTAGCGCTGCACGATGATAAACGGCGCGTTGCCCAGGAAGCCGACGATCGGCATCCAGACCGCGACGTACGGAGGGTTCCACGCGAAGAACGTGAGCGAAAGCGCAACGGGGAGCCAGTGCGTGAGCTCCGCGCGCCGGGTTTCTGCTATGAACCGGTCGAGCTTTTCGGACGAACGCGTGCGCAGCGCCCGCTTGCCGAAGCCGCCGGCGAACATACCACCGGCCTCGGGGAGCGCGTCCTTCCAGCGCTGTACGCGGAAGACCCGCGCGTACGTCTGCCCGTCGCGCTCCCAGCGACGGGTACGCGTCAGGGGGCCGTCGGCCGTAAAGAGGCGGAGGGGCAGCTTGTTGGTGAGGTAACCGGAACCAATCTCAATCACGACCCACGCGAGCGATATCGCGAGCAAGCGTAGTCCCACCGCCATCAACTCGCCCCCGGGTGGAGCGCTCGTCCTTTCCAGCGAACGCTTCGGCCGGTCGCGGCGAGTACGACGGCGCGCACGACCACGAAGAGGAAGACCGCGAGGTGAACCGGGTAGAGCAGCGCGGCGAGCGGGCCGAAACTGCCCAGCCGGTGACCCGCGGCGGCGATCTGCGTCGCGAAAAAGACGTAGAAGACGGCCGCGACCACGAGCGTAGCCAGCGTTCCCGTGGCAGCCCCAACCGCGATCCACAGGAACGCGGCGAGCAGCCCCGTGATCCACAACACGGCGAGCGTCTTGAACCAGCCGCCTGAGCGCTGCGCGCCGAGGAGGATGTTCTTGGTGAACCCGTCGAGAAGGTCGCGGACGCCTCCCGGATACATCCGATACTCGATGACCCCCCGGCCGCCGAAGCTCCGCGTGGGAACTCCTGCTTCCTGGAATGCCGTACCGAGCTCCAAGTCGTCGAGGATCCGATCGCGCACGGCCGCGTGCCCGCAGAAGCGCTCGTACTCGTCGCGGCCGCAGAAGATGCACGGGCCGAAGCAGCAGCTGCCGCGCAGCGTGAGCAGCAGACCGCGCGTGCGGCGCGAGGCGCCTACAAAGACCTGGATGTTGAACAGGAGCGCGAGGCGCTCGCGGAGTCGACCGGTACGATGATACGGCTGGACCGACAGGGTCGCTGTGAGTCCTTCGTCGGCGGAGAGCGCGATCATCGACGTGGCGAGCTGCTCGAGCGCGTCGGGGAGGAGCGTCACGTCGGCGTCGAGGAAGAGCAGGTAGCGCCCGCCGGCCTCGCTTACGCCCACGCGGCTCGCCCACGGCTTGCCGAGCCACCCGTCCGGCCGCTCGCCCGCAGGCATGACACGGGCGCCTTCCGCGCGCGCCACCGCCGCGGTCCCGTCCTCCGACTGATCGTCGACGACGATGATCTCCAAAGGAGCGACGGTCTGCGCGCGGAGACTCCGCAGCAGGCCCGGAATCGTGGACGCTTCGTTCCGTGCGGGGATGACGACCGACGTCCGCCGAACGGCGTCCATCGCGCGCTCCTGGAAAGCTTTCTCACCGCGCCGTCGGACGAACGCGCGGAGGTCGGCGTGGAACGCCGGGTGAAGGAGCACCGTGCCGGCGAATGCGGTGACGGTGAGGGCGACGATCATCGTGAGTAGCATGCGCGGTCAATATACGGCTCGGTTGAGCCGATCGGCTCTCCTCACTATGCTTATCGAATGAGGCAGCCATTGAGGCGCTCGTTCGCCCCGCTCCTCGGTATCGTCGCGCTCCTCGCCGCGGCGAGGAGCACGGGAATGGCGCGTGAACGGGGGCCTTCTGCTCGAGTCGACGAGCTCGAGCGGGGACCATCACCTGGTACGGGTAGATGAGCACCTTCAGACGCGTGCCTGGCGTTTCGAAGGCACGTCTCCGAGCGTCCAGATCGAATCCGTGGCGCACGGCGAGACGGTCGTCGTCGAGGGGTGCTTCGACGGGCGGGCGGTGAGCGAGCGCATCCGCCTGGGCGACGCGCGCTGGATCCAGTCGATCGAGCGGTCGCTCCGCGAGTTCGTCTTCACCGCCGAGTCGGGCGACCGCATTCGCTTCGACGTCGTCCAGCCGGACGCGCTCAGAGCGCGCACGCTCCAGGCGCGTATGCTGGAGACGGGGACGCGACGCGTTGCCGGAATGCCGACTCGCGTTCGCCGAGTACGCATCAGCCTGCCCGGCATCGGCGCGCTCATCTGGAAGTCGGACTACTGGTTCCGCCTCTCCGACGGGCTGTTCGTGGAGTCGCGCGCCACGCGGGGTCCACCCGGCACACCGGAAACGGTGGTCACGCTGGTGAGCGACTCCGGCCCGGCACCGCGGCGGTGACGGTCGGCGCCCGCACCGGCCCACACGAGCGAGATCCGGGCCGACCCTTCGTAGAACGTCATCTTCCCGTACAGATTGTGCTCACCGTTCGTGTCGCCGTGATCGCTCATGTAGACGAACAGTCCCTCGCGGCCGAT
>CAYWJH010000071.1:0-1623 GCA_964458555.1 uncultured Spirochaetaceae bacterium | reverse complement strand
CACCGTTCGTGTCGCCGTGATCGCTCATGTAGACGAACAGTCCCTCGCGGCCGATTCGCCCGAAAGGTGGTTACGTATCGACGCGTCCGCCCTCCCCGCGGGTCGCGAGATCCTTCATCTCGGCGCTGATCCGCAGATGATACGGGCTCGGCACCGGACCGTCGAGCAGCGGATCGTCGGTAGCTGCCATCCAGGCCGCCAGATGATTCTTGAGCCGCTCGCGGAGCTCCTGGTGGTCCGGGTCTCGCGCGAGGTTGTTCGCCTCCACGGGGTCGGCATCGAGGTCGTAGAGCTCCTCGCGCTCGCTCTTGCGGATCGGATACCGGAACCACGTATAGCGCGGCGCGGTCGCGATGCGCACGTCGTACATCGTCTGAGCGTCGAAGTTCAGGATGTACCGGTAGCGATCGGTTCGCAGCGCGCGCATGGGGTCGTAGTTGTCGTGGTAGATCTTCTCGTGGTAGACCGCCTCGCGGGGCGTCCATTCGCCCTGCCCGCTGACGAGCGGTAGGATGCTCCTGCCGACCGCGCCTTCGGGGACGTCGATGCCGCACACCTCGAGGATCGTCGGGTAGATATCCACGTGGCTGATGAGCTCGTCGCAACGGGCCCCGGCGTGCCAGCCGCCTCCGGCCCACGCCATGAAGAGGAAGGCCTCGACACCGGGGTCGAAGAGCGTGCCCTTCGCACGCGGGAAGTCGATGCCGTGGTCGGTCGTGAAGACGAGGATCGTGTTCTCCAGCTCGCCGGCCGCCTCGAGAGCGTCGAGGACCTCGCCCACGCCCCGGTCGAGCGCGTTCACCGCCCCCTGATGCTCGGCCATTTCGCGGTCGACCTCGGGGCTGTCGATCAGGTACGGCGCCTTCCACACGCCGCGTTCGGCGAACGGTTCGGCGTACTTCGACCACTCGCGGTGCGTCTCGTGGCACCCGATCTGCAGGTAGAAGGGCCGGTCAGCCGACGCACCGCGCTCGGCCGACGCCCGGCGCTCGGCAAGCCACGTGCCGATGCTCTCGCCCACGCCGGCGAGCGGTTTCCCGCCGTTGTGCGCCGTGCCCGGACCGTGGAGCGAGGTCTCGAAACCGACGCTCCAGAAGTCTCGCGTCTCGTGCTCGAACCCACAGAGCACCGACTCGTAGCCGCTGCCGGCAAAGACGTTCGCGAGGTGGCGCTCCTTCGTCTGCAGATCCCAGCCTCCGAGCATGTCGCCGGGAAGGCCCATCATGCCGTTCTGGTGGGGATAGAGCCCGCTCAGAAGCGCGGCGCGCGCCGGCGCGCAGAGCGGTGTCGTGCAGTAGGCGTTGTCGAAGGTCGTGCCCATGCGAGCGAGCCGCTCGAAGTTGGGCGTGTCGACGGTGTCGTAGCCGTACGTGGACAGGAACCGTCCGGTATCGTGACTGATGAAGACGACGACGTTGGGCTTGTTCATGGATGCTCCTCCTGTTTGCGTTCGTCGGCGCGTTCGGTGCGCTGCTCGACGATCTCTCCGGTCCGTTCGATCCTGCGCGATGAGCTGGACATCCGCGCTGATGAGCACACCGAGCCGGCTGAGGACCTGCGTCCGGAGCTCCAGATCGATCTCAGCATGACGCACCGCCTTCCGTAGAGCTTACCGTGTCGCGG
>CAYWJH010000070.1:0-17203 GCA_964458555.1 uncultured Spirochaetaceae bacterium | reverse complement strand
CGGGTGGAGGTCCACGTCCACGACAACCCGTCGAACCGCACGGGGTGGATTTCGGAGCATCCGGTCGTCGATGACCATCCGGACGTAGTCCCGGCCGTCGGCGCGCAGGGCATCCGCGACTACCAGGTCGAAGCCGCTTTGAACAACGGTCAGCTCTACTTCGACTTCCAAGGGCAGACGAGCCCGCGTGCCTTCCCGGCGGGGACGATCTTCGACACCGCCGTCAACAACGGGTTCTTCACGCAGAACGACCTGGACGACAGCTACGTCGCCTTCCAGATGATGCCGCCCGACGCGAACAGCTTCCCCATTCAGGCGACCATGTGGCTCGCCTTCACGCCGACTCTTGCGCAGACCGGCGCCGCGAACGTCATCACCGACATCGCCGGAAATGCCATGCAGCCGTTCAGCCGCTACACGTCGATCGAGCGTATCCCGCCGGAGATCGCGGTGACGCTCGCTATCGCCGACACCGACCTGATCTACCTGCGCTTCAACGAATACGTGAAGGGCTCAGGCGGAGCGGCGCTCGATCCGGGGGACTTCGCGATCGAGGACGAGACCGGTGCGGCGACCGGAATCACGGTGACCGACGTTCAGGTGTTGCGGACCGACCCTGATGACTCGCTCGCCGTTATCGACGTCCTTCTGACGCTCAGCGCGCCACTCGGCCGCGACGACGTGCTGCGCTACCGGGTTGGACCCTCGGCAGCCGGCACGATCGAGGACCGTTTCGCCGCCCCCATCGAGGCGGACGAGGACAACCGCGTCACCGACATCGCGATGGGAGTCGTGGAGCCCACCGCGGCGTGGAACGAGATCCAGCGCGACGACCTCTACGGCGACGAGTTCGCCGGACTGCTCGACGCGAGCGAGTTCGACGGCGGCGGCGTGCTCCTCGACCGAACGACGACGCTCCAGGCGACGATCCTGCCGGTGCCGAGCAGTCCGGGCGCGAACGACGCGCTACCGCTGCTGCTCTACTACGACATCGCGCCGGAAGAGGAGTACCTGACGCCGGGCGACTACTGGGTCATCGAAGAGAGCGAGATCATCGACGATCCGCAGACGCAAGACGTCGAATCGGTCCCGCGAAACGACCAAGCGCGTGTCGTGTCTCCCACGCTCACCGACGGACCCGTGCGTGAGTTCGTGATTCCGGAGAGCGATCCGGAGTTCGAGGCCGGCGCTGAGATCGAGTTCATGTTCTCGCTGAACGGGATTCCGGCAGCGCGGGCGCTCGATCTGTCCGACCCGCGCTCGGTCGCCCAGTGGAGCTTCCGCCTCACGCCCTTCGTGGCGCAGAAGGCCGGTGTGACGATTCTCAATAACGTCATCTGGCCGGAGAACGGCGACAAGACGATGCTCTCGCTCGACCTCGAGCGCGCCGGAATCATCACCGCCCAGGTCTTCACGCTCGACGGGCAGATCGTCGACGTCCTCCAGCGCGGCCGACTTGCCGCCGGCGAGCACTTCCTCACCTGGGACGGGACCAACGCGAGCGGGCAGATCGTCGCGAGCGGACTCTACTTCATCAGAGTCGTGGGGCCGGGCATCGACGAGATTCGAAAGGTGCTGGTGGCGAAGTAGCTTACTCGCTCGTCGCCGCGCCGGAGAGCTCGAGCGACGGGTTGGCGATCAGAAGCCTGCCGACCGACGGGGCATCCGCCGTGGCGAGGGTCAACTGGAGCTGTATCTGGCCGTCGGCGAGGTCGACCCGGGACACGCGGACCGTCGTGCTTACCTGGACCCAGTTGGTCGCGCTCCATCCGGCATCCGCCCGCGTGAAGAGCTCGAAGACGTTGTCCTTGCCGAGGAGGATCTGGCCGGCGCGGAACGCGTTGGGGAGCGCGGGCGTGACCTGCGCGTCGATCTCCGACTTTACGTACACCGAAAACTCGTAGTCCCCGGGGACGATCTCGAGCGCGTCTGCGGATGTAACGTCGAGCGTCAGCGTCAGGTGAGGGAGGTTATCCAGCCGGCCGACCGTCCAGTTGTCGACGTAGCCGGACTGGAAGGCGGGCGTCTCGACCAGGGAGCCGAGCGTGAGGAATTGCGCTATGGCTCCTTCCTGCGCCACGAAGACCGTCTCCAGATTGAGACTCGACTGCGCGGGGCTCGGTAGTCTCTCGACGGGGAGCGGAGCGGAGAGCGCGTCGTACGGTTCGCTGACCCAGCGCTCCCACGAAACGGTGACCGCGGGATCCGGGTCCCCATTCGAGTAGCCGATGGTGATCTCGGTGTTGATGTCGTCACGGCGGAAATCGAGCGAGTAGTGGTAGACCGCAGAGGGCACGAGCCCGTCGGCGAGGTTCGTCAGGTCGAATGCCGCGAGGTCTCCGGGGATGATTTCGAAATACACCGAACGGTTGATAATCGTTTCGGGATCGATCGTGTCGACCGCGTCGAAGATGACCGAGCCGGGCGTGGCCTCGATTATCGTCCAGTCCGCCGGGGTCGCTGGCGGGGCCGTCGCCTCGAAGTCGCCGTTCGGCATCAGGTTCGGGACTTCCACGCGTCGGATCGTCGATTCAACGCCGGCGGGCAGCCCGGTCGTCACGCCGTACTCGGCCGCGGTCAACCCTCCGGTGACGGTGATGTAGTCGTGCGTGCTCGCAGGATCGGATCCATCGGCGTACGCTTCCGAGAACCCGTCCACCGAGGCACTCCGGTCGGTCACGAGGTTGATCCCGCGGTACTCGGCAAAGGGATCGGTCCACTCGCAGCCTCCCGCGAGAACGGCGAGAGCAAGCAGAGGTAGCAACCTGCGGCGCGCACGACCTGTTCGCATCACCTCTAGAGTCTACCGCCGCGCCCGCGCCTTTTCCACGCCTTTCTCCCCGATCTTGGACCGCCGACGCGGCGCCATCACAGCACTCCCAGAACCTCTTCCGCGTGCTCGGCCGGATTCACCTGCGGCCACGCCTTCACGATCGTACCGTCTTCGCCGACGACGAAGGTGCTGCGGATGACGCCCTCGTAGGACGTGCCGTCCCTCTCCTTCTCGCCCCACGCTCCGAAGGCGCCGATCGCCTTGCGGTCCGGGTCGGCGAGGAGGTAGAAGGGCAGGTCGTACTTCGACTTGAACTCGCCGTGACTCGCCTCGTCGTCCGGACTGATGCCCATGACCACCGCGCCCTTTTCGAGGATCGCGTCGTAGTTGTCGCGGAAGCTGCACGCCTCCCTGGTGCACCCCGGCGTGTCGTCCTTCGGGTAGAAGTAGACCACGACCTTCCTGCCTGCGAAATCGCTCAGGCTCACCTGTGCTCCGGTCTCGTCGGTGAGCGTGAAGCTCGGTGCCTTGTCGCCCTCTTTCAGCATGCGTCCTCCTGCCGGAAAGGTAGCTCCGGGCCGACGGCGCGGCAAGCGATGGAGCGACGCGAGCGATTGGTGTAGCATGGGCCATGCTCGAGATTGACGATATCACCGCCGCGCTCGCCGGATTCCCGGAGACGCGCGCCGCGGCATGGGCGATCCGTCCGCACGGCGCCGGACGCATCCACGGGAGCTGGGCGGTTCGACCGGCGGAGGCGCCGTCCGACTGCGAGCCGGTTTACCTCCTCCAGCAGCTCAACCTCGCGGTATTTCCCGACTACGAGCTTCTGATGCGAAACGCGGTCACGATCAGCCGCCACGTAAACGCTCCGCTCGAGTTCGTCCCCGCCGAAGATGATGTCGATTTCGTTCGCGACGGCGAGGGCCGGGTCTTTCGGCTGCTGCGATTCGTCGCGAACAGCGTGCCGGCGGGCATCCCGCCCTCGCTCCCGGAGGCGCGCGAGGCTGCGATCGCGTTTGGCGAGTTCGACGCGGGGCTCGCCTCGCTCGACCCGTCGGCGATCGGCGCGACGATTCCCGGGTTCCACGACACCCCGGCGCGCTACCGCCGGCTCGTCGCGTCCGCCGGCGCGGCGTCGGCCGAGCTCCGCGACACCGCCCGGCGCGACCTCGCCTGGTTCGCCGAGCGGTCGGGGGCGGTCGGCTGCGTCGCGGACAACCTGGGCTCCGACGAGCTGCCGCTCCGCGTCTGTCACAACGACACGAAGGCGGACAACGTCCTGCTCGACCGCGACACCGGACGCAGGCTCTGCGTCGTCGACTACGACACGGTGATGCCCGGCAGCCCGCTCTACGACGTGGGCGATCTCCTCCGCTCGGCGGCGCCCACCGTCGGCGAGGACGACCCGGACCCCTCGGCGGTCGACGTGCGGTGGGACGCCGCGACGACGATCGTGGACGGGTTCATCGAGGGCGCGGGATCGGCGCTCACCGCGCGCGAGCGCGAGCTCGCCACCGGCTCAGGCTGGCTCTTCGCGATGGAGCAGGGGATTCGCTACCTCACCGACTACCTCGAGGGCGAGCACTACTACCCGGTCGACTACGCCGGGCAGAGTCTCGAGCGCGCGCGCAACCAGGTCGCGCTCGCCGCGGCGTTCGAGCGCGGGGGCTGGGCGCCGCCGGGGGTGGCGTAGGCGCCGCGGTCAGCGGCCGCCGAACACCGAATTGAAGAACGTCTCGGCCTCGTGGCGGACGTTCTCGAGCCCCTCGCCCAGATCGCTCACGGCCTTCGCGAGCGGATCGTTGGAGCCCTTGAGCTCGTCCTGGTACGCCTTCGTCGCCTCGGAGAGGTCCTGGGCGATGTCCTCCTCCTCGGCGTCGCGGCGGGTGTAGTCGCCGGCGAGCACGCGCTCGTACGAGCCGTCGGTCGCCCACCTCTGGATCGCCTTCACGCGCAGCACCGGGAAGGGGTGCGACTGGCCCATGATGTTGAGCACCTTGTAGACGCCGTCGAGGATGTCGCCGCCGGCGTCGTAATCGTCGGCCTGCCGGTAGAACTCGTCGAGGTCCATCTGGTCGAGGTGCTTGCCGCCTGCGAGCTTCATGAGCACGGTCTTGCTGACGGTGGGGTCCTGCGCGACGATGAGCCCGGCGCGGTCGGCGGAGAGCTCGCTCTTGCGGTCCCACTCCTTGAGCGCGGCGACCACGCCGAGCAGCACGAGCTGCGCGACGGGGATTCGCACGACGACCGAAGCCATGTTGAGCAGGAACCAGAGCAGCGTCTTGTAGAGGACGTGGCCGCTCATGATGTGGCCCAGCTCGTGCGCGATCACCGCGAGCGTCTCCTCGTCGTCGAGCGTCTCGAGCATGCTCGAGTTGAGCGTCATGAACGGTCGCTGGACGCCGATCGCCCCGGCGTTGAGAGCCGGGTTCTGCGTGACGTAGAGCTCCGGCTTGTCGGCGACGTCGAGCACGCGGCACGCTTCGTCGACGAGCTCGTCCAGACGGGGAAACTGGCGCGGGCTCACGCGGACGGCCGACGAGAGGAAGAGCAGGCGGATCTGCTTCTCGCCGGTCATTCCCAGAAAGAACTTGACGACCTCGTTGAGCCCCGGCACCTGCTTGAGCGCGGCGAGCGCGGCGCGGTCTGCGGGGTGCTCCCACGCGCGGGGGCTGATCTTCTCGAACTGCTTGCGTTCCATGCTGCCAATGTAGTCCTCCGCGCGCCGACTTGCAACAAAGCCGCTGCGGCGGTACGATCGCCGCATCCCCGTTCAGGAGCACATCATGAAGGTTGGTATCGTCGGCTGCGGCAAGATCAGCGACATCTATCTGAAGAACTGTCACGGGCGGTTTCCCGGGCTCGAGGTGGTCGCGCTCGCGGACTTAGTCACCGAGGCCGCGCAGGCGAAGGCCGAGCAGTACGGCATCCGCAAGGTGCTTCCGGTCGACGAGCTGATCGCCGACCCCGAGATCGAGACGGTGCTGAACCTTACCGTCCCATCGGCACACGCGGAGATTTGCGAGAAGACACTGCTCGCCGGTAAGCACTCGTTCACCGAGAAGCCGCTTTCGATCGACCTCGACGACGGCAAGCGCCTCGTGGAGCTCGCGACGGAGAAGGGGCTGCGTCTCGGCGCGGCGCCGGACACCTTCCTCGGCGGCGGGCTGCAGACGGTGCGCAAGCTGCTCGACGACGGATGGATCGGCGCGCCGGTGGCCGCGACCGCGTTCATGATGGGGCGCGGCCCGGAGGGCTGGCACCCGAACCCCGCGTTCTTCTACCAGCGCGGCGCCGGCCCGCTCTTCGACATGGGCCCGTACTACATCACGACGCTCGTGACGCTGCTCGGCCCGGTGAAGCGGCTTTCCGCGGCGACGCGGATGACGTTCAAGGAGCGCATCGCGACGAGCAAGGAGCGCTACGGTGAGAAGATCCCCGTGGAGGTGCCCACCTACGTCGCCGGCACGCTCGAGTTCCTCTCCGGCGCGATCGCGACGCTCGTCGTGAGCTTTGACGTCTGGAAGAGCCGCGTGCCGCGCATCGACCTCTTCGGCACGCTCGGGTCGATCGGCGTGCCCGACCCCAACACGTTCTGGGGACCGGTGCAGCTCTTCCGTCCCGGCGCCGACGACTGGGCGGAGGTGCCGCTCTCGCACGGCTATTCGGAGAACAGCCGAGGCGTGGGGCTCCTGGACATGGTTCGCGCCGCGGAAACCGGGCGGCGCCACCGGGCGACCGGCGAGCTGAGCCTTCACGTGCTCGAGGTCATGCACGGGCTGCTCGAGTCCGGCGAGAGCGGGGCGTTCTACGACCTGACGACCACCTGCGAGCGACCTATGGGACTGCCGGTGGGTCTCAACGACGGCGAGCTGGATTGAGCGGTCGGCGCGAGGTACATTCGGGCTATGCTACGAGCCTATCCGAAACGCTCCGCCGTCGCGCTGATCGCCGCGGCCGTCCTCGCTCTCCTCGCCTCCGGCTGCACGGTGCGCGAAGACGTGGTTCTTCTCGCCGACGGATCGGGTGAAGCGGCGCTGTCGGTCGAGCTCCATCCGATCATGATCGCCTACATGAACGACCTCATGACCGCGATGAGCGGGGTCGAGGGCGAGTATCCGCTCTTCGACCTCGAGCAGATCGCCGCGTCCTTCGCAGAGCGCGACGGCGTGGAGCTCATCGGCATCGAGCGACCGGCGCGCGGGTCGCTCGCGCTCGGCATCCGATTCGGCGACATCGCCAAGGTCTTCTCGCGCGAGGATGCCGACGATATCCTGAGCTTCGAGAACCGCGGCGCGACCCGCAAGCTCACCGTTCGCCTCAACCGCGACGCGGTCGCGCGCTTTCTCGAGTTCGCCCCCGAAGAGAACGCCTCGCTCGCGCAGTTCCTCTTCCCACCGGCCGACGGATCGGTCTCGCGCGAGGAGTACCGCGAGGAGATGGCGTGGGCGCTCGAGGAGTACGACGACCGCGAGGCGGTGGAACGCGCGCTCGACAACGCGACGATCGAGGTTCGCGTGAACCCGTCGGGTGAGATCGTCAGCCAGACCGGCGGGCGGATCGCCGACGGTGCGGTCGTGTTCTCCATTCCCGTGCTGGAGCTGCTGACGATGGCCGGCGAGCGTACCTACTCGCTCGTCTTCTCGCCCTGAGCGTGCCCTCCGGCCCGCCGCATCTCCTCCTGCTCGTCCTTGGGTGGGCGGAAGATCGCGTTGTAGATCCGGTCGCGCACGTTGTCGCGGATGTGCTCGTAGTTCACGTGAATGGTCCGCCCGGAGTCGCTGACGCGGACGACCGTACCGGTGATTCGGATCTCCGCGTCGTCGGGTGTGAACCTGAGCTCCAGGTCGTCGCCTACCTTGAAGTGCCCGTCCGGGTTGAGCAGGCTCGCGCCGCCGCCGCCAATATCGCGTGACTTCGACAGCAGCGGCTTGTCCTGATCGAACGGATAGAGGTGCACCGGGATTTCGATGCGCCGCCGGTAGTAGCGGCGCTTCTGGTATCGCTTGAGGTCTTCGGAGTGCGACAGACGCGCCTCGGTCGGCTCCTCGGAGAGCACGGTCGTGTGGAAGGTAAACACGCCCGCGCTGCCCTGAAAGAAGACGTCCACCCCGGCTCCCGGCGGGAGCCGCGTTCCCTGATCGACGAGGCGGACACGGAACGCGTCCGGGGTCGGCGCGAGCACCTTGGCCTTTACCGGACGCCGGTAGCGGTTGCGGGCGACGAGTACCGTCGAGCCTTCCGGAATCGCCGCGCTCGAGTGCGGCGCGCGGCCGGTGTGACCTTCGTGGAAGCCGAGCGTCACGCGCAGGGCGGCGATGGTCTGCGCGTTCGCCTCGTTGTTCTCGCGCAGGCGCGAGGCTGCCGCGTTGAACGCGACCTCGTCGGTGACGACCAGGTGGACCTGGGTGGGGTCCCTCAGGTAGCGGCTCATTCGCTCGAGCAGCTCGCGCTGGCTGGGCGAGAGCGAGACCTCGCGCGCCTTCTCCTCGAACAGCCGCTTGGCAAGAGCCACCTGCTGCCGGCGCTCGCGGCGGCTCCAGGAGACGGCGTACACGACGAGCCCGACCATGAGCCCCAGCGTTAGCAGGAGGACGAGGATCACCTCCAGAGGATTCGCCTGGTAGGCGCTGGAAACCTGCTCGAAGAATCGCTGTACAGCTGGCGTCACGCGGCGCTCCTTCCCTCAATCATACCGTGTCACGCGCTTGCTCGCCACCGGGGCGATCGCGGCGTTGACAGACGCGCGACCCGCTCGTAGAGTCGCGGTAGCTTACGCCAGCCTGGAAGACGGACCACTCGCTTACGCCCATGAGTACGACTACGACCGCATCACGCAGCATCACCGTTGCAGTTGCCGGAAACCCGAACTGCGGAAAGACGACGGTCTTCAACGGCCTGACCGGCGGCCGACAGCAGATCGGGAACTGGCCCGGGGTCACCGTGGAGAAGAAGGAAGGCCGATTCACCGGCGGCGAGCCGGACCTCGTCGTCGACGTCATCGACGCGAGCAACATCGAGCGCAACCTCTACCTCACGATGCAGCTCGCCGAAATGGGGCTGCCGGTCGTGGCGGTCCTCACGATGATCGACGTGGCGGAGAAGAAGGCGATCCGCATCGACGTCGACCGGCTCCGCGAGGTGCTGGGAATTCCGGTCATCGCCATCAACGCGCTCCACCGCGGCGAAGTGGAGCGGCTGAAGGCAGGCGGCGATCTGGACGACGACGATCTCGCGCGCAGGCGCTGGCGAGCGGTGCGGAACGGTTCGGCAGAATCTCACCGAACAGATCGATCGCGTCTTCATCCATCGGCTCCTGGGCTTTCCCATCTTCCTCGCGGCCATGTTCGTCGTGTTCTGGTTCACGATCTCGGTGGGCGGCGCGTTCATCGACTTCTTCGACATCGTCGCGGGCGGCATCTTCGTCGACGGTCTCGGCTCGCTCCTCGGGACCGTCGGAACGCCCGACTGGCTCGTCGCGGTGATCGCGCTCGCCATTCTCGAGGACTCGGGCTACATGGCGCGCGCGGCCTTCGTCATGGACCGGCTGATGCGGTGGATCGGGCTCCCGGGCAAGAGCTTCGTGCCCATGCTGCTCGGCTTCGGGTGCTCCATTCCCGCCGTCATGGCGACGAAGACGCTCGAGAGTCGCCGCGATAGGCTGGACAGGGGTGGGTGCGGCGGTCCTCGTGCTCGAATGGGCGATCCTGAGGCTCATCGGGAGGCGAGCGCGCGCTGCGGCCCGGGCTGGCGTGCCTAACCGAGAAACACCTGACCGGATGCGTCGATAGCGAGGATCGTCCGGCACCTCGAACATCGGAATCGTCCCGACCGACTCGCGCGCAGCCGCGTGCTGCAGACCGGGCACGTGAAGGTCTTGGGGAATACGTTCGTCGCCGGTGAAGCGCTGCTCTTTCTGAAGTACTGGATCGCGTCGTCGAGCGTGTCGCGGATGGTGAAGAACTGCGAGAAGCCGAGGAGCTGGAAGACCTCGTAGACGCGCGGTTGGATCTCGAGCAGGACGATGTCGCCGCCTTTGGGCTTGACCGCCTTGAGGAAGGCCGTGAACGATCCGATGCCCGTCGAGGAGACGTACGTCAGCCCGCTGCAGTTGAAGATCAGCTTGGTGAACCCGGCGTCGACCGCGCGGTTGATGCGCTTCTGGAAGAAGTTCGAATTGTAGGTGTCAATGTAGCCGCTGAGGTAGAGCACGAGCGTGCCGGGAAGGTCGTCTACCTTCTGCAGCTTGATCCGGAGGCTCTCGTCTTTCTCTTCGTCGAAGCCCGGTACGATATCGTTGTTGTTCATCAGACACGGCTCCCCTGACACCCACGCCGGTTGCTCTCCTCCCTAGCATCGGCGTGCACGCGGCGTTTCTTGACGCGAAGCGACCACGCCGGTATATCAGAATACAGGCCGAGTTTCAATCCGGCATCCCGTTTCCAGGAGCGCACATGACCACCGACGCCGCCGAAGCCTACGCAGACCTCATCATCGCGAGCGTGAATCTCAAACCCGGGCAGAACCTGCTCGTGAAGGCCGAGCCCGGTCACTGGGGCTTCGTCACCACCCTCGCCGCGCGCGCCTACGACCACGGCGCTCGTTACGTGAACGTCTACGCCGACCACCCGATGCTGCATCGCGCACGCGTCGAGCATTCGCGGCCGGAGTATCTCACCTACGTGCCGGACTTCCGCCGCGACGCGAACAACCTCATGCTCGACGAGAGCTGGGCGCTCGTCTCCATCAAGAGCCCGGAGGATCCCGATGCCCTCGAGGGGGTCGACGCGCAGCGCAACGGCACGGTGCAGAAGGCGGTCTTCGAGGCGGACTTCCCGTTCCGGCGCGCGGTTCAGGCCGACCGGCTGCGCTGGACCGTCGTCGCCGTGCCGAGCGAGAAGTGGGCCGCGAAGGTGCTCGGGCGCGAGGCCGATTCGACCGCCGCCGACGAGCTGTGGAACGTGATGAAGCCGATTCTCCGGCTCGACCGGCCCGACCCGGACGCGGCGTGGGCCGAACACCGTCGCCGGCTCGCTTCGCGTCGCGATGCGCTCGATGCGCTCTCGCTCGACGCGGTGCGTTTCGACGGTCCGGGCACCGAGCTGACGGTGGGACTCTCCGACCGATCGATCTGGCTCGGTGGCGGCGCGCAGTCTCCCGACGGCCTGGATTTCATGCCCAACCTCCCGACCGAGGAGGTGTTCACGACCCCGGACTTCCGCCGCACGTCCGGACTCGTCGCGGTGACGCGTCCGGTGCAGCTGCTCGGCACGATCGTTGAAGGCTCATGGATGCGCTTCGACGAAGGACGCGTCGTCGAGTGCGGGGCCACCAGCGGCGCGAGCATGCTCGAGCGGTACTTCGAGCTCGACGACCGTGCGCGGTACGTGGGTGAGCTCGCGCTCGTGGACGCGGACTCGGCTATCTACCGCTCGGGGCTCGTGTTCTACAATACCCTGTTCGACGAGAACGCCGCGTGCCACATCGCGCTCGGCTCCTCGTACCCGAAGTGCCTGCGCGACGGCGAGACGCTCTCGGCCGACGAGTACCGGGCCGCCGGCGGCAACACATCGACGCTGCACACCGACTTCATGATCGGCTCGCCCCAGGTGACGGTGACCGGAATCCGGGCCGACGGTAGCGAGGTGCCCATCATCGACGCGGGTTCGTTCCGGCTCTGATCGCGCCCGCACCCGGCACGTGCGCCGGGAGTGTCGTCGCGGCGGCGCCTTAGTATCTTGATTGTATGAATAAGCTATACCGCAGCCTCATACCCCTCGTCGGCCTCGCGGTCGTGGTCGGCGCGGCGGTCTTCTTCGGAGACGGCCCGGTCGTCGCGACCGCCGGGGGGTCGGGCGAGCCGGCCGCCGATGCGATGGCGCCCGAGGGCGGCGCCGAGCTGGGGACCGCGATCGAGCTCGCGAGCCGCACGCCCGACGACTGGGACTACGAGCCCGCTGATCGCACGATCCACGCGGAGGACGCCGAGCCCGATTATCCGCTCGAGCTTCCCGAGACCGAGTGGCAGGAGCTCCTCGATCCGGACTCCTACTCGATTCTGCGGCAGAAGGGGACCGAGCCCGCGTTCACCCACCCGCTGAACGACAACAAGCAGGCCGGGACCTACTACTCGAAGGCGACCGGACAGCCGCTGTTCAGCTCTGAGGACAAGTACGAGTCGGGTTCCGGCTGGCCGAGCTTCACGAAGCCCATCAACCCGCACGCGATCGTCTACGTCGAAGACAACAGTCTCTTCGCGCGCAGGATCGAGGTCGTCGACAGCCTCAGCGGCTCCCACCTCGGGCACGTCTTCTCCGACGGTCCCGAGCCCACCGGTCAACGGTACTGCATCAACGGTGCGGCGCTCGTCTTCGTCGCCGAGGGTGAGGATCCGCCGCCCATCCGTACTCCTTAGAACACCGGCTTGAGCCCGGCCGCGTAGAGCTCGCCGCTCGCGCGGTACATGGAGAACGGGCTGCGAATGATGCAGACGTCGTCCTCTTCGGCCATCTCGACGATAGCGCGCGGCACCGCCTTGCCCCGGACGACGACGATCGTGTGGATATCCGAGACGACAGCCGTGCGTATCGTCTGCGGGGCGACGAGCCCGGTGATGAACAGCACGTTCTCCTCGGTGATCGTGAGGACGTCGCTCATGAGGTCGGCGGCAAACGCGTAGTCGACGGTAGCTCCGTTCGTCTCGCCGCAGACGAACGATCCGGTAACGATGGTTGCGATCTCCTGTGCGGTCACGATCCGACTATAGCATGAGCCGCCGGCTCAGCAATAGGCCGATGCGCCCCCGCGGCCGGGTACTGCCGCGCCGCCGTCGGGCCGCCAGAATGAGTATCTTCGACCCATGAAGCGAGCATACATAGCGAGTTTGATCACCATAACGTTTCTTCTGAGCTTTACAGGTGAGCTCCGGGCGGACCCGGTTCGTCGAGTGGAAGACCTGGGACGCTTTTCGAGCGCGGAGGCCGATTTCCGCCTCGTCCGCGTCGTCGAGGGACTGCGCGAGCCGTGGTCGTTCGCCTTTCTGCCGGGAGGCGACGCGCTCGTGACCGAGCGGACGGGTGGCCTGTGGCGAGTCACCGGCGATTCGGTGGAGGCGGTTTCCGGCGCGCCGAACGTCGCGGCGGTCGGGCAGGGTGGACTCCTCGACCTCGCGCTCCACCCGGACTTCGCCTCGAATCGCCTCGTCTACATGAGCTACAGCGACCGCTACGACTTCGGTGTGGGCACCGCGGTGGCGCGCGGGCGGCTCGACGGTCGTCGGCTCACCGACGTGGAGGTCATCTTCCGGATGAACCGCTCGTCTGCGGGCGGACGCCACTTCGGGTCGCGCATCGTCTTCGGTCGCGACGGACTGCTCTACATCACGACCGGCGATCGTGGCGATCGCGACCGGGCGCAGGACGCCTCCGACCACGCAGGGAGCGTTCTTCGCATTCGCCCGGAGGGTTCGATCCCGTCCGACAATCCCTTCGCCGGCGGCGGGGACGGCACGGCGGAGATCTACAGCTACGGACACCGCAACGCGCAGGGCATGGCCGTCCACCCGCAGACCGGCGAGATCTGGCTGCACGAGCACGGCCCGCAGGGGGGCGACGAGATCAACGTCGTCGAGCGCGGTGCCAACTACGGCTGGCCGGTCATTAGCTACGGCGCAAACTACGGTACCGGGACGCCCATCGGCGAAGGGACGAGCAAGCCGGGGATGGAGCAGCCGATCCTCCACTGGACGCCGAGCATCGCGCCGTCGGGGCTGGCGTTCTACTCCGGTGACCGGTTCCCGGGCTGGCAGGGAGACGCCTTCGTCGGCGCGTTGGCAGGGCGACACCTGCGGCGCGTCGAGCTCGACGGCAGGAAGGTCGTCGAGCAGGAAGTGCTCCTCGACGGGGTGGTCGGCCGCATCCGCGACGTGCGCGAGGGTCCCGACGGTCTGCTCTATCTGATTACCGACGAGCGCGACGGCGGTCTCTACCGGATCGAGCCGACTCGGTAGAGGGCCTCGGGGGCGTTGGCGACCGGCGCTACTCGCCGAGCTCGAAGCGCATGGGCGTGCCGGTTGGCGTGGTTATGACCGTGCCGTGCTCGCCGGGTTGTCCGTCGGCGTAGTGCGCCGTGACGGTGCAGCGGTCCGGCGAGACCTCGATCCAGAGGTAGTGGATCGAGGTCTCGCCGTAGGTGTACCCGAAGAACTCGGCGTCGTCCGAGTATCGAACGGCAGGATCGTCGGAATAGTCCCGCCTCGCCTCGGCTGCGGCGTCGTCGAAGGGAAAGGAGTAATACGAGGCGGCTCTCTGATAGATCGCGGGATCCTGGTACCGGACGCCGGCTCCTTCGGTCTTCGCGCGATCCCGCTGCCAGGGGCGCTGGACGAAGGCCCGCGTTACCTCGTCTCCTTCCTCGACCGAGTAGAACGTGCGTTCCTCACGGAAGGGGCGGTGCATGAAGAAGCCGGGGTAGAGCGCGTCGATCCTCGCCCCGGAGCTGCCGGTGGTGAACAGGTGGATGGGGCCGTCGGCGGGCCGATCTCCGGGCTTGAAGACCAGCCCGTCCTCTCCGTAGGTGTACGCGTAGTGCTCGAAAAGGTGGTCGTGGCCCCAGAATGCCGCGGCAACCTCGTACTCGGCGAACAGGCCGAAGAGCTCGGTCGCCCACCTCTGATCGTCGCGGCCCGCCGTCGTCGCGAGGATGGGGCGGTGCATCGCGACGAAGATCCACGGCACCCCCGCTTCGCGCGCCGCCCGCAGATCGCCGGCGAGCCAGGCGAGCTGCCGGTCGAAGCGATCCCCGTCGGCCTCGGTATCGAGGACCGCGATGTGCAGCGGGCCCACGGTCACCGAGTGCCACGTGTTCCTCCTCGGCGAGCCGTCCGGATAGTCAACCGGGAAGACGCTCTTGAAGATGCGCGCTGAAGGTATCCCGTAGTAGTAGTCGTGGTTGCCGGCGAGCGGGACGATGGGCGTCCCGGCGGCGAGACGGGACAGAATCGCGAGCGCACGCCGCCACGACGAGTCGAGAATCCCGATCTCCGCGATGTCCCCCATCTGCAGCGCGAAGTCGGGGTCGAGCGAGGAAACCTTGTCCATGACGAGCGAGGTGGTGCGTTCGGTCTCGTCGTTGAACGGTTGCAGGTCACCCACGACGGCGAAGGACAGCCGCTCGGGGCGGGCGGTCATGGTGGAGAACGAGTGCCACCGCTCCTCGCCGACGATGCGGTAGCGGTAATCAGAACCGGGAGTAAGCCCATCGATCGCGACGCTCGCGAACCCGCGCGTGCGCTCGGCGGCGAACGTACGGACCGTTCCGTCGGGGCCCGAGAGCTCGACCGCGACTTCACCCGCGGGAGCGAGCCAGCCGATTGCGACCGAGGTGTCGGGAGCTCCCGGCCACGAGACGACCGGCGCTGCGGAGTGTCTGCCGTTCGGCGGCGTCGCGCACGCCCCGAGGAGGACGGCGAGCGAAATGAGAGCCAGGGTGCGGAAAATCGTGGTTTGCTTGACGCCAACCATCGTAGCGCGTTCGCGTCGTTTGGTCTTCCCGGCGCGGCCTTCGTATACTCCGGGAATGGATACAGCCGAGTTCTTCGAACGCTACGCCGCGGTGGTCGCGGCGGTCGGTCTCTCTGTTCAGCCCGACCAGGAGGTCTACGTCCGCGCCCCGATCGAGGCCGCCGACTTCGTCCCGCACTTCGTGCGCGCCGCCTATCGCCGTGGGGCGAAGTACGTCCATACCGACTACCGCCACCAGGCTGCCACGCGCGCGCGGCTCGAGGAAGCGCCGGAGCGTTCACTTTCCTACGTGCCGCCCGGCGCGATCGCGGAACGTCTGCGCATCGCGCGCGACGGCGGCGCCTCGCTCGCCGTCCTCGGCGATGACCCCACCGGGCTCGCGGGCATCGACGCCGACCGGAAGGCCGCCGCGACGAAGGCGCTCGCCGAGGCCTCGCACGAGATTCGCGAGCTCGCGATGAAGGACTTCTTCCCCTGGTGCGTCGTCAGCATCCCCAATTCGACCTGGGCGCGGTCCGTCTACCCCGAACTTCGCGAAGAGCAGGCGCTCGAGCGGCTCTTCGACGCCGTCGCCCACGCGTGCCGGCTCGACACGCCCGATCCCGTTGTCGCCTGGCGCGATCACTCCGACCGGCTCATGAGGATCGCCGAGTGGCTCACCCGCGAGGCGTTCGACCGTTTCCACTACGCCGCGCCGGGCACCGATCTCACGGTGGGCATGCCGGCGAACCAGCGCTGGATCGGCACCGAGGGCTACTCGTCGAACGGGATTACCTTCATCGCGAACCTTCCCACCGACGAGGTCTTCAGCGCCCCGGACCGGCGCCGCGTGGAGGGAACCGTACGCTCGACGCGGCCGCTCGTGCTCGACGGCACCGACGTGGGCGTCGCGGAGTTCGTCGTGCGCGAGGGACGGATCGTGGAAACGAGGTGCGAGCGCGAGCAGGAGGTGCTCGACCTGGAGCTCGACCTCGACGAGCACGCACGCTCGTTCGGCGAGATCGCGCTCGTTCCCGAGGACGCCCCCATCGCCGAGCTGGGGACGACCTTCTTCGACGGGCTCTACGACGAGAACGCCGGCTGCCACCTCGCCTTCGGGAACGCGTACGCGAACTGCATCGCCGGCGGCGAGACGATGGACGCCGACCAGCGCCGCGACGCCGGGCTCAACGTGAGCGATCAGCACTCCGACTTCACCGTGGGAAGCGATCGCCTGACGCTGACCGCGGTGCGGAAGGACGGGAGCGAGATGGTGCTCATGAGGGAAGGTACGTGGACGCCTGAGATGCGGGCCGCTGCGGGCGTGTAGGCGGGGCCGTGGGGAGCCGGTAGTCCCGGACGCGGACGTCCGCGGCGAGCCGGCCCCCACGGTTGCGTTCCTACCAGGCGTACGCCTTCGGCGCCTCGCCTCCGGGGCCCGGGAAGATCTCGTCGAGCTTCCGCATGATCTCGTCGGTGAACTCGATCTCCGTGGCGCGGACGGCGCTCTCGAGCTGCTCGATCGTCCGCGGTCCGATGATGGGCGCGGTGACGACCGGGTTCTGGAGGAGCCAGCCGAGCGCGACCTCCGCCGGGGCGTACCCTATCTCCTTGCACAGCGCCTCGTACTTCTCGAGCTGCGGGCGCTTCGCCTCCAGGCGCTTCGCGAAGCTCTCGTTGCTCCGTCGACCTTCTTCGAGCTTCTGAAGCGCTCCGCCGAGCATGCCGCCGCCGAGCGGGCTCCAGGGGATCAGGCCCATCCCGTAGTGGCGCGCCGCGGGGACCACTTCGAGCTCGACCATCCGGTTGTCGAGGTTGTAGATCGACTGCTCGCTCACGAGCCCCATCTTGCCGCGCTTGTCGGCCTCCTGGCACGCGGTCGCGATGTCCCAGCCGGCGAAGTTGCTCGAGCCCACGTAGACGACCT
>CAYWJH010000069.1:0-17318 GCA_964458555.1 uncultured Spirochaetaceae bacterium | reverse complement strand
GGCTTGACGGTAAAGTCGCCGTGGTGACCGGTTCGACGAGCGGCATCGGCGAGGGCATCGCCGCCGCGCTCGCGCGGGAGGGGGCGGCGGTCGTGGTGAGCGGACGGCGCGCCGAACGCGGGCGGGTCGTGGCGCGGATGATCACCGACGCCGGCGGACGCGCGGTCTTCCACGAGGCCGATCTGGCCGACGCGACTCAGTGCCGGCCTCTCGTCGACCGGGCGGCCGACGAGTTCGGCGGGCTCGACATCCTCGTCAACAACGCCGGCGTCTTCCCGGTGATCACCTTCGAAGAGACGACGGTGGAGGAGTGGGATCGCGTGTTCGATCTGAACGCTCGCGCCGCGTACTTCTGCTCGCAGGCCGCGCTCCCGCACATGCGCGCGCGCGGCGGCGGGTCGATCACGAACATCGGCTCGACGCACCCCTTCGGCGTCGGGGAGCGGCAGTTCGTCTACGGGATCAGCAAGGGCGCGCTCTACACGATGACGCGCAAGCTTGCGATGCTCCTCGCGCGGGACCGGATCCGGGTCAACTGGATCTCGGTCGGGTGGGTGCTCACCGAGCAGGAGCGCCGGCTGCGCAACGTGCCCGAGGACGACGCCGAATGGATCGCGGCACACGCGCCGCACAACCCGCTCGGCGAGTTCACCACCGTGGAGGACGTCGCCGAGGGCGTGATCTACCTGGCAGCCGATTCGGGCCGAAGCGTCACCGGCACCGACCTGGGCGTGAGCGGCGGCATCACGATACACATATAAGGAGCGCTTCATGGCCAATCGACCCAACATCCTCCACGTCTTCTGCGACCAGCTTCGCCACGACACGGTCGCGGCGTTGGGCAACCCCGTGATCCGGACGCCCGCGTTCGATCGCCTCGCGCGCGAGGGCGTCTCGTTCGTGAACGCCTTCTCGGCGTCTCCGGTCTGCATCTCCGCGCGCTGCTCGATGATCCACGGCCAGTACCCGATGAACACCGGTTGCTACGAGAACTCGACGATGCCCACCGACGGCAGACAGACCTTCATGGAGGCGCTCACAAGCGCCGGCTACCGTACGCACGGAATCGGAAAGTGTCACTTCACCCCGGACGCGAACGCGCTGCGCGGCTTTCAGACGCGCGAGCGCCAGGAGGAGGGCGGCAAGCGCGCGGACGAGGACGAGTACGTGCGCTGGCTCGTCGACGAGGGCATGACGACCATGCTCGAGCCGCACGGTGTGCGCGGCGAGATGTATTACGTCCCGCAGCCGTCTCAGCTTCCGGCGAGCCATCACCCCACGCAATGGGTCGGTGACCGTTCGGTGGAGTTCATCGCGAACCGTGACGCCGGCGGCGGTCGCCGCGCGGAGGACCAGCCGTGGTACCTCTTCGCGAGCTTCATCGACCCCCATCCGCCCTTCGCGCCGCCGTCTCCCTGGCACAAGCTCTACCGCGCGCCGCAGATGCCGCTGCCGAAGGTACCCGCCGACTGGGAGAGCCTGCTCGTGTGGATCAACCGCTTCCAGAACCGGTACAAGTACCGCGATCAGGGCATCGATCTGAACTTCCTGCGCTGCATGAAGGCCTACTACTACGCGACCGTCTCGTTCATCGACTACCAGGTCGGC
The DNA here is from genome assembly GCA_964458555.1 of uncultured Spirochaetaceae bacterium. Classification (GTDB taxonomy): domain Bacteria; phylum Spirochaetota; class Spirochaetia; order DSM-27196; family SLST01; genus SLST01. Next base: position 15,710 of record CAYWJH010000069.1, on the reverse strand, counting down.
CGCATGCTCGCTTCGCTCGAGGAGACAGGCCAGTTGGAGAACACGCTCGTCGTGTTCACCGCCGACCACGGCGAGCACCTGGGCGACTACAACTGTTTCGGCAAGCGCAGCATGCACGACACCGCCGCGCGCGTCCCCATGATCGCCCGCCAGCCGGGCGTATTCGAGGGCGGGCTGCGCGTCGATACGCCCACGAGCCTCGTCGACCTCGCACCCACGTTCCTCGCCGCCTCCGGGGCCGATCTCACCTCGCACCCGCTCGACGGAGTCCCGCTCCAGGAGGTCGCCGCCGGGACGACCGCTCGCGACACGGTCTACTCGCAGCTCATGACCGGCGCGACCGCGCTTCACATGGCGGTCACGCGCGAGTGGAAGTACGTCTACAGCGCCCCCGACCAGCGCGAGCTCCTCTTCGACCGCGTGCGCGACCCCGATGAGACGCGCGACCGCTTCCGCGCTCCGTTCTCCGCCGAGCCGACCGCGATGATGAAGGGGCGTGTGTTCGCGCATCTTCGTTCAGGCGGCGAGACCGACGGGATCGAAGGCGACGACTGGAAGCCCTTCCCGAAGAAGGAGATGCCCATCAATCCCGACGCGGGTTTGTTGATTCAGGACGGCTACGTCGACGGGCGGTCCGCCGAGATCCCGGGGTACACCGATGCGCCGGACGCGTCTGCGGCCGACGGGTAGCTCGCGCGTCGCTCGCTACACGAACTCCGTCATCAGGTTTTGGGACTTCGGTCCCAGGTTGCGCAGCTTCGGAATATCGTAGCGGTTTCCGTCCACGTCCTTGATGATGTAGCGCCCGCCGCCGACCGAGCGGATGTTCTGCCGCGGGTTGCGTACCTCGAAGACGCGCTCGCCGCGATCGGTCACGACGTCCATAGCGAACACCCCGTGTTTCTCGTCGACATCGCGGATGTCGGTGATTCGGGGCAGGAAGTACGAGCGCTCGAGCTCCTCCCGGAGGATCCGCTTCGACTCGCCGTCGAGCTCGTGCGCCTGCTCGACGATGCCGATCTCCTCGCCGTGCTCGTCGCGCAGGAGCGCGAAGTGGTGCCGGTTACTGATGGGGAAGACGCTCTGAATCTGGCCGACCACGTGATCGGTCCCGCCGATCGTCGCGATCGTGTCGCCGGTGTCGTTGCGCCGCAGCCGAACGTCGTCGACCGTGAGAAGATTCATCTCCTGGTTTGCCATACTATCCGATCATCTCCCGGGCGAAGTTCGCCTGCTTCTGGACGAGGTCGGCGTAGTTGCCGCCGAGCTTCATGAGTTGTTCGTGGCTGCCTTCCTCGATGATCTCGCCCTTGTCGATCACGATCAGCTTGTCCGCGTTCCGGAGAGTCGAGAGCCGATGTGCTATCGCGATCGTCGTGCGCCCCTTCACGAGGCGGTCCATTGCTTCCTGGATCGACGCCTCGGTCGCCGAGTCGACGGCGCTCGTTGCCTCGTCGAGGATGAGAATCGCAGGGTCCTTCAGGATCGCGCGTGCGATCGAGATGCGCTGCTTCTCACCGCCTGAGAGCGTAACGCCGCGCTCGCCCACCTGGTTGTCGTACGCGTCGGGCAGGTTCATGATGAAGTCGTGCGCGTTCGCGGCCTTCGCCGCCTCGATGATCTGACCGTCGGTGACCCCCGGCGTACCGTAGGCGATGTTCTCCTTGATCGTTCGCGCGAACAGGAAGGTATCCTGGAGGACCATGCCGATGTTACTTCGAAGCGACTGCGTCCTGATATCCCGCAGGTCGACCCCGTCGATCGAGATCGATCCCTGCGTGGGGTCGTAGAAGCGACAGATCAGCGACACGAGCGTGGTCTTGCCCGACCCTGTCTGCCCGACGATCCCGATCATCTGCCCCGGTTCAACCGTGAGACTCACGTTCTTCAGCGTGCGCTCGCCCGCCTGGTAGGCGAAGGAGATGTTGTTCACCTCGATCTTCCCCTGCGGATTCTCGAGGTCGACGGATTCGTCGTGGTCCGAGAGTTCCGAGGGCTTGTTCATGATGCTGAAGACACGCTCGGCGGCGGTCGCGCTCTGCTGGTAGACCTCGGTGAGCTGGAGGAGCATCTGGATGGGCGGGTAGAACTGGTTCATGTAGGTGATGAACTGGATGAGCAGTCCCAGCGTCAGCGCGCCGCTGATCACGAAGCGTCCGCCGACGAACCAGACGACGATCGTGCCGAGCGTCATGCTGAACAGCACCGCCGGCTGGAAGCGCGCCCGCGTGTTGACCGCGGAGATCGACGCCTCGTAGAACTCCCTGTTCTTCTCGTCGAATTCCTGGAACTCCTGGTCTTCCTGCGCGAACGACTTCACGACGCGCACGCCGGTCACGCTCTCCGCAACCGCGCCGGAGAGCGACGAGTACTTCCGTCGTACGGCGCGGAAGACGCCCCGGAAGCGCTTGGAGAAGTAGCGGCTGATGAAGAGCACGACGGGAACCGGGCCGAGCGCGATGAGCGCGAGCATCGGCTCGGCGGTGAAGAGGCGAACCCCGATCCCGACGATCATGAGCACGTTGATGAGCGCGACCTGCAGCGAGTTGACGACGAAGCCCTGCACCATCTGCGTGTCGCCGAGCACCCGCGACATGATGCGTCCGGTGAGCTCGCGGTCGTAGTAGCTGAGCGCGAGCCGCTGGAGCGCGCGGTAGGTGTCGATACGCAGCGCGCGCACGATGTTCGTCCCGAGCGTGCCCATTAGCTTGATGCGCAGAAACTGCGTGACCGCGCGCATGACAATGAGGCCGAAGAAGATCGCGACGATCTGGATGAGCGTGCCGGTCCGCTCCGCGTCGGTCAACCCTTCGGCAAGAATCGCGCCGTCGACGAGTTGCCGCACGAGCTCGCCCGGCGCGAGGTTCGCGACGGTGACGAAGACCGACAGGAGCGAGCCGCCGATCACCATGGGCAGGTACGGCTTCACGTACTTCACGATGCGCCGCACGAAGGTGCGCTTCTTCGCGCACCGCGGGCAGACGTCGCCCTCGTGGTCGAGCGGGTAGCCGCACACCGGGCACCGGTAGGTACCACCCTCGTGCTGCGTCCCGGCGACCTTCGTCGCCTGCTGCTCGCCCTGCTCGATTTCGGATTCCGACTTGCCGAGCTTCCGGTTCAGCGCGCGTACGAGCTCCTGCACCGCGTCCGTGTGCGTGCGCGAGTAGCGTGCGAGCTCGAGTCTGCGCCCGTCCCTGGTACGGACCTCGAGCAGGCCGTTTCCGACGAAGTCGCGGCTCTGCGCCGTGTCGACCGCGTCGAAGGCGGTGCGCGAGAGAACCTCCTCCTCGCTCACGACGAGGAGGGCGTCCGGCCCTACTGCGATCCAGCAGCGGCCGAAGGTCCCGTTCGGCAGCATGTCGATCGCGACGACCGCGGCGAGCGTGTCGGAATCGACACCGCACGATTGAAGGAGCGATCGGACCCGTTCGGGAAGGTCGCCAAAACAGGTGGTGGGGCCGATCGGGCCCTCGTTCGAGCCTTCCGTCGATCCGGCGGTGTGGGTAGACATGGGTAACCTCAGCGCTCCATCCTACCGGGTAGGCGGAGCGTGTCAACGTCCCGGACCCGCTTCGCTGCGCGTTGCCCTTGCATTTTCTTTGGCTCCTGCGCATCATCCCCGCGTGAACCCGGAGCCTGCACCGTCGGCGACCGTGGCCTCCCCCCGTCTCGCCCGCTCGCACAGCTTTCTCGGTGACGCAGGGCTTCCGCTACGCGTCTTCGCGCTGCGGCAGTCCGACCTCAAGCTCCACCGTCACGAGTTCACCGAGCTCGTCGTTGTGCTCGACGGTTCCGGGGATCACCTCGTCGATGAGCACCGCTTTCCCATCGCCGCCGGCGACGCGTTCGTGATCGACGTGAACCATGCGCACGGCTACCGCGATACGCGCGACTTGCAGATCACGAACGTGCTCTTCGACGAGCGCTTCCTGCTCGATCGCGAGCCGACCCTGGCCGCGATGCCGAGCTATCAGGCCTTCGTCCACCTCGAGCCGCGCGCGCGGCGCCGGCTCGACTTCACGGGGAAGCTGCGCCTCGATTCGCTCGCGATGGACGAGGCGCGCGAGCTCTTGCGGCGTCTCGAAGCCGAGCTCGGGGAGCGTGCCGAAGGTTACGGCGCGGCTTCGATCGCGCTCCTCGTCGAGCTGCTCGTGCTGCTCTGCCGAGCGTACGCGGCGGCGGACGTCGACGGGCGTCGCGATCTCACCGACATCGGTCGCGCCATCGGCTTTCTGGAAGCGAACTACGCCAGGTCCCTCGAGCTCGCCGATCTCCAGGAGGTCGTGGCGATGTCCGAGCGTTCGCTGTTGCGCAAGTTCTCGCTCGCGACCGGTACGACGCCCATCCAGTATCTGCTACGGGTGCGGGTGTCGCACGGCGCGCATCTTCTGCGGGAGTCGAAGCTGCCGGTCACCGAGATCGCCGGCCGCGTCGGGTTCGAGGACAGCAACTACTTCACGCGCCAGTTCCGCCAGATCATCGGGGTAAGTCCCACGGCGTACCGTCGGGGAGCGGCGGCCGGTGCGAGGCAGCCAACACCGGCAGCTCGACGCAGTTGACGCTGGCAACATTACCGCACATAATTACGGTATGTCAATTACAAAAACCCGTACGAGCTTTGCGCTCGACAACGACACGGCCGATCGCCTGCGCCGTCTCTCGCGGCGCTGGAACGTTTCGCAGGCGGAGGTGGTCAGGCGCGCGGTGAAGATCGCCGAGGATCAGGCCGACGCCGAAGGGCTTTCGGTTGCAGAACGACTCGAGGCGTACCGGGCCGAGCAACGCGTCGACCCGCACGAGGCCGACCGGTACCTCGAGCGCGTCTCGCGCGACCGCGCCGAGTGGGGCCGGCATGATCCTGCTTGACACCAACTACCTCATTCGGGCTCTGATCGCGGACACCGACGAGGCGGCTCGTGTCTCGAGGTGGACCGACTCCGGCGAAGAGCTCTGCACCGCGAGCATCGCCTGGTACGAGTTCCTCTGCGGCCCGGTGGATGAGGAGGGGATCGATCTCATGCGCGCGGTCACCGCCGACCTCGTCCTGCCGTTCACAGCCACGGTGGCGCAGGAGTCGGCACGCCTCTTCAACGCCGCCGGACGAAAACGACAGCTTCGGGTCGACGCGATGATCGCAGCGACCGCGATCGTCGCCGGCGCCAGGCTCGCGACCGGAAACAGCGACGACTTCTCGGCCTTTGTCCCGGAGGGCCTTCGGCTGGTGTAGACTCCTTCGTGGCCCTCTAGTGTGGCGGTTTTGTGCTACTTCTTGGCGCCTCCGTGAAGGCGTGTGCGTCCGGGGTCGGCTACGATGCGTCCATGAGCCTTCAATTCGACGACGCGCCGCAGCTCGTCATCGTCATCGGCCGGGGGCACTCCGGCACGCGCGCGATCTCCCGGACGCTCAGCGAAAGTGGCGTGTACATGGGGGCGCAGCTCAACGGGTCGTACGACCTCGTGCCGGCCGACGAGCTCTACGAGGCGTGCCGGCTGCTGGCGCGTCACGTCGTGCACCGCGGTGGGCTCGAATGGGACTTCTCGCGGCTCTTCGAGCTGCCGGTCGAAGGGCAATTCGAGCGGCTCGTGCGTTCGTACGCGCGGTCGGTGCTCGAGTATCGCGACGGTCCGCGCGGGTGGAAGCTTCCCGAGACAACGCTCGTCCTCCCTTGGATCGCCCGGCTCTTCCCGGACGCCTTCTACCTCTCGTGGGTGCGCGATCCGCGCGATTCGATCGCCGGCGAGCACCTGACCGACGATCTCGCCGACTTCGGCGTGCCCTACGAGCGCACCGACGACGTTCGCGAGCGGCGCGCGATCAGCTGGAAGTACCAGCGCGAGATCGTCGCGGTCACGCCCCGGCCGTCTCGATGGATCGACGTGCGGTTCGAGGACTTCGTGCTCGACCAGGAGAGAACGCTCGAACGCCTGGAGCGGTTCCTGGGCCTGCCGCTCGCCCGCGTTCCGGTGAAGCCGGAGGCGGTGGGCCGATGGCGGACCGACGCGGCGCATCGCGACATCGGCTTTCTGCAGGACGATCTGCGGCGCCTCGGCTACCTCGACCCGACCGCAGCTGGAGGACGAACATGATCGACATAGGCGTCGTCTCGCGCAGCTTCCCCGACCTCACGAACGCCGAGGTCGCCTCCTTCCTCGCCGACAACGGGTTCGCCTCGACCGAGCTCTGCTTCAAGAACGCCGACGCCGACTACTGGGTCTACAACGGCCGCAGCGATCTGTCGGAAATGACCGACGAACGCAGCGCCGCGGTCGTGGAGACCTACCGGAGAGCCGGCATCGAGGTGCCCGTGCTCGGCGTGTTCACGAACTTGATCGAGCCCGACGACACCGAGCGAGAGGCGAACCTCGCCTACTTCGCGCGGATGATGGAGATCGCCGCGCACAACGCGATCCCGATCGTCGCCACCGAGTGCGGCTTCCGTCCCGGTGCGCGCGGCATTAGCGCGGACACCTACGAGGCCGACTTCGCGCGGCTCGTCGACTCGTTCCGACGCCTCTGCGAGCTCGCCGAGCGACACGACCTCACGGTCGCGCTCGAGCCGTGCGTGCTCGACGTCGTGCCCAGCGCGAAGCGCGCCCGCGATTTCGTCCGCGAAGTCGGCTCGCCGCGCGCGCAGATCCTGCTCGACCCGGCGAACCTGATCGCGAACTCGACCGAAGAGGAGATGTTCGCCCACCTCGCGCCGCACATCGCCTACCTCCACGGCAAGGACCGCAAGGTGAACGACGCGAAGGGCAGGATCGTGGGCGACGGAAAGATCGACTGGGTGAGATTCCTCGCGCTCTACCATGAGCACGCGGAAGGCAAGCCCTTCATTCTGGAATACGTCAATAGTAATAACGTTATGATGGTGCGCGACCGGGTGCGTGCGTACGACAAGGAGCAGCGATGATCAAGCTGGGTGTCAATTCGGTCCTCTTCCGGGACTACGACTTCGCGACGGCGGTGAAGCACATCGCCGAGTGCGGGTACGACGGGGTGGAAATCTCCGCGATCGCGGGGATGTGCGAGCACCTCGAGCTCGACCGGTGGAAGGAGCAGGCTTCCGACCTGAAGGCGATCGTCGCCGACGCGGGGATCGAGTTCCTCTCCATGGAGGAAGCGCGGCTCGACGAAGAACGGCTGCTTCTCGCCTTCGAAGCCGCGGCGGAGATTGGGATTCCGGTCGTCAACGTCGGGCCGGGCGGCAAGAGCGAGGTGGAGGAGGACGTCGCCGCGACCATCGGCACGCTCGCGAAGATGTCCGAGCGTGCCGAGGGCTTCGGCGTGAGCCTCTGCGTGAAGGCGCACGTGGGTGCAGCGATCCACGACACGCCGACGACGCTTCGGGCGATGGCCGAGATCGATTCGCCGGCCTTTGGCATCGACATGGACCCGAGCCACATCTACCGCGCGAACGAGAACCCGGAAGAGGCGCTGCCGGCGGTGCTCTCGCGCGTGAAACACGTGCACATCCGCGACTGCAAGGGGCGCGGGCAGGGGCCGGGGACGCCACGCGAACAGGCGTGCGGCCGCGGCGACATCGACCTGTACGCCTACTGCAGCGCGATGGTCGACGGCGGCTACGACGGACCGGCCTGCCTCGAAGTCATTGGCGCGAAGGACCACGAGCTGCCGCTCGTCTCGATTATCGCAGCTGAGAGTTATGGGTACCTGAACGCGTGCCTCGCGGCACAAGGAGGACGATGATGGCGAAGACCAACCTGATCCTGATCGGCATCGACAGCCTGCGGCGCGACCGCATGAGCCTCTACGGCTACAACAGGCTGACCACCCCGCACATCGACCGGTACGCCGCGGGCGGCACGGTCTTCGAGGAGCCGTTCAGCCCGAGCGTTCCGACAACCTCCGGGTACGCCTCCATGTTCACGGGGATGGACTGCTTCGGGACCGATGTGGTGGCACTGCGGCACAAGGGCCCGATGCATAGCGGCGTGACCACGCTCGCCGAGGTGCTTCGCGACAACGGCTACGAGTCGACGTGCGTCGGCTTCGAGGGCAACCCCGCCTCGCGCGGCTTCGACAACTACCTGAAGTTCGAAGGATGGGCCTCGGACGACAGCGGCCGCAGCCCGAAGGCGGAGGCGCTGAACGCCGTGACGATCCCGGAGCTCAAGCGCCTCGCCTCCGGGTCGAAGCCGTTCTTCCTCTTCATGCGGCACATGGACCCGCACTCGCCCTACCTCCCGCCGCGCCCCTTCGAGCGGATCTTCTACGATCGCGACGAGTTCGACCCGGCGAACGAATCGATGAAGCCGGTATTCGACTTCGCGCCCTTCGCCGACTACTTCCGTTCGTGGATGCCCGAGGGTGTCACCGACACCGAGTACGAGAACGCGCAGTACGACGGCGCGGTCGCCTACATGGACGCGTGCATCGCCAACATCTTTCAATCGATCCGCGACCTGGGAATCGAGGGGGAGACGCTCGTCGTCGTCACGAGCGACCACGGCGAGACGCTCGACGAGCACGAGTGCTACTACGACCACCACGGCCTCTACGACTGCAACCTCGTCGTCCCGCTCGTGATCCGGATGCCGGGCGTCGTGCCCGCCGGCACGCGCGTGCCGGGCGCCTGCCAGGTCAAGGACATCATGCCCACGGCGCTCGAGCTCCTGCAGGTGAAGACGACGATCGGCTTTGATGGACGCAGCCTCGTACCGTGGATACGCGCGGCGGCCGGACGGTCCGGTGCAGGTGCGGACGCCGGGCCCGGCATCCGGGGCGCGAGCGAGGCCACGGGCCTCGCCGAACGCGCCCCCGAGCCCGAGTTCTACATCACCGAGGCGACCTGGATGCGCAAGCACGGCTGGCGCACCCCGGAGTGGAAGCTCATCCACGCGCTCGAGCCCGACTTCCACGGCAAGCCCGAGGTCGAGCTCTACAACCTCATCGCCGATCCCGAGGAGGACGTGAACCTCGCGGATCGGGAGCCGGAGGTCGTCGCCCGGCTCGAGGGCCGGATGCAGGCGCACATCGCCGAGCGCGAGAAGCAGACCGGCCGCACCGATCCCATGTACACGAATCTCGACTGGCACGGACTGGGGACGGGTCCATTCGAGACGAGCGAGGAGGCGTACAAGGCGATGCACATTGGGAGCCGGAGCGCGGCGGCGAAGCTGCAGGACAAGGAGAAGCCGTGATGGCGGGCGGGAAGCGGGTGCGCGTCTGCGTGATCGGTCTCGGACCCATCGGCAACCTGCACGCGACCATCTACGCCGGCGACGAGGACGCCGAGCTCGCCGGCGTCTGCGACATCGTTCCCGAACGCGCCGAAGCCACGGGGAAGCGGCTCGGCGTCGCGCACTACACCGACGCCGCGACGATGCTCGCCGAGCTGAAACCCGACGTCGCGAGCGTGGCAACCGGCGGCTTCGAGTACGCTTCCGACCACCACCCGGTCACGATGCTCGCGCTCGAGGCCGGCTGTCACGTCCTGTGCGAGAAGCCGCTTTCGAACGAGATCTCCCTCGCGACGGAGATGGTCGACGAAGCGGCGAAGCGCGGGCTCTGCCTCGGCTGCGACTTCAACCATCGGTTTACCCCAGCCGCGTACACGGCGAAGCGGTGGGTCGACGAGGGCCGGATTGGCGAGCAGTTGTTCGCGCGGATGTCGCTGTGGATCGGTCGCTTCGAGGATCCGGAGACCGAGGTCTATCATCTGAAGGCGCTCAACCCGCACTCGATCGACATGCTGCGCTCCTTCTGCGGCGAGATTCTGGCGGTGCAGTGTTTTGCGACGAAGGCACCGGGACGCGAGATCTGGTCGACCGCTTCGATAAATCTGCGCTTTGCCTCGGGTGCGGTCGGTAACCTCGTTTCGAGTTATGACTTCGGCCGCGGCCACCCGATGGAACGGTGCGAGGTGGGCGGCACGGCCGGCCGCTTCGTCATCGACGACATGTGGCGCGAGGCGACGCTCTACCCGGCACAGACGCTTGAGAAGCAGGTCTACACCAACCCGGTCTTCGGCGGGTACGCGAGCTTCGACGACACCTTCCGTGCCCGGCTGCACCGCTTCGTCGAGCAGGTGCGAGACGGGGTCGCTCCCGCACAGATCGACGGATCGGGCGCCGACGCGCTGGCGGGTTTGCGGGTGATCTTCGCGGCGATCGAGTCGCTGCGAACCGGTACGATTGTAGACGTGAGACAGGAATAGGAGATCAACATGGCAAAGGTTGGAATCGTAGGGGCGCGCGGGATCGGCGGGAATCACGCGGCGAGTCACGTGGCAGACGATCTCGCCGAGCTCGTCGCGATCGCCGACGTGCGCAAGGACCGCGCCGACGAGCTCGCCGGCAAGCACGGTGTGAAGTCGTACGGGAGCGTGCGCGAGATGCTGGGTAACGAGGATCTCGACATCGTCGACGTATGCACCGGCGGGAACGAGAACGGGAGCTGGCACTTCGAGCCGGTGATGGAGGCGCTCGAGGCCGGGAAGCACGTGCTCGTGGAGAAGCCGATCTCGAACGACATTGAGGAGGCGCGCGAGATGGTGGCGAAGGCCGCCGAGCTCGACCTCTACCTCGGCTGCAACCTCAACCACTACTTCACGCAACCGGCACAGAAGGCCGACGAGTACCTGCGCGACGGGATGATCGGCGAGCTCGGCTATTGTCTCCACCGGATGGGCTTCCCGGGAGGCGAGGCGAGCTTCGTGCCCTCCGACGCGCCACGGTCCGCGGACTTTCCCTACTTCCACGTGAAGGCCTTCCTCCACCATCCGTTCAGCATCATGCGCCACTTCTGCGGCGACATCACGCACGTCCAGTCGTTCTTCGAACGGCCGGGCTTCCGCCGAAACGCGAACGAGCTCATGGTCAGCGTGAACAGCATCCACGTGCGGTTTCAGAACGGCGCGGTCGGCTATCTGCTGAGCCAGCGCGGCGACTACACCTTTGGACTCGGCGGCTGGTGGAGCGTCGAAGTTGCCGGGTCGAAGGGGACGTTCTGCATCGAAAACTGCGTCGAGAAGATCAGCTACTGGCCCGCGCCCGACCCGGAGGACGCCGCGCAGCCGCAGAATCTGGGGCTCGGCCAGTCGCCGCCGCCAGAGGTCACCGAGAGCGGCGTAACCGACTTCGGCACCACCTTCCCGAACCGGATCCACGCGTTCCTCGAAGACGTCACCAACGAGGTTCCGAAGGAGAAGCTGCGTGCCTCCGGCCGCGACGCGCTCGCCGCGCTCGAGTACACCTTCGCCGCGATCGAGTCGTACGAGGAGGGTGGAGTGCTCGTGCGGCCCGAACCGCTGCCGACGCTGAAGGGGGACCCGCTCGCGCAGTAGCGAAGTGGCGAGGGATCGATGCGAGACCGCCGGATGGTTCACGCGGCCTTGCGTTGTGTACACAGTCTGTGTACAATCTGTGTATGGCGTCGAAGACGATCTCGGTATCGACGGAAGCCTACGACAGATTGCGGCGAGCTCGTCGCAGCGAGCGGGAATCCTTCAGCCAGGTCGTGATGCGCGCGACGTGGCCAGAGGTGCCGATCACGGCCGGCGAGCTCCTCGAGCGGCTGGTCTCGGACGGCGCGCTGCTCGGCGAGGATGAGCTCGACCGGATCGAGGCCGCGAGTCGCGATGACCGACCGGCGGAGGACAAGTGGCGGCGATAGTCGTCGAGACGTCCTTTCTCATCGACCTCGAGCGCGAGCAGCGCGCGGCGGCCGGAGGATCGGCGCACGCGTTCCTCGATCAGCATCGGGACGATCGACTCTACATCACCGAAACGATCGCCGGCGAAATGGCGTGCGGTGTGGCGCCGTCGGGTCTGGCCCGTCTGGAGCGGCTCCTGCAGCCGTTCGGCGTGCTCGCGATCACCCGGGCGGTGGCATTCGAGTACGGAAGGATCTACCGCTACCTCGGCGGCAACGGGCTGCTCATCGGCTCCAACGATCTGTGGATCGCGGCAGCGGCGCTCGCCTACGAGTGCGCGATCGTGACCGCCGACACCGAGCACTACGTCCGCGTTCCCGACCTCGAGGTGTTCGGGTACCGGTAGTCGAGCCGGCGAACGCGCGTCGGCTCGACTGTCATCTTTGGCTTAGCCACTATACAAGTGCGACGGAATATGTCAGAATGCGCGCGACTTCCGGCGGCGGCCGCGGCGGTGGTGCGCGTCGCCGTCTTCGCAAAGGAGCAGGCATGGCTGACGAGGACGCACAGAGCTACATAGCAGGGTTGATGGAGCGCGCGCGCGCGGCGCAGGCACGGATCGAGTACGCCTCGCAGGAAGAGGTCGACCTCATGGTCAGGCGCCTCGCGTGGGCAGGGGTACGGCCCGACTTTGCCGAGGAGTACGCGCTCTCGTGCGCCGAAGATACCGGCATGGGGTACGGCCCGCACAAGGTCGCGAAGCAGATGGTGAAGGTCCGCGGGGCGCTCCGCGATACGATAGGAAAGAAAACGGTGGGCGTGGTCTTCGACGACCCGAAGATCGGCATCAGGAAGATCGCGAAGCCGATGGGCGTCATCGGTGCGCTCATCCCGGTTACCAACGGCGAGGCCACACCGTTCATCAAGGCGCTGTTCGCGATCAAGACGCGGAACGCCATTATCCTCTCGCCGCACCCGAAGGCGCAGAAGACGAACGACCGCGCGGTCGAGCAGATGCGCGCGACGCTCGAGCGGTTCGGCTGGCCGGAGGACCTCGTCATCGGCGTGGAGGACGTCACGCTCGACAAGTCGAGCGAGCTGATGCGGCAGTGCGATCTCGTCCTCGCCACCGGTGGCGGTCCCATGGTGAAGGCCGCGTACTCGAGCGGCACGCCGAGCCAGGGCGTGGGCGCGGGCAACTCGGTTTCGATCGTCGACGAGACCGCCGACCTCCCCGACGCGGCGGACAAGATCATGCGCTCGAAGACCTTCGACAACGCGACGAGCTGCTCGACGGAGAACTCGATCCTGATCAACGACTCGGTCTACGAGCAGATGCTCGACGAGATGCAGAAGGTCGGCGGCTACCTCGTGAGCCCGGAGGAGAAGGAGAAGCTCCAGGCGACGGTCTGGACCGAGAAGGGCCTGAACCGCGCGATCGTCGCTCAGCCGGCCGCGCGCATCGCCGAGCTCGCCGGCATCGATCTGCCTGAAGGGAAGACCTTCTTCCTGGTGCCGGAGACGGGCGTGGGTAGGGAGTATCCGTTCTCGGGCGAGAAGCTCTCGGTGATCTGCGCCGTCTACCGGTACTCGGCGTTTGACGACGCGGTCGACCTCGTGAACCGGATTACGACCTTCTCGGGTCCCGGGCACTCGTGCGGTATCCACACGACGAACGACGATCGCGTGATGGAGCTCGCCACCGCGGTGCGCGTTTCGCGCGTGATGATCCGCCAGCCGCAGTGCCTCGCGAACTCCGGGGCGTGGACGAACGGCATGCCCATGTCGCTTACGCTCGGCTGCGGGTCGTGGGGCGGGACGAGCTCGAGCTCGAACGTGACGTGGGAGCACATGCTCAACTACACGTGGGTCTCGTACCCCATTCCGTCGACCGAGCCGACCGACGAGGAGCTCTTCGGCGAGGCGATGCGGGAGTAGGGGCGTCGCGGGGCGCCGGGGCCTCGGTGCTTGCCGTGCGCTTCTGGTGCGTCGCGCCGCCAGGCGGGGGCCGCTACGACTCGTCGTGCCGGCCGAGCTCTCTCACAGCCTCCGCCGGTGCGAGCAGCTGTCCGCCGTGGAGGCCGGCGAAATCCCCGGTGTTCGACGTGACGAGCGTCTCCACCCCGTGCACCTTCATGGACGCTACGATGTTGGCGTCGTGGATCCGCTTTCCGGCAAGCGCATGCTCGCCGACCAGCTCGAGGAGCCGCCGTGCAACCTCCCGCGACTCTTCGAGGAACGTGACCCGGGACGATGTCTGCCGCACGTTCGCGAGCGTGTCGGCGACGCCGAGGCCGAGTCCGTTGGCTGCGACCGGTCGCGTGGCGACGACGAGGTACTCGCGGATGATCTGCGGCGTGCAGGCGAGGTGACAGCCGGCCGGTGCGGCCTTGTCGAGTAAGGCGACGCAGTCGCCGTGCTCGCTGCGAGATCGATCGGTCGCGGCGAGCAGGACGTTCGTGTCCAGGAAGAGCACGCTACCGCGCGCTATCATCGTAGATCTCGTCGCGCGACCACGTGCCGTCTCGACCCGTCTCGACCGTGACGAGATCGATACCTTCGCGGCTGTTCCCACCGGGGGCCTGCCGCGAGGCGTTTTCGAGGATCGCCCGAACCTCCCCCTGCAGCGAGCGGTGGTGCATCTGCGCGAGCCTCTTCAACCGCTCGAGAACCGACTCATCCACTTGGCGGACGTGAAGCGATCTCATACTGGTAGCATAATGCTACCATGCCGGCCCGATCAAGCGCGCGGGGAGCGTACTGGCGATCCACTGACCGCGTGGCCGACAGCACCCGAATTCAAGCGCCGGCGTCTACGCTCGTTGTGGATCTCCCACTCTCCTGATAGCATGAGCGCATCGTCATCAGGAGGTAGGCCATGACTCGTCGTGTCGCCTGTGTATCCGTTCTTGTTGTGCTCGTTGCATCGTTCGGTTTTGCCGAAGACGGCGTCGACCACCCGCTCATCGGACGATTCGACGGCGCGGAAATCTAGAAACAGGAGATAAGCCAATTCGGCGAGTACACGATCGCATTGAGCGACGGCGAGACGCAAACCGTGCAGGGCGAGGTGTGGATGACGCTCTACAACGCGCCGAGCAGAACGTCGACCTTCTCCATCTACGCGACCTACCTCTCGTTCCTCGAGCGCGAGGGGTTCGAGATTCTGCTCGCGTACAAGCCGGGTGATATGCCGGACGGGTACCTCGGGACGGTGTACGGTCGAGCCCCCTTTGCCGACCACGGCAACTGGAACCATGCGGCTCCCATCACCAACGGCAACGACGCGGTCGCCGCGTACATCGCCGCTCGCAAGGATGTGGCCGGCGGCGAGGTCTACGTGAGCATCGCGATCAACGCCGGGTGGAGGGAGCTGCCGCAGTACAAGCTCGACGTCGCGGGGTCGGGTTCGGACGCCGGGAGGATCGTCTCGAGCGGGACGCCCTCCGCCGGCGGGCAGGACGAGGACGAGCGTGATCCCGCACCCTCGACCCCGGAGCCGGCAGCCGAACAGCCCGCTGTCGACGAGACGCGCTCCGGCGCGATGCCCGGCGGCGAGTCGACCCCCGACGCCTCCGCGGGGCTTTTCGGTTCGGGAACAGGCTCGTTCAGGCTGCGCGGGGGCCTGGTCGGGTTCATGTTCCTCGATCCAGCCTTCGCGGGCGTGCTGTCGGTGACTGCCCCAGACGGCACCAGCACGGCCGTAGCATCCGGCGGGCTCAAGAACGTCCACGGCTTCTTCGTCGAGCCGGCGTGGTTCTTCAATCCGAACGTGGGGCTCGCCCTCAGTGTCACGCGGCTCCTCTCCGACGTGGGGTTCGACGTCGAAGGGGACGTCTACGGATCGTCCGCCGACATGGCGCTGGTTCGACTCTCCGCGATCTCACGGATGGTGGGCGACGACTACCCCGCAACCGTCGGTGTCGGGTTCGGTGGTGGAGTGGCGTACGTCGACCTCAGGGAAGAGGGGGATGTCTCAGACGACGGCTACTATCGTCGCGCGGAGGATCTCCTGCCGCTGATTGCTGTCTCGGTAGAGGCGGCGATACCGGTGCTCGGCTTCGCCCATCTGACCGCGGGCGTCGAGTACCTGTT
>CAYWJH010000068.1:0-17444 GCA_964458555.1 uncultured Spirochaetaceae bacterium | reverse complement strand
GGGGGGAGCGGGTGGGCGCGCGGGGCCCCCCCCGCCGGTAGCGAACGCGTGGGCCAGGTGCGCCGCACGATCCGACCCAGCCAAGCCTCGTTGATGGGCAGGATGAGCTCGTGATGCGGCTCGTACGACGACTGCCCGCCGGCCGCGTTGTAGAACACGATTGCCCGACCGATTCCCCTGCTGCGAAGCTGATCCATCGCGACGATACAGTCGTCGACCACGCGCGGCAGGCTGTCGAGCGAGCCGGTCATGTCCACGCTCCGCTCGACGAGGAAGCCGCGGTCGGCGAGCCGCGCGCCGACGCGTGGACCGACGGCGACCACCTGCGCGTCGCCCGCGAAGCGGGAGGCGTATTCCGAGGCTTCCCTCGCGATGTGATCGTTGAACTGGCCGCACATGCCCTGTACAGCTCCAAAGACGAACAGGCCGACACCGGCGCCCGCTCCCATCGACGGCACGCCACCGCCGGGTTGCGGGGGGCGCGTGCCTCCGCCGGGCCCCCGCGGGCCGCGCACCTGGGCGCCCGGCTCGATCCCGTCGTGGTCGCTCGTCAATACGACCTGCAGGCCGCGCTCGACGGTGTCCATGTACTTCTCGATCGCGTCGCGCGCCTGCCCGAAGATCCGTACGTTTACCGCGGCGAGCGCCTTCATCGTACTCACGATGGAAGACATGTCCTGCGTGCTCGCGATGCGCCGCTCGAGCGCCCGCTTAGTCGCCATCGAGCATCTCCTCGACGACGCCGTCGATGAGCTCGAGCAGCCCTGCCTGTTCTTCATCGTCGAGCGCGTCGCCGCGGTCGAGCTTCGTCGCGAGGTCCTCGCGCTCGGCCATCAGCGCCTCGCGTACCCGCTTCTTTGCCGCCTGAATGCGATCGAGCCGAAGACGATCGAACCGACCGTTGGTCACCGCGGTGAGCGCGACGATCTGCTCGGCGACCGAGAGCGGCTGGTACTGCGGCTGCTTGAGCAACTCGCGCACGCGCCGCCCGCGGGCGAGCGTCGCTTGGGTCTCCTCATCGAGCCGGACGCCGAAGCGGGCGAAGTTTTCGAGCTCCTCGAACTGCGAGTAGGAGAGTCGCAGATCGCCTGCGACGGCGCGGTACGGTGCGGCCTGCGCCGATCCGCCGACGCGCGAGACCGACCGGCCGGCGTCCACCGGCGGCAATACGCCCTTCTGATAGAGCGTCGGCGAGAGGTAGATCTGACCGTCGGTGATCGAGATCAGGTTCGTCGGAATGTAGGCCGAAAGGTTCTCTTCCTGGGTCTCGACGATGGGAAGCGCGGTGAGCGATCCGCCTCCGTGCTCGGTGTCCATCTGGGTCGCCCGCTCGAGCAGGCGCGAATGCACGTAGAAGATGTCGCCCGGGTACGCCTCGCGCGCGGGCGGTCGACGCAGGAGCAGGCTCAGCTCGCGGTAGCTGCGCGCGTGACGCGTGAGGTCGTCGTAGACGATGAGCACGTCGCGGCCCTGGTCGACGAAGTACTCGGCGACGCTGGTGGCGGCGTAGGGACACTCGACGTTCGCGCCGGGAGGGTCGTCTTCGGTCGCGACGACCACGACCGAGGAGTCGAGCACCTCGTGGGTGCGCAGGTCGTCGATGACGCGCGAGACGGCCGATGTCCGCTGACCCACCGCGCAGTAGACGCAGATGACGTCGGTGTCGCGCTGGTTGATGATCGTGTCGATCGCGATCGCGGTCTTGCCGGTCTGGCGGTCGCCGACGATGAGCTCGCGCTGTCCCCGGCCGATCGGGATGAGCGCGTCGACGACCTGCAGCCCCGTCTGCAACGGGCGGTTGACCGGATCGCGGTCCATGATGCCGGGACTCGGCTGCTCGACGCGCCGCCACTCGTTCTCCTCGATCGCGCCGCCACCGTCGAGCGGGCGGCCGAGCGGGTCGATCACGCGTCCGAGCAGCTGATCACCCACGGGTACGCTGACGACCCGGCCGGTGCGGCGGACACGGTCGCCGGCCGCGACGAGCTCGGCCCGGTCGACGAGCATCACGGCGACCTCGTTCTCCTCGAGCGAGAAGGCCGTCCCGCGCGCACCGGAGTCGAACTCGACGAGCTCCTGGCTCGCCACGCCCGGTAGACCGGCGACGCGCGCCACGCCCTCACCTACGTACGTCACGCGCCCGACTTCCGACACGCGAATGGTACCCGCCTGCTCGGCAGCACGGTCGGCCACCGCGCGAGCGACGTCGCGCGAGGCGTCGAGCAGTCGGTCTATGTCGACCTGCGAGCGTTCGTTCATCGCTACCTCGATTCGACGAGCTGCGCCACGTCGGTTTCGAGCTCGGCCATGTGATCGGCGATCGACCAGCCGATCTCCTGGTCGTCGATTCGCATGCGCAGACCGCACACGAGATCGTCCGAGACGCGGAAATCGAGGGAAGACGGCTCGGCGAACTCGCCGATGCGCGCGCCGATACGCTCGCGTTCCTCGTCGGATAGCTCGCTCGAGGTCGTGACCTCGATCTTGGCACCCTCGAACGAATCGCCGAGCTCATGCCCGCCCTGCTCTCCGATCTGTTCGAGCAGCCGTTCGACCATCTGGCGCTCGAGCGTGGTCCCGGCAAGGGCAGTGAGCGCTGACCGAGTGCTCTCCACGGTCGCCCGTCCCACTTCCTCACGCACCGACTGCACGAGGCGCTGCTGGTCGGACTCGAGCGCCTGGAGCCAATCGCGCCGCTTCTCCTCCACCTCGTCGCTCACCTGTTCGAGGCGCTTGCGCTTCTCGCGATCGACCTCGCGGCGCGTCTGCTCGAGCATCTCGTCGCGTTCTTCGTCGGCCTCCTCCATGCGCCGCTCGTACTCTGCGCGGAGTTGCTCGGCCTCCTGCTTCTCGCTCTCCGCCTCGTCCCAGTTGTTCGCGATGCGCTCTTCGCGCGCGTCCATCGCCTGCGTCACCCGCTTGAAGAGAAAGACGCGCAGGAGAGCGAGCAGGACGAGGAAGTTGAACAGCGAGGCAAGAAAGGTGAACAGATCGAACTGCATCGTAGCCTCCCGCCTAACCGCCCGTGACCTGCGTCCAGAACGGGTTCACGAAGATGAGAATGATCGAGATGACGAAGGCGTAGATCGCCGTCGACTCGATCATCGCGAGCCCGATGAAGAGCGTCCGGCTGATCCGGTTCGCCTCGTCGGGCTGCTGGGCCATGGAAGACAGAGCCCGGTCGAGCGCGCGCGCCTCGCCGAGCGCCGGGGCGATCGAGCCGATCATGATCGTCGCTCCGGCGACGATGATCGACACCATACCAATGAGAGAAACACTATCCATTGTCTGCTCCTTCTGATGTTTCGCGGAGTTGTTTGCGTTCCTGCGTGTCGCGGCTTCGAATCGCCGAACCGATGTAGACGGTCGCGAGCGCCGCGAAGATGTACGCCTGGATCTGCCCGATGAGTAGTCCGAGCGCCTCCATGATGAGCGGTACGAGAATGGGTGCGATCGTGAGCAGGATACCCACGATCATCGTGCCGCTCATGATGTTGCCGAACAAACGGACAGCGAGCGACAGCGTCCGTGAGAGCTCGCTGATGATGTTGAACGGCAGCATCAGCGGCGACGGTTGTACGTAGTGCTTGAGGTATCCGCCGACTCCCTGCTCGGTGACGCCGAAGACGGGCACCGCGACGAACACCGCGACCGCGAGCGCGGCGGCGAGCGAGAACGACCCGGTCGGAGGATCGTAATACGGAAGGACGGTGAGCAGGTTGGCGACCGAAATGAACAGGAAGAGCGTGCCGATGAAGCTCAGGTAGTTGAGCCCGCCGCGGCCGAGCATCTCGCGCATCTGCTTGCGAACCGTCCCCACGATCGCCTCGAGCAGGTTCTGCCACCACGAGACGTTGCGCCCGGTCGACAGATTCCGTGTCGCGAGAACCGAGACGACGACGAGCACCACCATGACGAACCACGTAAAGACGATGGTCCCGTTGATGACGACGAAGCCGTGCTGCCAGAAGACGATGCCGTCGGGCGTGGGTCTCATGAGCTCCTCCTCCCGGCGGCCGCGTCCGCGCCGCTGAGCCCGCGACGGACCCAGGCGATGAGCGCGACCCGGGCGAGGGTGAGCCCGACGGCGAACGCGAGGAGCGGCGCCGCACCGAGGGTCGTTGCGACGAGAATCGCCGTCCCGACGATCGCGAGCGTGCGCCCCACGAAGCTGAACGCCATCACGAGCCCGGGGCGTCTGCTCGTCGCGAACCACCTCGTGGTGGTGTAGAGCCCGCCGAAGTAGAGCGCGCCGGCGGCAAGCCCGGCTATGATTCCGAGTAAGAGACCTCCTGGATCAAGACTCATCCTGCTCGTCCTCCTCGATTTTCCGTTGCTCGTTCTTCACCCAGTACCACGCGTTCGCTCCGCCAATCGCGGCGCCGACGAACACGCCCATGAGCGACCACGAATACTCGGAGTCGCCGCGGGTATCGAGCCAGATGCCGACGGCGAGCACAGCGAGCATGGGAATCGCGAACGCCCATCCGACGAGCCCGAGCATGCCCAGACCGAACCACGAGTGATCCTTCTTGCGCTTCGCGCGCAGCCTGCTCTGCTCGCGACGCTTGAGCTCGTTCTCAAGCTCCTGTTCACGGTCACTCACGTCTGTGCCTCCCGCTCGAACACCGACCGGGCGAGCTCGACCTCGAGGCGCGCCAGCGCCTTCTGCGCTTCCTTCTCCCGCTGGATACGGCGGCGGCGGCGCTCGGCGAGCTCCTCGTGAATCTGGCCGAGCGCTCGTCCGACGACCGCGCGCGGCGTAGAGATCAGCACCTCTTCGCCCGTCTTCACGAGCGTACCGCCGTCGATACCCAGGTAGTGATCCTCGCCCCGATCGTCGCGGATGCGCACGAGACCAGCTCGGAGCGCCGCGGCGCAGTCGACGTGGTGCGGCAGGAGCGTCAGCCTCCCTATGTCGGACTCCACGTCGACGAGCTTGAGGTCGTAGAACCCGTGGGTTTCCGACGGGACGAACACCTGGAGCGTCACGCCGTCACCTCCTCGTCGTCTTCGGATTCTTCCATGTCGATCTCGTCGACCGCCCCGATCATGTAGAGCTCCCGTTCGTTGACGGCGCTGAATTCGCCGGCGAGGATGCGCTCGCATCCGTCGAGTGCCTCGTCGAGCGAGACCGCGCGTCCCTCCTGACCGGTGAACTGCTCGGTCACGAAGAACGGCTGCGTGAGATAGCGCTCGAGGCGTCGCGCGCGGTTGACGGTGCGCTTGTCGTCGGCCGAGAGCTCCTCCATGCCGAGCATCGCGATGATGTCCTTGAGGCTCTCGTACTCGGCGAGCGTGCGTCGGATCTCCCGGGCGAGGTTGTAGTGGCGCTCACCGACGATCAGAGGGGTAAGCATCTTCGACTGCGACCGCAGGGGGTCGATCGCCGGATAGAGCCCCTGACTCGCGCGCTTCCTCGAGAGCACGATGCTCGCCGACAGATGTCCGAACGTGTGGACCGCCGCCGGGTCGGTGAAGTCATCGGCGGGGACGTAGACCGCCTGTACGGAGGTGATCGACCCGCTCTTCGTGTTCGTGATGCGCTCCTCGAACTCGGCGAGCTCGCTCCCGAGCGTGGGCTGATACCCGACCCGCGAGGGGATTCTTCCCAGCAAACCCGAGACCTCGGCACCGGCCTGGATGAAGCGGAAGACGTTGTCCACGAGCAACAGCACGTCCTGGCGCCTGCTGTCGCGCAGGTATTCGGCCACCGTGAGCGCGGTGTGCCCGACGCGGAAACGCGCCCCCGGCTGCTCGTTCATCTGCCCGAACACGAGGACCGCGTTTTCGAGGACGTTCACGTCGCGGATCTCGCGGTAGAGCTCCTCTCCCTCGCGGCTGCGCTCGCCGATCCCGCAGAAGACGCTTCGACCCTCGTGGAACTGCGCGACGTTGTTGATGAGCTCCATGATGAGGACCGTCTTGCCGACCCCGGCCCCGCCGAAGAGGCCGGCCTTACCGCCGTTCTCGAGCGGCGTGAGGACATCGATCGCCTTGATACCGGTCTCGTACACCTCTCGCCCCGTCTCCTGGTCGCGCAGCGGGACCGGTTCCTGGTAGATGGGCGTGGGCCGACCGGAAAGCGGCTCGCCCTTGTCGATCGGCTCCCCGAACACGTTGATCATGCGCCCGAGGATCGACTCGTCGAGCGGGATCGCGATGGGGCCGCCGGTGTCGACCATCGTCGTACCGCGGGCGAGCCCCTCGGTGGGGGTGAGCGCGACGCACCGGACGACCTCGCGGTTGATGTGCTGGAGTACCTCGACGATGACGCGAGGCTCGTGGCCTTCGGGCGTGCGGAGCTGGTTCCGAATGGAGGGCAGCGCCTCCTCGAAGCGTACGTCGAGCACGCTTCCGCGTACCGCGGCCACCCGACCCGTATTGCGTGGCATCGATCCTCCCTCCTATGCACTGCAAGATTCATGCCACCACCCAGGATCGGGCAGGCTTTACACGCGCCGCGGGACGTCGAGCCCGATCAGTCGAAGAAGTCCTTGTCCTCGTCGCGGAGGTGCTTCGCGGCCTTCTCCGGGACGAGCGAGACGCCGAGGCCGGGCCGATCCCACACCTCGACGTGACCGTCCCGGACGACCGGATCGGGGAGCCAGTCGACGATGTCGGCCCACCAGTCGGTCTTGGCTGCCGCCGAGGGGCACTCGCTCGCGATGTAGTTGTCCGGCATCGTCGCGGCGGTCTGCACGATCGCGGCGAAACCGATGAGGCCGTTGCCGATCCCGTGCGGCGCCATCAGCACTCCGTGCATATCCGCGTACTCGGCGACCCACTTGATCTCGGTGAGGCCGCCCACGTCGAGCGGATCGGGTCCGACCACGCGCACCGCGTGCGTCTCGATGAGCTCGCGGAAGTTGTTGCGCAGGTAGACCTGCTCGCCGGTGTGCGTGGGCGTAGAGGTCGCGCGGGTAACCTCCCGGAACTCGGCCGGGCTCGTGTGCGGCGCGTAGTCGCCGGTGATGAGGTCCTCGATCCAGAGGATGTCGTACGGCTCGATCGCCTTGCCGAACCTGATCGCGTCCGGCACGGTCCACCCGGGCCCGCAGTCGAGCGCGATCCCCAGCTTGTCTGCGGCGGCCTCGTGCATCGCCTCGACGCACGCCACCGTGTGCTTCAGCCCCTTGGCCGTGAGCAGCCCGGCGTTCGGGTGCGGCGGACCGGTGCGCGGATCGCCGTAGAAGTACCCGGGTGCCTCCGTGGCCATCGTGCCGTGAAAGCCGACAGCCTGCTTGATCATCGTCCACCCGGCCGGATCGGCGAGCGCCCGGCGGACGGTGTCCGCGTATTCCTTCGGAGTCGTCGCGCGGGTGTCGTACGCACCGGTCCGGTACATCCGAACTCGATCGCGCCGCTTGCCGCCGAGCAGCCGATGAATCGGAACGCCGTACGCCTTCCCTGCAATGTCGAGCAGCGCCACCTCGATCGCGCTGACCGCGCTGCCCCACGGCTTGAACGCGCCGAGTTTGCGGATCCGGTCCACCACCCGCTGCACGTCGCGAGGGTCCTCGCCAATGATGTAGTCCTTGTAGAACATGACGTGCGGCTTGATGTAGTGCTTCGCCCGCTCGGCCGCGCCGTAGCCGTCGATCCCGGCGTCGGTCGAGATGCGAACCGTCGGCTGGTCGCCGATGATCGCGCACTTGAGATCGGTGATTTTCATGCTTACCCCTTTATGGAGCCCAGCATAACACCTTTCATGAAGTACTTCTGCAGGAACGGATAGACGAGGAGGATGGGGAGGACGGTCAGAAAGGCGGTTGCCATCTTGATCGCCTCCGGCATCATCGCGAGGATATTGCTGCCCATCTCGGTCGCGACCTGAGCCTTCACGATCTTGTAGAGGACCGTTTGCAGCGGCAACTTCTTCGGGTCGTTGATGTAGATCAGCCCCGGAAGGAAGCCGTTCCAGATGAAGACGGCGTAGAAGAGACCCACGGCCGCGAGAACCGCCCCTGAGAGCGGAAGCACGATCTTGAAAAGGATGCCAATGTCGTTGTAGCCGTCTATGTAGGCAGACTCGATCAGGCTCTCCGGTATGCCGGCAAAAAACCTGGTCATGATGAGCAGGTTGTAGACGATGACCGCCTGCGGAAGCATCAACGCCCAGAGCGTGTCGACCATCCCATAGGCGCGTACGACGAGGTAGGTGGGAATGATCCCCCCGTTGAAGATCATCGTGAACACGAAGAACGTGGTGACTAGCCGGCGTCCGTAGAGATACCGCTGGGATATGGGGAAGGCGGCGAAGATCGTCAACATCATGCTGATCGCGGTACCGACGGTCACAATGATGACCGAATTCCCGAACCCGGAGAAGACCCGCCCGTCCTCGAAGACCTTCGCGTAGACGTCGAGGGTGAACCCTTCGGGAAGGAGGTAGAAGCTCTGATAGTTTGCCTCGCTGGAAAACGAGTACATGAGGATATACCACAACGGGTATACCATCGTCAGGCAGAGCAACCCAAACAAGAGATAGTTGATGGCGGAGAAGATCTTCTCTCCGGTTGTTTGCGCAGCGATCACAGGAGCCCCTCCTCGCCCATCAATTTCGCGAACCGGTCGGCACCGAGTATCAGTATCAGGCCGGTGACCGACTTGAACAGTTCGGCGGTCGCGGTGAAGCTGTACTGCCCCCGACCGAGTCCCACGCGATAGACGTAGGTGTCAAAAATGTCGCTCACGTCGCGCACAACGGGGTTCTGAAGCACGAGAATCTGCTCGAACCCGGCGTACATGATCCAGCCGATGCGCATGATCAGCAACAGCACGATCACTCCCGTGATCGACGGCAGGGTGATCCGCCAGATCTGCTGCCACCGGTTCGCGCCGTCGACGATCGCCGCTTCGTAGAGTTGTGGATCGATCGTACTCAGCGCCGCGAGGTAGATAATCGTACCCCACCCGGCGGTCTTCCAGATGTCGGTGACGACAAGGATTCCGCGGAAGTGACTCCTACTCGCGAGCAGATTGAGTCGCCCGCCGGTAAGCCACACGCTGACCTCCGACAGAACCCCCGAGCTCGGGGAGAAGATAACCAGGATGATTGTGCCGATGACGGTCCACGAGATGAAGTAAGGCAGATAGAGGAGCGTCTGCGTCGTTCGCTGGAACTTCCGGCTCCTCATCTCGTTCATTAACAACGCGAGAAGAATAGGAACCGGAAAACCCACGGCGATCTTGTAGAAACTGATGATGAGCGTGTTGCGGAACACCTGCCAGAAATCCGGAGACGCGAAGATGTTCCGAAAGTTGTCCAGCCCTACCCATGGGCTGTCGGCCATCCCCCGAAAGACGTTGTAGTCCTTGAAGGCAATGACAAGCCCGAACATGGGCGCATACCGGAACATGAGAAAGTAAACGACCGGAGGAATCAGGAGAATGTACAGATACTTGCTGCGATCGAGGTGTTTTCGCCTGGCGTAGCGCACTTGCGTCTTCGTCAGTATTGCAGAGGACGTCTTCGGCGTCGTGTCGGTGGTGGCCATGGTCCCTCGTTCAAAGAGCCCGGCAGGCGCGCCTGCCGGGCCAGTTTCTACATGTGCTGATGTCGTTGAGTCTTACTGGTTGTACGCGGCGTTGAGCGCTTCCTTGAGCTCAGTACCGCCGCGGCGGTTGAACTCTTCGACGAAGCGCTCGTAACCGCCGTCGATGGGGGTTTCACCAATGATCATCTTGACGAACTCGCCTTCCACGTAGTCTTCGAGGATCTGGTTGTACTCTCCGACCTCCGGAATCAGAAGATAGTCGGTCGCGCGCGTCTTCCGTTCCGCCTCCCAGAGAGCCAGCCGGTCCTGGTAGTACGCGGACATGTGGGCGAAGGACGCTGGTCGAATGATAGGTACGTGATACAGGTTGATGCCGTACTCCGCCTTGCGCTCCTCGTCTGCAAGGACCGTTACGCTGCCGTCGGCGTTGATCTCGTAGTCGGTTCCTGCCTTGCCGTACGTGTACTGGAAACGACCGTCCTCGCTCGCCATGAAATCGAGGATCGGGAGTGCCGCCATGGCGTTCTCAGCCTGACCGACGATCGTCGAGCGCATCCAACCTCGTGTGGACAGCTTGTCGCTACCGAACGCTACGTCTTCGTAGCCAGGTGCTGCGAGCGGAGGCCCGATCTCCCACTCCCCGTCCGGGACATTGGCCTTGAACTGCTCGCGAAAGCCATCGTAGTTGTTCTTGTCGGCCAAATGCCCGAAGATGTAGGGTGCACCGAACACGCCGGTCAGCCACTTCTGTCGCCAACGGTCGCTGTTGTCGGTGATCCATTCCGGATCGATCGCGCCGGCTTCCCATAGCCGGTTCAGATACTTCAGCGCATCCTTAGCCCCGGGCTGGAGCGCGAGGTTCACGATCTCGCCGTCAATGTCGGTCCAGATGCTGCGGCCGGCGCCGAATGCCGCAAAGTGCGCTGCGAAGAAACCGATGTCGCCGTCCTGGCCACCAACCGCGTAGGTGTCGTCCTCGCCGTTGCCATCGGGGTCCTGTGTCGAAAACGCGACGGCCACCTCGAAGTACTCCTCCGTCGTCTCCGGAATCTCGTAACCAAGCTGCTCGAGCCAGTCGGTCCGGTAGTTCAGGACGCGCGTCTGGGAGATGGGCGTGCCGTCGGCGAGAGCGCTCGTCGTCGGAACCGTGTAGATGTTCCCGTCCGGCAGGCGCATGACGTCCCACTGCTCGGGCGGGATGTAGTTGGCAAGATTGGGGTAGTCGTCGAAGTGTTCGTTCAGCGGGAGCAGTGCGCCGCTCGTGCCGTAGTCAATTTCCACCGCGTTGTTCTCGATCGTCATGATCTCCGGGTAGTCGCCGGACGCCATGATGATCTGCTGGCGCTGACGATACTCGTTGCCCCAACCGGTCGCTGTGATCTCGAACTCGACACCGAACCGTTCCTCCATGATCTTCGTCGTCTCGACCTCGTTGTAGTCGGTGCCGAACCAACCCCCTGTCAGGACCCGAATCACGGGTCGTTCCGCGGTTGCGTCGCCTGCGCCCTCGGCCTGTCCCGTTGCGAAGACAAGCGTCGAGCTCAGGAGAAGCACCATGAGCAATGCAGTACGTCTCATAGAAACCTCCTTGAAACGTTCGTCGGGACGACCTGGTCTACGGGCACGCCCGTTGTCACCCGACACATTTCGATTCTGCGCCCGACCATCGCGCCTGTAAACGGTCAATAACGGAAATGGCCGTCGGATCAGGAGCACTCGACGATCGAATCCGGATATCGTAGTGTTATCGGGAAGTGGAACACGAGCAACCATCATCGGCCAGGCTTCTCGGGTTGAACTGGTCGGTGCTCGTCCGAAACATCGTCGTATACCTCGCGATCACCGCCGCGTGCCTGGGTGCAGTCGGTTTTCTCGCGGTCCGGTTCAGCAGCGAGCACATCATCAGGCAGACCGCCGTGTCGAGCCGGCGCGAGCTCGGCAGCAAGGTGGCCATTCTCGAGGAGCGGCTCGACAAGGTTGACAATCTCACCTACCAGACGGTCTATAACGACAAGGTGTTCCGGCTGATCTGGTCGGGAGACTCGGGCGCTTCCAGCCTCCTCGTGATGCGCGACGTGATCCGCAGCTTCGAGAGCATCGTCCAGTCGCACGAGTGGATCACGTCGATCCACTTCTACGACTCGCGGCACGACTACGTGCTCGGCGACACGAAGACCGACAAGGCATCGTTTTCGGACCAGTCGATCCTGGCGGTTCCGAAGCGGGACGAGCTCTCGGTGATCGGACGGCGGACCACGAACGGCGCTCGGGTTCTCTCGTTCATGCGCTCGTTCCCCTTTTTCAGCCGGCGTCTCACCGCGTTCGTCGTCGTCAACGTCGACTACGACGCGTTCTTCGACGCGTTGGCTTTCGTCGACGAGTCGTCGCGGTTCGTCGTGGTGGACGAGCTCGGCGAGATCGTCTATCCACGATCAGCGGCACCGCTCGGTACGGACCCGACCGCCGTACTCGCCGCGGATCCGGCCGGCGCGACGATGACGATCGGAGAAACGCGCTACTCGGTCGTCCAGGACCGGACGGAAACGCTCGAGTGGCGCGTTCTCTACCTCCAACCGTACGACGAGGTGGTGAGCGCCGCCGCGCTCGTTCGCCGACTGATTCTGGTATCGGTCACCGGCGTGCTCATTCTCTCCGGCTTCCTGCTCTGGGCAACGACGCGTCGGCTGCAGGCACCGCTGTCGATGCTCGTAAAGCAGGCGCGCGGTCTCCTCGGTCCGGCGGCGCGAGAACAGAACGAGTACGAGGTCGTCGACGCGGCCATCCGAGCGCTCCTCGCGAAGAATCTCGAGCTAGACGAACGCTATCGCACCGCGCTCCCCTACTTCCGCAAGTATTCGCTCGAAGAGTTCCTTCATACCGAGAGCTGGGATACCGAGCGTTTCGACGCGATTCTGTCGGTGCTCGGCGTGCACCTTCGCCGCAGCCATCTGCACGTGGCGATTGCGGAGACGCGCCAACAGCAGAAGGGCTCGCTTCTTCGCCGCTCGATCGAATCGTACCTCCAATCCCACGAAGAGACGCTGACGTTCGTCGCGGCAGAGACGCACGACGGCCGCGTTGCGACGATCGTGAACACCGATTCGGATTCGCACACGGTGTACGTGATCTTGTCGGGGTTGCGCGACTTCCTCAGCGAGCGAGATCTGGAAGTATCGCTGGCGCTGTCGACTCAATTCGACGACACAACGGAGATCCCGGCGCACTTCGCGGAGGCCGAAGAGCAGCTCGAGCACCGCGCCTTCTTCGGAGACGACGCGGTCATCTACGACTTCAACCGCGCCGCCGAGTCGGATCGAACCGACGCGCTCGACCTTGGGGACGAGCCGGTGCTCGCGGCGATCCGCGATCAGGATGAGGAGCGCGCCGCCGCGGCGCTCCGGGAGTTCTCGCGTACCGCGCGCGACCGCTCCGAGGATGACGTCACCTACGTCCGCTTCGCCTTCTACGAGCTCGGACTACTGATCGATGGAATCCTGCCGAGCTCCGCCCGCGACGAGGACGCCCCCGAGCGCCGCAGACGTCTCTACGCTGTGGTCCACGATTCCTCGCACACCGAAGAGCTCGTGACGCTGCTCGAGCGCGAGATTCGGACGACCATTCGGGAGCTTCACCGGGTAAAATCCGAACACCACGAGGATCTCGTGCGTCGGTCGATCGACTACCTCGAGGAGCACCTCGCCGAGAGCATCTCGGTCGAGGACGTCGCCGAGGCGGTCTTCATCTCCGGGCGCTATCTGAATATGGTCTTCAAGGCGCATACGGGCAGCACGGTCTTCGAGCACCTGTCGACGCTCCGCTTGCACCGTGCAGAAGAGCTTCTCCACGATCCCTCGCTTCAGGTGCAGGAGGTCGCGGCTCGCGTAGGGTACGGAAACGTCCAGAGCTTCACACGGCTCTTCAAGCGCCACCACGGCATGACGCCGGTCGAGTATCGGCGCGCGGCGAACCAGAGCGCCTGAGGACGCGACGCCTTGACGGTTCGGCCCGAATCGGTCATGACGTCAGGCGGAGGAGGTTCCATGCGATTCTTCGTAGCGGTCGACGCCGAAGGGCTCGCCTGCGTCTTCGGCGAGCGAGGCCAGTCGATGAACGGCTCGCGCGACCTGGAGTTTGCAAAGAGGGAAGCGACACGCGAGGCGAGCGCGGTCGCGAGGGGGCTGTTCACAGCGGGGGCCGACGAGGTCGTCGTCTGGGACAACCACAACGGGAGCCTCAACCTGCGCTACGACGAGCTCGACGAGCGATGCCTCGTGCTCGGAGGCGTGGGCGACGAGCGGCGCATGTCGATCATCGCGGAGGGCTACGACGGCGTCGTGCTCCTCGGGTATCACGCGATGGAGGGGACCGTCGACGCGATCCTCGCGCACTCGTACTCGTCGGTCACCTACCAGTACATGAAGGTCAACGGACGCGAGGTGGGCGAGATGGCGATCGACGGTGCGATCGCCGGAGCGGCGGGCGTTCCGGTCATCATGGTCGCCTCCGACCGGGCAGGATGCGCGGAAGCCGGCGAGTTCTTCCCGTGGGCCCGGCTCGTCGAGACGAAACGCGGGCTTGGACGGAACATGGCGCTCTCAAAGAGTCCGGCGCGCGCGCAGGCCGAGCTCGAGGAGGCGGCCTCGAGTGCCGCCGCGTCGCTCGACGAGATGATGCCGTTCACCTTCGAGACGCCGCTCACCTACGAGCTGCGCTACCAGCGCGCCGACGCCGCCGAAGCGAAGTCTCGGAGCGACCGTCGGTTCCGTCGGCTCAACGCGTTCACCGTCGTCGCCGAGGGGGCATCGATCGACGCGTTCTTCTGAGCATCGCGCCGCGCCGCGTCAGTCGGCTACATCGATCACCACGCGGCGGTACGAGGTCAGCGGCACCTCCGGGTGAGCGTTCGTGACGCGGAGGATCACGTGGATCTGGAGCCCGGAGGCGTCGGCGGGGATCGACACCGAGGCCGCCGGGGCGTCCGCGCCGTCGATGGGGACCGGAAGCGGACAGGTGCCTGCCTCCGGGTAGAGGCTCCATTCGAAGCGAAGCTCGCGACCGCCCGGGTCGGTCGAGCCGGAGGCGTCGAGCCGCAGCGTCTCGCCCGGCGCGGCGGTGATCCTCGCGACGGCGCGGTTGCGATCGCCCATCAGATCGGCCACGGGATGGTGATTCGCCTCGTCGGGCTCGGCGACGCACCAGTCCATGCGACCCTGGAAATCGCGCGTGTAGTCGCCTCGCCACCGCCACAGCGGTGCGAAGTCCTTCGGATAGTAGGGAACACCACCCTGTACCCCCGAGAAGGCGAACACCGGCTCATCGGGGTCGGGGTACCCGACCGAGGTGTCCTGCGCCTGGGGATACATGAGAAACGGCTCGTACGGCTTCTCGAGCTCGTCGACCTGGTACTGACCCGCTGGTACCTGCTCCTTCGTCCGGGAGAACCGCCCACCCCAGCCGCCCCAGGAGATCTCCTCGGGCTCGAAGAGTCCCTTGTTCGCGAGACCGAGCCACGTCGTCGTGCCGCCGCCGTCCATGAACGCCTTCGCGATCCTGAGCTCGCCCTCCGGCGTGCCGCCCGGTGACGAGCTGTTCCACGGCGGAGACACCCAGATTCGTTGGGGACAGAGCGCACCGAGTATGCCGTGCCTGGTGCGCACGTGCGTCTCGAGCCAGTCGAACTGGTTGAGCGGTTTCCACGGCTGGGGACCGAGGCCGAAGCTGGGCCCGAAGAGACCGAAGACCTGCGATCGGCTTCGGATGTAGAAGATGTCGGGGAAGGTGTGGCAGATCCAGGCGCCGGCGTCGTCCTGGCCGGAATCGTCGTAGACACGCAATCTGGAGATGAAGCGCTCGACATCGGCCTGCGACCGTTCGCGACGGACGTCCCAGAGCGCCTGAGCAAGCGTATTCGCCCCGGCGTTGATCGCGACCCACACGGGCCTCAGATCGTCCCTGTCGACCGCCTCGACGATCAGCCGTGAGCCGCGGCTCGCTTCGCCGTCCCCGACGGCCTGCATGCCGAACCCCCGCTGCCCGCCACCGGTCCGCGACAGGAGGAGGTCCGCGTCGGGCCATCCGGTCGCGTGGCGCATCAGATTCGGGCGCACGATCCCGTAGGCGTGGATCCGGTCGACGATCGACGACGGGAAGGTCTCCTCGCGAAGCCACCGCGAAGTGACCGCGACGAGGCCCTCAATATCGATCTCGTTCGAGTACATGAGAAGCTTGACCATAGTCTGGGAATCGTCCGGCTCGTTCTCCATGTCGGTGAGAACGATCAGGCGGTGCTTCTGCTCGGCTGCGTCCCGTGACGTGAACTCCATCTGGGCCCCCTTCGCTCTTCTCTTGTAACATGTTACGATGCTCGTCGGCAAGGATCACCAGACCTGGCCCGAAAAAGGAGAAGAGAGTATGACCATCGCAGCCATCTACACCGCACAGGCACTCGTCGAGCCGCTATCCGCCGTCTTCGCGCGAGAGCTCCCCGATGCGCGGCTCGTCAACCTGGTCGACGGCGCGCTGATCGCGGACATCATCAGGGAAGGGAGCGTCACCCCGCCTGCGGCGCGTCGCGTACTCCACCTCGCGGAGAGCGGGGTCGACGCAGCAGCCGACGTACTGCTCTCAACGTGCTCGTCGCTGGGCGACATCATCGACGGGCTCGGGCTCTTCACGCCGATCCCGGTCCTGAGAATCGACCTGCCGATGGTGCAGGAAGCCGTGAGCCGCGCGACGCGGATCGCCGTGCTCGCGACGCTTCCCACGACGCTCGGACCGACGGTGCGGCTCGTCGAGCGGGAGGCGGTTCGAGCCGGCAAGGACATCACCGTGACCGAAGGGCTGGCGAGCGGAGCGTTCGACGCGCTCGTATCCGGGGAGGCGGAAGAGCACGACAGGATCCTGATGACGACAGCCAGGGCCGTCGCGCAGGAGGCCGACCTGCTGCTCCTCGCGCAGGGGTCGATGGCGCGCATGGAGCGGGGCCTTGCCGACGAAACGGGGTTGCCGGTGCTCTCGAGCCTGGAGTCCGGCGTTCGCCAGCTTCGCGCACACGGAGACCTGGGGTGAAAATCGGCATCGGGTCGTACACGTACGGCTGGGCAACCGGCACCTACGGCCGTGACGTCGAGCGAACCTCGCCGCCCGCGGGCGCGTTCGATCTCCTGGAACGAGCCATCGAGCTGCGCGTCGGGGTAGTCCAGCTCTGCGTCCTGCCCGATGTGCCCGCGATGCCCGCCGTCGACCTCGCCCGCCTGCGCGCCGCCGCGCAGGCGGCCGGGATCGTCCTCGAGCTGGGGACCGTGGGCGCGGAGCCCGCGGAGCTTCGGCGGTGGCTCGGCGCGGCGGCTGCGCTCGACGCGCGGGTGATTCGCACGCTCCTGCTCGAACCGTCGGAGGGACTCGTCAGCGAACGCGCCGGTCTCGCGGAGATCCTCCCCGACTTCCGCGCGGCCGGCGTGCGGATCGCGGTAGAGAATCACGAGTCGAGCAGCGTCTACGAGCTTCGAGCGTTGCTCGACGAGATCGCCGACCCGAACCTGGGAGCGTGCATCGACAGCGTGAACTCGCTCGGCCGCGGAGAGGGGATCAGAGAGGTCACCGAATCGCTGCTCCCCCACCTGATCGCCGTCCACCTCAAGGACTTCGTCGCACGACGCGGGACGTCCGACATGGGCTTCCGCGTCGCCGGCACCGCCCTCGGCGACGGCAGACTCGAGGTGGAGTACGTGCTGCGCCGCGCCTACGAGGCCAACCCCGACGCGTCGGTCGTCCTCGAACAGTGGACCGAGTACCAGGGATCGATCGACGCGAGTGTCGCGCTCCAGGACGAGTGGGCTCGGCGCGGCGTGGAGGCGATGCGAGCCGCCGTGAACCGTGTCGAGCGCGCGGCCGGCGGTACCGGCGTCGGCGGACCCGCCTCGTGAGCCGCGACGGGTCCCGGCC
>CAYWJH010000067.1:0-17485 GCA_964458555.1 uncultured Spirochaetaceae bacterium | reverse complement strand
CGAGCTCGAGATCGGCTACGAGGTGACCATCGTCTCCGCGCACCGTACCCCGCTTCGCATGGTCGACTACGCGCGATCGGCCGCGGAGCGCGGGATCCGGGTCATCGTGGCAGGCGCCGGCGGCGCGGCTCACCTGCCGGGCATGGTCGCCGCGCTGACCGACCTCCCCGTCATCGGCGTGCCGGTACGCGGGAGCAACCTCGAGGGGCTCGACTCGCTCCTGTCGATCGTGCAGATGCCGCGCGGCGTCCCGGTCGCGACCGTCGCGATCAACAACGCTCGCAACGCCGGTCTCCTCGCGGCACGCATCCTCGGCGTCGCGGACCTCGGCGTCCGCGAGCGCGTGGCCGCGCTTCGGGACTCGGCGCAGGCCGAGGTGATCGAGAAGGCCCGACGGCTCGAAGCCGACGGGTGGAAGGCGTACCTGGAGGGCCGCGGCGGCGAGTAGCAGCCGCCGACCACGCTCGGACCGACGTGCGCTATCGCCTGGAGATATCCCACGGAATCGCGGATTCCCGCTTTTGAAATGTATACGTTCTCTATCGTAAGTAGCAGAAGTGTGGTATAGGTATACTCGCTATGAGCCTACCAACGCGCCTCGCCGCCGGCTCGCACATCCTCTTTCTCAACGGATCGCTCGTCGAGCGTCTGTCGGTGTTCGAGCGTGTCCTGGTCAACGCCGTCGACCGTGGTCGGCGCCTCGTCGTCGTCGTCAATCTCTCGCTGCGCGAGGTCGTTCAGGGCGCCGCGCGCGTTGCCGGGCTGCCGGCCCGGCAGCTCTCGCTTCGGACCGCGGAGGAGATGGCCGGAGAGGGCGGCGGCTGGCAGGAGATGGTGGCGGCGATCGACGCGCTCGTGGAGGAGACCGAGCGGTCCGCGTCGGGGTGGCGGCTCGACGAAGCGGAGAGCGAGACGCTCGTCTACGTCGACCTCGACTCGGTCTTCGCCCGCTGCGGCGCAGCCAGCGAGATGATGAGCTTCATCTACTCGCTTCACCAGAATCACGCCGCACGGCGGCGGTGCGTCGTCGAATCGGTGTCGATCGAGGCGGTGCCGCGCAGCATCCCAACGGAGTTCTTCGAGGTGCACACCGACTGGATCTTCTCCTCGCACGCGGTGCCCGGCTCGGACAACGGCCACGAGCTCGACCTCGCCGCCCAGCGCATCGCGCTGGAGACGCCGGAGTTTCGACACCGCTTCCTCGCGCTCGCGCGTACCGACGAAGAGGCGGCGATGCGCCTCGTTCCGCGCCTGTTCGGCGACTACCGCCGCGGCTTCCTGCTCGTCGACCAGCGCTTCCTGGTTCGGCTGTGCTCCGCGCGCGCCGCGACCCTGCTCGGGAGATCGATCGACGAGATCGTGAGTCGACCGCTGAACACGTGCATCGACGGCGTCGACTTCGTCACGCTCAAGCAGGAGTGCCTTCGCGTCTCGGCCGGTGCGCACGAGCCGTTCGTCGTCTCCTGGCGCCTCGCCCCGGGCAACTACGAGCCCCGTGAGGTAACCGTAGACGCGATCACGAGCGAGCACCGAACCGTCGGATACGTGATCTCGGTCGCCGTCGTGCAGAACGTGCGGGGACCGCGGGCGGTCTACCGCGAGCTCGCCGAAGAGCGGAGCTCGGTGGGGCTGGCCGGCGGCACGGACGACGAGGAACCGTCGACCGAGGAGGTGGTGAGCGATAGCCTGCAGGGTACGCAGATTACGAAGCGCGAGCACGAGGTGCTGCTGCTCATCCTGAACCGCTGGTCGAACCGGGACATCGCCCGCCACCTCGACATCGCCGAAGTCACGGTCAAGAAGCACCTCACGAGCATCTACCGAAAGCTGCGCATCACGAATCGTGCGGAGCTGGTCCGCAGCTTCGAGGTCCCGTACAGCGACGGGGCCGCGTCGAAGGGAGCGTCAGAATAGCCTATGCCGCACCGGATCTTTCTCGTCGAAGACGAACCGATCATCGCTTCGGGCATCGTTCGCAAGCTCGAGCAGCTCGACTACGCCGTTGCCGGCCAGACCAGCGCCGGAGAGGCCGCCGTGCGGCTCGTCGACAGCACCAGGCCGGATCTGGTGCTCATGGACATCAAGCTCGAGGGTCGGATGGACGGCATCGAGGCCGCCGGTGAGATTCGTCGGCGACACGACATCCCCATCGTCTTTCTCACCGCGTTCGCCGACGAGGCGACGCTCCAGCGGGCGACCCGCGAGGAGCCGTTCGGCTACATCGTCAAGCCGTTCACCGATCGGGAGCTCTCGGGCGCGATCGAGGTGGCGCTCCACCGGCACGCGCTCGACCGGGCGATCCGGTCGCGCGAGCAGCGCTATCGTATGCTCTCGGAGGTGCTCTCGGACTACGCGTTTTCGATTCGCGTGGCTCCCGATCCGGAGAACGACGAGCTCGAGTGGAGCGTCGGATCGAGCGAAGTCGTCTTTGGCGTCTCGATCGACGAGCTGAAGACGATCGAGGACGCGATGTACCTCGTTCATCCCGACGACGTTCCCCCGGCGCGTGCGTTCTGCGAGCGCCTGCGGGGCGGCCGCGACGGGAAGATCGAGTTCCGCGTCATGCCCGGCGACGGGTCGATCCGCTGGGTGAAGATGGACGCGAAGGTGATCCTCCGCCGCGGCGGCGGCGTCGAACGCATCTACGGCGCGTACCAGGATATCAGCGAGTTGCGCGAGACGCAGGATCGGCTCGCGCAGCGGGAGTTCGAATTCGCGCAGATCGTTCAGACGGTCCGTCAGGGAATCTGGGTAGGCGACGCGGAGGGAATCTGCATCTACGTCAACCAGGCGCTGTGCGATCTCACCGGCTATCCGCGCGACCAACTCGTAGGCAGCGAAAGTCTGCCCACGGTGCTCAGCGGCGCCTCAGCAGAGCCGCCGGAGACCCCGTATGAGTCCGAGCTGACCAGTCGGAACGGCGATTTCACGCCGGTGCTCGTGACCCCCCGCGTCATCCGGGGCGACGACGCGGAGTATCGCGGCAGCTTCTACCTCTTCGCCGACATATCGAGCCAGCGCCGTGCGATGGACGTGCTCGAGCGCGGCAGACGCAAGCTCGAGGAGGTCTTCCACGCGAGTCCTGCGCCGAGCCTGCTGATCGACTCCGCGACGAACTCGGTGATCGACGTCAACGACGCGTTCACCAGGATGACCGGATTCCGGGCCGAGGAGATCGTGGGGACCGGCGGATTCGGCCTCGCCGAGTACGAGAAGCTCGAGGATCTCAACCGGATGGTCGCGATCCTCAAGGAGCGGACCGAGCACTCGTCCCAGGTGCGTCTGCGCACGAAGGAAGGCGAGCCGCGCCTGTTCGACGTCGACGTTCGCGATATCGTGGTGGAGGACGAGGAAGTCCTGCTGTTGATTCTGACCCCGCCGCGATGACTCTGACGGCGGAGCCGTCAGCTCGACGGCTCCGCGCCCGGGTCGGTCTGACCACCGTCCTCCGCGTCGGCGGCGTCCGCCGTCTCGGTCCGGGCGGAACCTTCGTCGTCACGGTGCTCCAGCTCGTGTTGGTAGCGGATACCGAACTGCTGCCACACGACCAGGAAGAGCGTCGCCACGAGCGGCCCCACGAGAAAGCCGATCAGACCCAGCCACGCGATACCGCCGATCGTCGCGAGCAGCGCGAGCGCCGGGTGCAGTCCCGATCGGTCTCCCAGCAGCTTCGGTTTGATCACGTTCTGGGTCACCGCCACCCCGCCGAGTCCCAGCAGGATCATGAGGATGCCCGCCCAGACGCGACCGCCGGTGATCAGGATCACCCCCGCCGGCACGAGTACGAGATTCGTCCCGATGAGCGGGATCATCGACATGATCATGATGACGACTCCCCAGAGGAAGGGGGAGGGAAGACCGAAGACGAGGAACAGCACCGCCCCATAGCCGCCCTCGATGATCCCGATGAAGAGCGTCGAGATCAGCGTCGCCGCGGTCGTCCGTCGCGTCTCCGAGGCGATCTCGCGTAGCTCCCGGTTGGGCATGGGCACGACGTTGTAGATCGTCATCATCAGACGGTGTCCCGACTGGAAGAAGAAGAACATCATCAGCAGCACGAGGAGGAAGTTCGCCAGCGCGGTGGACGCGCTGACGAAGCTCCGCTGCGTCGCGGTGAGCACGAAGCTGGAGATCGAGCGGACGGCGTTCTGAAGCATCTCGGAGAGCTGCAACGGCTCGAGCTCGTCGGCGTAGTCGGCGAGGATGGGAACCTCGCGAGCCCATTCGAGCAGGTCTATCTCCGACAGTTCCCGCGCGAGGCGCGGTACCTCGGTGACGAACGCCGTGTACCCGGAGATTGCCTCCGAGTACACGAGAATCGCGATGATCGTCGCCGGTACCGTCACGCCTATGAACACGAGCACGACCAGCGCGACGCTCGCGACGGCGTGCTTTCCCCCGAGCCGTCTCGCGAGGCGGTCGTGCGCGGGAAACAAAAGCGACGTGAAGACGGCCGCGAGAAAGATGTTGAGGATGAACGGTCGCATCACGAGGTAGAACCCGAACGAGAGGGCTACCACGAGGACCAGGAAGAAGATCTCGAGAACTCTGATGCGCGGATGATCCATGCCGCCTCCGTTTGACCTGTTCGTTGCCTGTGGTATCATGATTCGTCGTGATCACCGTACCACTTCCCTTACCCGCACGCGACGAACTGGAGACGACGTACCGTGAGCACGTCGACACGTACGACAAGCTCGCCTTCGAGCTCCACCGGCGGTTGCGTTCGGCGCTCGAGAACTGCGGACTGCGCTCCAGCATAAAGTACCGAGTGAAAAGCTTCGACAGCTACTACGGCAAACTCCTGAGGATTCTCAGGACCTCCGACGAACCGCGGGACTCCGTGTCGGTCACCGACGTCGTCGCGATGCGGGCCGTCTGTCCGTTTCTCGAGGACGTCGCGCTCGCCGAGCGGTGTATCCGCTCGCAGTTCCGCGTGAGCGAGGTGGATCGCAAGGGCGCCGAGTTCTCGGTGCGCGAGTTCGGCTACGAGTCGATCCACTGTCTCATCCGGGTGCCCGAGGACCTGCTCGAGAGCTTTCATCTCGCCGGTCCCTTCGAGTGCGAGGTCCAGATCCGCACGATTCTCCAGGACGCGTGGGCGGAGGTCGAGCACGAGCTCGTGTACAAGGCCGATTTCACGCCCTTCGACGAGGCGGTGCAGCGTAAGCTCGCCGCGCTCAACGCGAACCTGAGTCTGTCCGACATCACCTTTCAGGAGATCCGCGACTATCAGCGCCGCCTGCACGGCGAGCTGCGCAAGCGGCGGACCGGCTTCTGGAATCTCGTCCGCGACACGATGGGCGAGCCGGGGCTCGCCGACTCGACGGACGATCTGCTCGACGTGGACGCGGTGACCTTCGGCGTCTCGCCGTCGCTTCGCTCGAAGACGCGGGGCGAGGAACGGGTCGGGCCCCAGTCGGCGTGGACGAAGAACGCCGGTGGCCTCGACGCCCAGCTGCTCGAAGCGCTACAGGCGCACAATGCCGGCGAGTTCGAACGGGCCGACGAGGTCTACAGCGAGATCCTCGCCTCACGACCGCGACCCTACGTACGAGCGGTCGTCCACATTCATCGCGGTATGGCGCGGTTCGCCTCGGCGCGCTATCGCGACGCGCTGGAAGACTTCACCGCCGCGCTCGAGCTCGACGAGGCGAACTGGCGCGCGCTCTTCTACCGGGGGACGGTCTACCGCGTGCTCGGAGACAGCGAGCACGCCGAGCGCGACTTCACCGCGTGCCTGTCGAGCGATCCGTACCGCGTCGAGTGCCTCTTCCAGCGGGCGGCGCTCTACGTGCAGCAGGACCGGCTCGACGAGGCGGTTGCCGACTGCGATCGCGCGCTCGCCGTGGAGCCCGCCGCGCGCGCGGTCGAGCAGCTGCGCGCATCGGCGATCGAACGACAGGCGTACGGCCACAGAGGGGAAGCAACATGAGCGAACGGTTCTTCGCGAGCGACAACAGCGCCCCGGTTCATCCGGACGTGATGGCCGCGATCGCGGCGGCGAACGAGGGGCACGCGATCTCCTACGGCGACGAGCGATGGACGCGCGAGGCGACGAAGAGCGTGCAGTCGATCTTCGGCCGCAGGTCGCGCACCGCCTTCGTCTACAACGGCACCGGAGCGAACGTGCTCGGTATCCAGGCGGCGATCGCCGGGTACCACGGGATCGTCTGTGCCGACGTGTCGCACATCCACACCGACGAGTGTGGCGCACCGGAGCGGTTCACCGGCGCGAAGCTGCTCGCCGTGCCGACGAGCGACGGGCGGATGACGGCGGAGCAGGTCCTGCGCGAGCTGCACGCCATTGGCGTCGAGCACCACTCGCAGCCTCGCGTCGTCTCGCTCACTCAGTCGACCGAGCTGGGCACCGTCTACGCACCCGAGCTCGTCCGCGAGATCGCGAAGGTCTGCCACCGGAACGATCTTCTGCTGCACGTCGACGGCGCGCGCATCGCCAACGCGGCTGTCTCGCTCGACGCCGGTCTCAACGAGATCACCGGCAAGCTCGGGGTGGACATCCTGTCGCTGGGCGGCACGAAGAACGGAATGATGTTCGGGGAAGCGGTCGTCTTCTTCCGTCCGGAGCTCGCGGATGCTTTCCCCTACATCCGGAAACAGGGTATGCAGCTCGCGAGCAAGATGCGCTACATCGCCGCGCAGTTCTCCGCGCTCTTCGGCGGCGACCTGTGGCGTCGGCTCGCCACGCAGGCGAACACGATGGCGGGCACGCTGGCCGCGGAGCTGCGGTCGGTTCCCCGGGTCGACATCGTCTATCCGGTGGAGGCGAACGCGGTCTTCGCCCGCCTGCCGAAGGACGCGATCGAAGCGGCGCAGCAGGAGGTTTTCTTCTACGTCTGGGACGAGGAGAGCTCCGTCGTGCGGCTGATGTGCTCCTACGACACCACGATCGAGGACGTGGAGCGGCTCGTCGCGGCCATCCGCAGGGCTGTCTCGCGATGAGCTACGACGTGGAGGACTTTCGCAGCGCGTACCGGGACAACCCGGAGATCATGCGCGAAATCCTTCGGCTGTATCGGGATGAGGCGCCGCAGCGCCTCGAGACGATTCGGCAGAGCCTTGCCGGCGGCGCCTTCGACGAGGTAGTCGCCGCCGCCCATTCGCTTGCGAACACGAGCGGTACGCTGCAATGCCCGGAGGCGGTCACCGCGGCGCAGGCGCTCGAAGAGGCGGCTCGTCGAGCCGACGCCGAGGGGTGCCGGGGGGAGCTCGATCGGCTCGAGCCGCTCGTGAGCGACGTCGTCGCGCAGGCGGGGAACGCGCTCGCCGCCGACGGCCCGAACCGGGCCGGGTAGCCGGCTAGATCCCGCCGGCCCGGCGTTCCGGGATGGGGCGCGGAGTGCGGTCGCCCGAGGCGAACTCCCGCGACAGGAAGAGGCCGCAGAAGCAGTGTCCGTACTCGTCGATATCCGCCCTCGCGTAGTCGCACGGACAGATGATATCGTGGTCGGCCTTTCGGTCGTTGTCGCCGTCGCGGCAGGGGCACAGGTAGTATCCGTACGCGTTGTAGTTCCGGGCGAGCCCCTCGGCGAGATCGCTCAGAAAGGCGTCGTCGGGATTGAGCGCCCACCCCTGGTGATTCGCGACCGCGCGCATGAACTGCCGAGCGTCTTCCGGGCTCTTCGTTCGAGTGCTCATAGGCGTCAGGACAGTCCCAGCCGCTCGGACCACTTCTCCTCGGTGAACCCGCTCATTGCCTCTTCGTCGTCGACCACGAGGACCGGGAAGACCGGGAGATTCTCGAACTTCGACTTCAGCTCCTGCTTGACCTCGCGCTTGAGGGCGAAGTCGAGCTGATCGAGATAGACGTACCGGTACGAGAGGCCGTTCTCTTTGAGGAAGCTCATCGCGCGCTTGCAGAAGGCGCAGGTGGAGAGGGCGTAGACCGTCAGCGTGTGCGGCTCGCGCTCCCCCGGGACGTCGTGGAAATCTACTTTGCTGATTGCATCGCTCATCTGCCTCAGATGATACGGGTACGGCGGGTCCGATTCAAGCGATCGGGGGTGGGACGCGTCTATTCGGCTTCACGGTCGGGCGACCCGGTCGGTTGATCCGTCATGGACACGAGACGCTCTTCGATCTCACCGAGCCGGGTCTGGAGGCTTCGGATCGTCCGCTCGATGCGACCGCGCTCCTTCTCGAGCTTCCGGACCGGGTCCTCGGCCTCCTCGGGCTTCGCGCGAACCGCCGTCTTCACCTGGTCCGGGGTCTGACCCGCGAGAAACGCCCGTTCGGCCTGCGTCCGCTTCTCGTCGCTCGCGAGGCCGGCCACCGTCGTCATGTTCGCGTACCCGATCGACGGGTCGATGTTGTAGGTGTGGAGCTTCATCAGCGTGGTCGCCGTCGTGCGGTCCATCGACAGGACGCGCTCGACGTAGTCCTCGAAGCGGGCGCCGCGGGCCTGGCAGAGGCGCTCGGCCTCGATCAGTGCCTGCCCGAACCGCTTCATCATCTCGCCGTTGCGCTCGAGAAACTCGGTCTTCAACCGGCGTGTGAGCGCCTCGAACTCGGCGTCCGACTCGAACGGGTTGCGGTAGATGCCGATCTCCTCGGCGCGCACGAGGAGCCGGTGAAGGATGCTCCGGAACTCGAGCGTGTGCGCTCGCGGACCAACCGGAACGGCGGAGGTCGTGAAGTGGAAGTGATGCGCAAACTCGTGAATCGCGGTGTACATGAGCGCGTTGTCGTTCTCGAAGTTGCGGTTGTGGATGACGATCTCGCGCGTATCCGGATGGTAGACGCCGTTCGCCTTCTTGCTGGTCTTGCCGCTGAAGACGAGAGAAAACTCCTCCACCTCGTCGTCGAGCTGCACGAGCCGTTCCTTGACCTGGTCCTGGTTCATAGTTCCCCGAGCATACAGCCCGGCGGCGCTTCGATCCAGCCACCGTTCGATCGAGCACCTTGACAGCGCCTTGGGTTTCCGGGTAGAAACGGGAACATCCACCCCTATGATCTGCCTGCGTAGGACTCGTCGTGCGAGACAGACCTGACCTCCACGCCGTTACCAGTCTCCTTCGCTCCATCTCGACCGGTCGATACGAGCCGGTGGACGTGGACGCCGACGCGCCCGAGGATGTCCGGGAGTTCGCTCGTACGGTCAACGCGCTCGCCGAGCAACGCGAGGAGCTCGTTCGCACCTACAACGAGGACCTCAAGCGCAGCGAGGCGCGTATGCGCGGTATCATCGAATCGACCCCGGTCGGGATATGCATCACCGACGAGAACGGCCACTACGAGTACGTGAACCCCACGTACTGTCGGCTCTACGGCTACGAAGCCGACGAGCTCATCGGGAACCACTTCACGCTCGTCGTTCCCCAGGAGCACCGCGACCGGCTCAGCCATCTGCATTCGGAGTTCATGGGACGTCGGTACGAGCTGCGCGGCGAGTGGGAGGTGGTCCGCCGTGACGGCAGCCCCCTTGCGATCATCGCCGACGCCGCCTACATCATCGACGTGGACGGGCGTCCGAAGAAGGTCACCTTTGTCCTCGACATCTCGGAGCGCAAGCGCGCCGAAGCGAAGCTCCACGAGACGGTGGAGCGGCTCAACGAAGAGATCCGACAGCGCGAGGAGCTCGAGAAGGTGAAGAGCCAGGTGGAGCGCATGATCCGCCACGATCTGCGGAACCCGCTGAACGGCATCATCGCCGCGGCGGAGATCCTCATGGTCGACGAGCTGTCCGACGAGCAGCGCGAGCTGTGCACGGTCATCCGCGAATCGGGTCGAAAGGTCGACTCGATGCTCTCGAGCAGCATGGATCTCATCAGGATGGAAGAGGGCAGGTACGCGCTGCAGCCGCAGCCGGTGAACCTCGTCTCGATCCTCTCCGAGGTCCGCCGCGAGCTCGAGCCGCTCGCCGGGAACAGTGGGGTCGAGGTCGAGTACTCGGTCGACGGCTCGCCGCTCTCCTGGAGCGAGAGGCTCGTCCTCGAGGGCGAAAGACTCTACCTCTCGCAGGCGATCGCGAACCTCGTCCGGAACGCGATCGAGGCGTCCGAGGACGGTGATACGGTGCACGTTCGCGTCGCCACCGGCGAGGAGTACGAGATCGAGATCCACAACAAGGCGCTGGTTCCCGAAGAGATGCGCGACGTATTCTTCGAGCGTTACGCGACGAGCGGCAAGAGCAGCGGTACGGGTCTCGGGACGTACGTGGCTGCGCTGGTCACCCGGGTACACCACGGACGGATCGGGTTCACGACCTCCGAGAGCGACGGCACGCGGGTTACCGTCCGGCTCCCGAGCCGTCAGCCTTGACGCGACGGCCGAGTTTTCACTATTTGATAGGAGTCCTCCAGAGGTAGCACGTGCTCGTTCGATACACGAAAGACGCAAAGGGCCGCGCGAAGCGCCAGGCCGAAATCTACACACCGAAAGAACACCGGATCGACAGCTCGGCGATCGATCCGGATGCGATCAAGATCGTCCGCCGGTTGCAGCAATCCGGACACCACGCGTACGTCGTGGGCGGTGCGGTGCGCGACCTGCTCATCGGCAATACGCCCAAGGACTTCGACGTCTCGACCGATGCGCAGCCGAACCGGATCCGACGGCTCTTTCGCAACTCGCGCGTGATCGGAAGGCGATTCCGGCTCGTGCACATCTTCTTCGGGCCGAAGATCATCGAGGTCTCGACGTTTCGAAGCGAGACCTCGGCGGGGTTCCAGAACGAGTACGGCGACATTGAAGAGGATGCCTTCCGCCGCGACTTCACGCTCAACGCGCTGTACTACAACCCCTCAGACGGGCGGATCATCGACTACGTAGGCGGCGTAAAGGACATCCGCGACCGACGCCTGCGACCGGTGATTCCCGTGAACCGGATCTTCGAAGAGGACCCGGTGCGGATGATCCGGGCGATCAAGTACCAGGTCTCAACCGGCTTCACGATCGTTGGAAAGCTCAGACGCCAGCTCAAGCGGTCGGCGGACCTGCTCGCCGAGACGCCTCCTTCGCGGATGACCGAAGAGGTGTTCAAGATCCTCCTTTCGGGAAACGCGGCGCCGATCGTCGAGCAGTGCATATCCTATAAGCTCTTCGGGCACATGATGCCGGGGATCGCCGCCATCGTCGCGCAGGACCCGCGCTACCGAAGCGCGCTCCTCTCCCGGCTCGCGGACCTCGACGCGGAGGTGCGCGAGGCGAACGAGGACCGGCGCTCCCGGGCGATCGCCTACCTTGCCGGAGACTACCTCTTCGAGCGCAGCGACGTAGGGCGACAGGAGCGGATCTCGTTTCCGGACGCCTTCGCGGAGCTCAAACGCGTCATTCGACCGATCGTTCCGGCGAACAAGGAGGTGGAGATGGGTCTCGTCTACCTCATCCGACACCGCAAGAACTACCGGAAGACCGGCCGGTTCGAGACGACTCCGCCCTCCGAACGTCAGCGCCAGGAGGACGAACCGTGGCACGGCGACCGCGAGAGCGACGGCGAAGGGCAGGCAAAAAAAAGGAGGCGCCGTTCCCGACGCCCCCGTTCACGATCGAAATCGCGACAACGCGAAGAGTAGCGTCTACCCTTCGATGCGCTCGATGAGCTGCGTTGCCTTGTCCTCGTACGCGGCAGGATCGAGCGTGACCGTCTGCTCCAGGTAACCGACCGCGTCGTCGAATCGGTTGTCCGCGTAGGCGTTGACGCCGAGCGCGTAGTAGGTCAGCGCCTCCGACGCTCCGCGGTCGAGCGCTTCCTTGTAGTAGAAGTCGGCGAGGCTGTAGTTCTTCCGGTCGTAGTTGATGAGGCCCATGTAGTAGTACGGGATGAAGTTGTCTTCGCGGAGCTTGAGCGCG
Organism: uncultured Spirochaetaceae bacterium; assembly: GCA_964458555.1. GTDB lineage: Bacteria > Spirochaetota > Spirochaetia > DSM-27196 > SLST01 > SLST01. Next base: position 5,674 of record CAYWJH010000067.1, on the reverse strand, counting down.
GTCACGAACGACTCCTCGGCGGCGGCGAGGTCTTCGGCGGAGTACTGCTCGATGCCGTCCTGGACGAGCGTCCGGAAGCTCTTGCGGTCGCCCGCGTAGCTCACGAAGGCGTCGACGATCAACTGCTCCTCCTCCCAGCGGAAGGCCCCGTCCCAGACCGCCTGCGAGTTCTCCTGGAGGCTGGCGTCGGGCTCGAGCGCGCTGATCGAGTCCCAGATGATCCGGTTGTAGTCACGATTGGCGCTGTTGAGCAGGAAGCTCACCATGCCCCACGCCTGGGGGTAGAACACCTCGATCTGCTCGCGCGCCTCGTCTACGCTGAGCCGCAGCATCTCCGACAGGAGGATGGGCTCCACGCCGGCGGTACCGTCGACGATCGACTGGAGCGTCTCGAGCCAGGCGAGGTTCTCCCGGTAGACCGCGCGTTCGAGCTCGTCGTCGAACTCGACCTCCTCGAAGTAGACGGCGAAACCCTCGCGAAGCCAGAGCGGCGGGTTGGGCACGAACGCGCGCAGCACCTGGATGAACCCCTGATGCTTGAGCGATACGTCGAACGATTCGGCGTCCATGTCGTAGCCCACGAGCTCGCTCTTGGCGAGGTCGGTGTAGTGAAGATAGACGAAATCGTCGCGTGTGGTCTCGATGACCCGATTGAGATAGGTGTCGTAACGATCCTTGCTCGTGAAGAACCGGGCGCGCAGTCGTACCGGCAGCTCGTCGAGATCGAAGTGGAGGTACTCGTTGTAGAGCCCGAGCAGGGCTTCAAGCTTTTCGGCCGTCGCCTCGGCGTGCTCTTCGCCCAGCTCCGAGAGCACCCGGTAGTGATCGGTCTCGTACTCCGCGAACGTCGAAGTTTGAGCCGACAGCGAGACCGTAAGTGCTGTCAAGAGGACAAAAAGGCCTGGTTTCCGCATGCGAGAGCCTCCTGAATCGAATAGTAGTGGCTTCCCCTGAGGCCGTCAAACTCTTTTTCCCTCCGCGCCGGAGGTGTCGAGGCTGTCGATCGTGACGTTGAGCTCGTCGATGATGATGCCCGTGTAGCGCTCGATTTGGTCGACGATATAGCGCTGCAGCTCGTGCACCGTCCCGGCGAGCTGAACGCCGAAGGGCACGTCGAGAAACACGTCGATGTGATATCCGTTGCGGTCCTTGGAGATGAGCAGGCGCTTGATGCGGATCCCGTCGCCGTACTCGTCGACGCAGTGGAGGATCATCTGGCTGAGCGCCGCCTTGGAGATGCTGACCTCGCCCTTTCGACTGAACTCCGGCCGTACGACCGTCTTTTCGAACAGGTTCGACTTCTTCCCGGCGCCGAACCCGCGACGGAAGAGCACCTTCAGCGAGTCGGCCATGATGCGCGGGTAGGTCCGCTTCACCTCGATCGTCGGGACCGGGATCACGTGCCGGCCCTGGGTGTTGCGGTAGTGGATTGCCGTGTTGATCTCCTCGGCGGTCGCGATGTCCTCGATCTTCACCATCTTGTGAATCGGCGGCAGCTTGAGCACCTGCGCGATCTTGATGACCATTCGCTCGCTCGTGCCGAGGATCAAGACCCGTTTGAACTGGATCGACTCGAGCGCCCGGAGCACCTCGTTGCGGTGGTCGCGGTCGTTGAACAACGCCGTCTTCACGGCGGCGAGGTAGTTCCTCTCGCGCTTTGCCGAGCGTCCCGCGATGATCCTGCGGTCGCGGATGAGCAGGCCGTCGTCGATCATGAGATCGATCGAGTGCTTCTCCATGAGTAGCTGGGCCCGAAAGCTCTTTCCGGTGCCGCTCTTCCCGACGAGCGCGAAGACCTTGATGCCGCGGAGCCGGAAGAGCAGTCGCTCCAGGAGTTTCACCATGCTCTCAATATAGTCGCGCGGGCCGGCGTGGCTCAATGGAGGCGCGCGCTCATTCCTGCGCTCCGGACGCCGTTCGAGCGACGATCTCCAGCGCCCCGGGTCCGAAGACGCGCTCGATTCGCGTTCGAAAGGCCGCCGGCAGCGGCGCGTGGAGGTGTTCAAAGCCGATGTCGCTCCCCGCGGTGGCGGTCAGCGAGATCGCGTGGAGGAGATAGGCCGATCGACCGTGTCCGCCGTACTTCCGGTCGCCGGCGAGCGGATGGCCGTGGAGCGCCGCCTGCGCGCGGATCTGGTGCGTGCGCCCGGTCTCGATCCGCACGAGCGCGAGCGTCGCCTCGCGGTCGGCCAGTACCGGTTCGACGACGGTAACCGCGGGACGGCCGCGCCCGATCGAGCCGGAGGCCGCGCCCGTCGTGAGCGTCTCCTCGTCGCGCTCCAGCCGGTCCTCCCACCGGGCCGCCCGGAGCCGCCCCTCCACGAGCGCGAGGTAGCGCTTCTCCATGCGCCCGGTGCTCATCGCGTCGGTCGCGCGACGGGCTCCTGCGAGCGACGCCCCGAAGACGACGAGTCCGCTCGTGTTGCGGTCGAGTCGATGCACCGGACCCGGGCGGAAGCTCACCCCGCCGGCTCCCCGGTCGGCGAGGTAGTCCCTGACGAGCGGTTCGAGCGAGTCGGGACCGTGGGTGAGCTCCCCGCGCTTCTTGTTGACCACGAGCAGATCGTCGCTTTCGAACACGATCCGGCCCGCCAGCGCGGGCGTCCTGCCTGCCGGCGGTCCGCCACGGCTTTGCGGATCCGCGGGGCCGGTCCTGAGGCGCGCGCTGTGCAGCGTCTCGGCGATCTCGAGCACGTCGCCCTCGTAGACGCGGGTGTCTGCCCGTACGCGCGCGCCGTTGACCGCGATCTCGCGCGAGCGAAGCGCCCGGTAGATCCTGCTCAGCGGTACGTCGGGGAGGAATTTGCGGAGGACCCGGTCGAGGCGGCGTCCGTCGTCGTTGGGTCCGAGTGGTGTCCGGTCGACTCGTGTGCTCACCTGGGGTCACTCTACCGAATATCACCGCTTATTGACAAAGGCTGTGACCGCCGACACACTCTCTACACCATGGAGGCCCGCACCGTAACCGCCCTGTACGAACTGGTATCCGGGCCGGTCTTTCTTTCCGCCTTCTTCTCCTGGTTTATCGCGCAGCTTTTGAAGACCATCATCGACATTGCGCGTCAGCGGTCGCGCACATCCGGCGAGGCGGTCGCGACGATGGTCTGGAAGACCGGAGGGATGCCCAGCAGCCACTCCGCGCTCGTGACGGCCCTCGCGACTTCCATCGGCTTTGCATACGGCCTCGGGACCCCCATCTTCACGCTGAGTCTCTTCTACGGCGTGCTCATCATCCGCGACGCCCTCGGTGTACGCCGAAGCGCCGGCGATCAGGCACGAGCGCTGAACGAGATCGGCGCCAAGCTGGAGAAGCGGCTCGGCATCACCTATCACCGGGTCAAAGAGGTCTCCGGGCATACCCCCACCGAAGTCGCGGTGGGCGTCGCGTTGGGATTCTTCATCGCTGTCGCGTTCAGCCTGTTGTGAAGCGTGCCCGTTCGTTCGCATCGGTTTGGTTCCTCGTGCCGGCGGCCTTCGCCGCGTACGCGGCAACGCTCCTCGCCTGGCTCGTGATCCCCTCGGTGTACCTCCCTCAGCAGCCGTTCGAGCCGTACGTCACCGTCCTGACCGACCTGGGCCACGAGGCCGCCGCCGCCCGTCTTCGCCGGGCGGGAGCTCACGACGTCCTCTCCCCGGCGACGACCGACGTCGTCGTCTCCCGCTTCAGCCGCCTCGAGACCCTCTCCCTCGACGCGGCGCTGGAAAGGCTCGACCCGCTCGACCCGAGGCGCGACCCCTGGATCGAGGGCTTGCACGCCTACTTCCACGTGGGCGGCAGGAACGCGGTGTACGCGCGCTTCGGCGCGCCGCTCGCGCTCACCGACCGAATCGTGCGGCGCGCGCTCGGGTCGGAGAGCCGCGTCGCCGAGTGGTCGCCGTTTCGCACCGCGGGCGCGCTCGCGCTGTTCACCGCGCTCTGCGCGCTCGCCGCGGCCGCGTACGCCGGCCGCCGCACGACCGTCGCGGTGATCGCGGCGCCGTTTCTTCCCGCGGTTGTGACCGCCGGGCTCCCGGGCGCGGCGGCGTCCGGGGCGATCGTGCTGCTTCTCGCCTGGAGCGCGGAGGAGGTCGCGCGGATCCGGCTCTCGGGTGCTCAGCGCGCGGACCCGCCAACGAGAGTCGCTCGCGTGCGACTCGCCATGACCGCAGCGGCGGTCGTCCTCTCGCTCGTCTACCTCGGACGTATCGCCGGCGCGGCGAACGCGCTGCCCCTCGTCGTGGCTACCGCCGGCACGGCTTCGGGACTCGTCGCCGTTCTCGCGAAGCCGCGAGGGCGGACCGATCCGGAGCATCGGCCCTTCGTGCCGGTCTCGATCATCGCGGGGAGCGCTGCGCAGGTCGTGGGTCGCACGTGGGTGCGGCTCGGGCTGCTCGCGCTGCCGCTTCTGCTCGTCGTTCCGCCGTTGCTCGACGCGGTGGTCCCGGGAGGGATCGCCGCGCGGCCGATCCCGCAGCCGGTGCGTGGAGACGGCCTGGAGCCGGAGGCGCTGCGCGTGCTCTGGTACGGTGAAGAGCGAGGGGCGCTGCCCGATCTCGCGGACTACCTCGCCCACCGGGCCTTCCAGGAGGGCCTCGTCTACGGTCGCCCGTACGGCTTCCCGGAAACCGGCGAGACCGTAGAGCTGACCCGCTTCCGGGAGCAGCCAGACGGTTCCTACTCGTCGTACCGTGAGACCGTCCTCGTCTACGACGACGAGTGGGTATCGCGCGCGCTCGAATCGGCGCCAGACGGGATCACGAGCATGCTGGTCGGCCTGGGACGCGCTGCGGGGGTTGTTCTCTCACCGAGCGACACCATATACTCCGGCTATTCGCGGTTCTTACAGCATCTGGCGTACGTCGTCCTGGTCCTCGCACCGTTCCTGCTCGCGGCGCTGCCGTGGAGCCGTCCCGCACGGGCGCGCGACCCGGTCCTCGAGCTCGCCAGAAGACGCCGACAGGTGGCATAGTGCGCAACGCAAGTTTTCCTCAGGGCGGAATCCACCCGCCCGATCGTAAGAAACCGACCCGTGATGTCGCCGCGTGGAACGCGATCCTGCCGAGGACCTCGATCGTTCCGCTGCTGCAGCACACCGGCCGACCGGCCCGTCCGCAGGTCGGCGTGGGAGACCGTGTCCGCGAAGGACAGCTGATCGGTCGTGCCGAGAGAGGCGAGAGCGCCAACGTGCACGCCCCGATTCCCGGGGTCGTCCGAGAGCTCCGGCCGATCCTGCTCCCGGGCGGCGGGCGCGCCGACGCGATCGTCATAGACATGGACGGCGAGTTCGACCGCCTCGGGAAGCACCTCCCCGTGCACGAGTGGGAAGCGCTCGAACCGACGGCGCTGCTGCGCCTGATCCGGGACCACGGGGTCGTCGACATGGGGGGGGTGCCGACGCCGATGCACCGCTCGCTCGGGCTCTCCCACGACGGCCGGTGCGAGACGCTCATCCTCAACGGGAGCGAGTCGGAGCCGTACCTCTGCGCGGATCATCGGCTCATGGTGGAGCGACCGCATTCGGTTCTCACCGGCGCGCGGATCATCGCACGCGCGGTGCGCGCCGCCTCGACCGTCGTCGCGATCGAGGCGAACAAATCCGCCGCGATCGCCGCCATGTGGAAGGCAATTCGCACGACCACGCCCGACGTCGGGCTCGTGCGGCTGCGGGTGAAGTATCCACAGGGAGACGAACGA
>CAYWJH010000066.1:0-17533 GCA_964458555.1 uncultured Spirochaetaceae bacterium | reverse complement strand
GCGACAGTAGTCGCCTGCGGCAGTAGCCGCCTTACCTGACGCGAAGCGTCGCGGCGACCGTTTCGCTCTCCTTGTACCCGATCCGATGCGCCCGCGCGCGGACGGTCGTCGTGCCGGCCGGCAGGCGGATGGGCTCGGTGTAGAGCCGCCACCGCTCGTCCGGGTCGCCGTCCATGCGGTAGGCGATCGAGGCGCCCTGCGTCGCGCACTGGATCTGCAGCAGCGCCGGGCCGGAGAGATCGGCCTCCTCAACGGCGCGCTGTCCCCATTCGCCTTCGGCGATGGGTACGCAGATGGGCGTCGCGGTGGTCGGCTGGACGCCTCCCGGGTACCAGCGGCGGACCATCTCGCTCTCGCTCCGGGTCCCCGTGTCGTCCACGTCGCGGCACCAGTCGGCCGTGGCCGCGCGCAGCCGTTCGAGCTCGTCCCGGTAGGCCGGGTCGTCGGCGAGACTATGCAATTCGTACGGGTCGGTGGCGGTGTCGTAGAGCTCCTCGGCCGGTCGCTTTCGGAACAGCGCCGTCTGGTCCTCGTTCAGCGTGCCGCGGCGGTAGCCGTCCCAGAGCTCGCGCACGATCGGGTGTTCGTTGCGGTAGGGAACCCAGAGCAGGTACGGCTCGCGCGGGTAGTCGTGCCGCAGGTACTTGAAACGACGGTCGCGTGCGGAGCGGATCATGTCGTAGGAGGTATCGTAGCGGTCGCGCGAAGAGAAGACGTAGTCGCGTTCCGGCTCGGCCTTCGCCCCCAGAAACACGCGGCCCTGCATGTACTGCGGCACCGAAACGCCGGCGAGCGAGAGGACCGTCGGCCCGAGGTCGATCGTGCTCACGAGACGATCGGTGACGGTGCCGGCATCGAAGCCGTAGAGGGGGGGATGCCGATGGCTCCCGTCCGGCGAGCTCCACGCGGGCATCGTATCGGGCGCCGGGTGCGGCATGTGGCCGCCGGCGGCGTTGACCGTCGCGCTCGCCGGGCCCAGGTCGGGCGCGCCTTCCCGGGCGGTGGCCGCGCCCGGTGAGGCGCCGGGGTTGCCGGCGCCGGCGGGCCAGCGCACGACCAGGGGAACGCGGATACCCGAGTCGTACGGCCACCGCTTGCCCCTGGGCATCGGCCCGTGATCGCTCCAGTGCATCACGATCGTGTTCTCGGCGAGGCCGTCCTCCTCGAGCTGCTCGAGGAGCTCGCCCAGCTCCTGGTCGCTGCGCGCGATGTTCCCGTGCATCTTCGCGATGGACCGGCGAACCGCGGGGGTGTCCGGGAAGTAGGGCGGCACGCGCACGGTGTCCGGATCGACCTCCACCTCGGGCGTCTTGCTCTCCCACATCCCGCTCTCGTGCGTGCGCGTCGGGTTGAACACGGCAAAAAAGGGCTGGTCGGGGTCGGGCCGATTTCGCCAGTGCGCCTCGGTGGACAGTTCGTCCCACGCGGTCAGAGGAGGCTGGAACTGGTAGTCGGTCTTGACGTTGTTCGTGCAGTAGTAGCCTTCGGCGCGCAGAGACTCGGTGAAGCAGTGCACGTAGTGCGGCACGACCGCCGAGTAGGGCGTGGGCAGCGACGGCGCTTCCGTCTGCGTGTGCGTCGTGCGCATGTGTTGCGTTCCGATCGAAATGGGGTACATCCCGGTGATGACGGCGCTGCGCGCCGGGGCGCAGACGCCGGCGGTCGAGTAGGCGTTGGTGAAGACGCACCCCTCCGCGGCGAGACGGTCGAGGTTCGGGGTGATGCCCGTCGGGTCGCCGTAGCAGCCGTAGAAGGGGTTGGTGTCTTCGAACGAAACCCAGAGGATGTTTGGTCTATCTTTCACGCTTGTCTCCGAATACGATTTCGCGGGCTACCTTTTTCATGACGTCGATGCGCCGCAGCGCCTCCGCGGAGAGCTGCGGCATGGGGCGGAACCGCGAGGCGACCGAGTCGTGCAGCTTCTGCGCGAGCGACCTGCGGTCTTCCGGTTCGATCCTGCGGTCGCCGTAGCTGATGCGGCAGATGATCCGGGGAGCGTGGAACGCGCGGTAGATGTGGGTGAGCAGCGGTGGCCACTCCTCCCACCCGATCACCACGCTCGCCGGCGGCCATCCGGCCGGCGTCTCGTACGATACGCTCGCCCACGAGACCGGGATCCCCATGTCCACGGCTACCTGCAGGAGCGCTGCGCGGAACGGTCGAACCGCCGCGCCACGGCTCGTTCGGCCTTCCGGGAAGATCATGAGCGATTCGCCACGGGCGAGGATTTTCTCCATGAGCTCGCGCGCCGGTCCGACGGCCTTGAGGCTCATCCGGTTGACGAACTCGACGCCCACGCTCTGGAGGACCGATCGGAATCCCATGATCTCGCCGTAGAGGTGGTTTGCCATGAAACGGCACCCGAGCTCGCCGAGAAAGGTGAACGAATCGGCCCAGCTGAGATGATTCGAGACGATGAAGCTTCCCTCCGGCGGCCGCGCCCCGTCGTGACGGATGCGGATATTGGACGCGTAAATGAGGGTCCGGCCCAGCTTTCGCGTGAGCGCGGGGCGGATGCGCCGGTAGGTCCGTACGGGAAGAATCGCGCGGACAGCCAGCGCGTAGAAGCTTCCCAGGACGAACACCGATGTGAAGTAGTACAGCCGGAACAGCCCCCGCAGGCCGCCGATCACCGTGTGTCTCGGATCGCGCGAGAGGTAGTACGCCATGGTTGTAATGTACGCATGCGCGACACGTGACGCAATGGTGAGCTTTCCGTGCGCGTGATACGCTGTGCGGCGGAGGAATGCCATGCGAACGCTCGTTGGTGTACCCGTGCTCGTGTTTTTCGTCGTTGCGTCGGCATTCGCGCAGAGCGATCCCGGCGCGGAGGAGACGCGCGGCGAGGGGCCCGCGTCGATCAGCGAGCAGATGCTGCTCTCGGTCGCGGGAACCGGCCCGGGGCCCGTCGGCCTGGGCGCGGAGTTCGACCATTACGACGACGACGGGTTCCCCGAGGACGCGAGCGGTCTCCTCGCGCTCGAGCCGAACGAGGACGGCCCCGTGTTCACGATGCGCGACGATCCTGCGCCGTACCTCCTCTACGCGCAGTACGAGAATCGTCAACGCGACGCGGTCTTCCTCGCGCGTACCGGTACCGTCGTAGACCCGCTTCCCAGCGGCAACGCCGTGGAGGTGCCCTTCGGGTACGGCGCGGTGAAGTTCAACACCGTCTACGTCTCGCTCGGCGAGAGCCTCGTCGTGCCGCACTTCAGCGACAACCGCAAGGAGTACGTCCAGTTCCCGCTCACCGACCTCTACGTGGGCGGCAGCTTCGGGCTGACCGGCGTGCTCGCCTGGCTTCGCTACGTGCACACCGAGCGGTTCGTCGGCTACACCGCCGTCGGCTACAATCCCTTCGGCAGCCCCAATACCGCGAGCATCCTGAACCGTTACCGCGTGCCGCTCCACCTGGGCGGTGGCTACCGCTTCCCCGGCGCGTTCCCGGAGCTGCTCGGTGAGAACAACTGGACCGTCGGCGCAGACCTCATGCTCGGCTTCGGCGATCCCGACGGCGATCCGTCGACCGACTCGGGTGTACTCGTCCCCGGTGTCTTTCTGGATATCGAGCGGGTTCTCTTCGACGAGACCGGCCTGCGGCGCGACTACCGCGAAGACCCGCGACCGTACAACTACCGCGTGAACGCGCTCGTCGTGCGCGCGGCGGCCTATTTGAACGTGACCAACCTGGGCGCCGATAACGTATTCTTCCCGGTCTTCAGTTTGAGCTACCAGGTGAACGTCATGGGACCGAAGATCCCGGAGCACGACTTCAAGGAGACGAACGTGCTCTACCTCAACGAGATCTATCGGGAGGACCTGGAGGAGCAGGCGCGTCGGCGCGAGGAGCGGGCCGAGCGGTAGCTGGCGCGACGCACGGCCGGGGCCGCCCCGGCCGCGCAATCGCGCCGTGGCGCCGTTGCCCCGCTGGCGGAGCGGCCGCCGCGCTCGCGCTCCTACCGCCAGCCGGGTCCCACCGGCGTGCCGGCGCCCTCGTGCGGGTACTCGTTGGAGACGCGCATCGCGGCGAGCTTGCCGCTGATCATGCTCATCGTCGTGCCTGTTCCGGGTACGGTGTAGTGGCCCGCGTAGTAGAGGTTCGAAAGCTTCTTCGACTTGTTCATGGGGCGGAAGTACGCGGTCTGGAAGAGCGTCTGCCCCAGACCGAACGCCGTGCCCTCGTGCGCGTTGTAGTCGGATCTGAACTCGCGGATCGACATCGTCTCGCGGAAGACGATCGCGTCGCGCAGGTTCTCGCCGGTCAGCCGTTCCATCCGGTTCATCACGACGTCGAAGTAGTGCTCGCGCAGGTCGTCGGGATCGTCGAGCCCGAGCGCGCACGGCACGAGGATGAACATCGCCTCGTGCCCCTCGGGCGCGCAGCTCGGGTCGGTGATCGAGGGGATGTGGAGGTAGAACAGCGGGTCGGCCGGCCACCGGCGGTTGCCGTAGACCGCGTCGAAGTGGTCGTTCCAGTCGGTGTCGAAGAAGAAGGTGTGGTGCGCGAGGAAGGGAAGCTTTCGGTTGAAGCCCACGTAATAGTTGAGCACCGCCGGCGCGAAAGTCTTGTTGCCCCACTTCTCGAGCGAGAGCGAGCGGTCGGCCGGCTGAAGCAACTGGTTCTCGACGTACGGATAGTCGGCGTTCGCGACCACCGCGTCGGCGACGATCTCGTCCTCGTCGCACTCGCTGCGCAGGAAGACGCTCGTCACCTCGCCGTCGGAGCTGCGGACACCGGTAACCTCGGTATCGAAGACGAACCGCGCGCCCTTGCTCTCGGCGACCTGCTGCATCGACTCGACGACCTTTCCGAAACCGCCCTCCGGGTACCACGTCCCCAGGCCAAAGTCGATGTAGTTCATCAGCGTGTAGACCGCCGGCGTCTTGCGCGCGAAGCTGCCGAGGAAGACGACGGGGAACTCGAGGATCTTGCGCAGATAGGGGTGGTTGAAGAAGCGTTCGATCAAGCCGCGATAGCTCGTGAAGAGGTTGAGCCGATGCAGGTTCCGGATGAACGCGCTGTTGACCATGTCCAGCGGCGAGTAGAAGTTGCGGTAGATGAAGCCCGACATCGCGAACTCGTATTTGCGCCGCGCCTGCTCGACGAACGCCTCGAGCTTCGCTCCCGCCCCGGGCTCGTACGACTCGAAGAGCGCCTTCGCGGCCTCGAAGTCGGCCGGTACGGTCACCTCGTCGCGCGACTCTCCGGGAAGGCTATCCCCGAAGTAGACCTTGTAGCTCGGATCGACGCGACGGATCGCGTAGTAGTCCTCGCGGCGCACGCCCAGGTCGGTGAACCAGCGGTCGTGCTCTTCGGGCATCCAGTACCAGCTCGGCCCCATGTCGAGGCGAAAGCCGTCGCGGTCGAGCACGCGTGCGCGGCCGCCGACCCAGCTGTTCTTCTCGTAGACGGTGACCTCGTAGCCCGCCTGCGCGAGGTAGGCCGCGGCCGAAATGCCACCGAATCCGGCTCCGATGACGACGACGCTCTTTCCCTGTTCTCTGTCCGACATTCATGCCCTCCGATTCGGTCATGCACCGCGGACGAGCGCGATCGGCCCCGCGCTCCTTCCCGCGACCGGGCCGTTACGGCCAGGTCTTCTCCATCGCGGCGATCAACCGGTCGACGAGCTCGTCCGTTTTCGGATCGATCTCGTTCGTTAGCTCCGGATTCGCGTCTGCGAAGGCGACGCTGCGCCGCATCCCCTCCCAGAACGGGATCGTCGCCTGGTAGCCGGGGACGTAGCGCTTGATCTTCGCGTTGTCGAAGACGACGCTGTACTGCTTGTCACCGATGAGCCCGGCCCCCACGTTCTCGTCGTAGCTCGCGATGACGTCGCTCGGGACGTGCACGATCTTCGCCTCCACGCCCAACGCGGCGGCCATCGCGCGGTGGATCTCGTCCCACGAAAGCGCCTCGTCGCCGGTGATGTGGAAGGTCTCGCCGATCGTGAACGGATTACCCAGCAGGCCGTTGAACCCTTTCGCGAAGTCGTCGGTGTGCGTGATCGTCCACAGCGAGCTACCGTCGCCGTGCGAGACGATGGGTTTCCCGTCGAGCAGTCGCCGCGGGTAGGTGAAGTCCTTGCCAAAGGTCGTGGGGAACCAGCCGGTCGAGTACGTATGGCTCGGCCGTACGACCGTCATGGGAAAGCCGTTCTCCGCGTACTCCTTCCACAGCAGGTTCTCGCACGCGATCTTGTTCTGCGAGTACCGCCAGTAGGGATTGTACGCGGGGGTGCTTTCGGTGATCACGTGGTGCCGGACCGGCTTGTGGTAGACGCTCGCCGAGCTGATGAAGACGAACTGGTCGGTCTTGTCTCTGAAGAGATCCAGATCGGCCTCGATGTGATCGGTCGTGAACGCGATCCAGTCGACGACGGCGTCGAAGTGCATCCCGTCGATCAGCTTGCGGACTTCCGCGGGTTTGCGAATGTCGCCGATGATCGTCTGCACCTCGTGGGGCACGCGGCCCTTCGAGCTGCCGCGGTTCAGGTGGTAGAGCTCGATCCCGCGGGCGAGCGCGTCGTGCGTGCACGATGTCGAGATGTTTCCGGTACCGCCGATGAAGAGAACTTTCATGCTTGCGCTCCTGCTACTCCGCCATCGTAGCACGGAGCGGAGCCAGTGGTCACGGCGCGGCGGCGTCAGCCGGCTGCAGCTATCCTGCCGCGGCTTCAAACATGTAGTGAACCGACGCCTGCCACGCCGGGACGCCTCGTCGCTCGAGCTCGCTCACGACGACGGACGACGAACACTCGACCGGATGCCACTCGATCCACGCGCTCATCTCCCTGATCACGAGGACGGCGAACCAGGCGCCGCCGTCGCCGTGGAACCCGGTCGCGCCGGGGTTCAGCACGCCCCGGTCGCCGGTGAAGTGCCAGACCCGGCTGTGGATGTGCCCGAAACACACGATCTCGTTCTGCTGTACGTCAAATCGCCGCAGGACACCTGCCGGAGCCTCGCCAAGATACTCCTCGCTCACCCGCCCGTCGTCGATGAGGTAATGCTGAAAGCGTACCCGCCACTCGTCGATGTGCGCCTCCACCCGCGCCGGCAGGCCCGCGAGCAGCGCGAGGTGATCGGCGCGAAGCTGCGAGGCGGTCCATTCCATATGGAGCCGGATATCCGAATCGAGTCGGCCGGCGAGCGCCGGTGTGAGCCCGAGGATGGGGTATTCGTCGTGGTTCCCGCGGACGAGATCCACGCCCTCGGATATCAGGAAATCGAGGGTCTCCGCGGGCCATGGTCCCAGGTCGATCGCGTCGCCCAGATGCACGATCCGTTCGCAGGCGTGGAGGCGAGCGCGGCGTATCGCGGCCTCGGCGAACGGCAGGTTGGCGTGTAGATCAGAGAGAATGGCGATACGCATTGAACCCCCTGCTTCAATGTTCGGCAGAAACCGGTTCGCAGTATGACCCCGGATTGTGACGACTCCGTGACACCGCCTCGAGCCTCCGCCATGTCCGCCACGCCCGCCGCGCGGGTGATCGTCCGGCGGACGACCTTTGACGCCACTACCCCGGTGATCGACGTAGGCGAGCGCCACCGCGGCGTCTGCGCCGGGCAGATTCGGTGGAATCTCCTGAAAGTTTTTCTTGACGGGAACCCGGACCGGGTCTACGATGATAATTGTTAGTAGAGATCAACTAACAAACTAAGAGCGACCGTAAGAGAACGACCGCACGAAGAGAGGATATCGGGGCAGTTGGAAGTACCATCGGGCGAACGCGCAAGCTACAACTTCTATCGCGTCCTCCGCTCGATTTGGCGGAGCAAGGGGGTGAGTCGCACCGACCTCGCCGCGGCCCACCGGCTCGACAAGACGACGATCAGCCAGATCGTCTCCGAGCTCGTCGGCCAGGGCCTCGTGCGCGTGCTCGACGTCGACACGTCCAACTCCCGGCCCGGCAGGAGATCCGAGTTGCTCAGCGTGGACGACGAGTGGGGCTACGCGATCGGCATCGAGCTGCGCCCGGACGGGATCAAGGCGTGCGCCACCGACATGCACGCCACCGTCGTCGCGACGCACCACCACCGTCAGCTCGTGGAGCGGACCACGATCCGCGACGCCTTCATGCGCAGCGTCGAGGGGCTTCAGTCCGACGATCGGGTCTCCGGTCGTCCGCTCATCGGTGTGGGCGTGGGGCTCTCCGGAATCGTCAATCCGGTCGCGAGAAGCATCGTCAAGTCGATACCGCTCAACATCCTCGACCCCTACGACTTCGACGACCAGATCGCTCGCCACCTCGACGTCCCGGTCATGGTCGATAACGACGCCAACTGCGGTGCGTGGGGTGAGCTCGTCCAGGACGATCCCGAGCGACCCGGCAATTTCCTGTTTGCGTTGCTCGAGTTCCGCAGCGCGCCCGAACGCACCGTATTCGGCGGTGATATTGGCGTGGGGTTCGGAATCGTGCTCGACCATCGGGTCTACTACGGGGCCACCGGCGCCGCCGGCGAGTTCCGCAGCATCTTCTGGCACCCGGGCTACACGAACCAGTTTGCGATCCCGGACGGCGAGGCGCACAACATCCTCACGAAGCCGGATGTCCTGCCGCGCTTCGTCGAGGAGCTCGCGGGGAACGTGGGGTTGATCTCGAACGTGCTCGACCTGGGGGCGGTCTACGTGGGGGGCGACGTCGCTCCCATCAGGGATCTCCTGATGGGAAGCTTCGTCTCTGCCATCAACAACAACTGGCCCTACGACGAGGAGAAGCTGTGCCGGGTCGAGCTCGCGAGCCTCGACTCGGACATCGTCGCGGTGGGAGCCGCTGCGATGGTGCTCGAGCGCATCTTCAGCGAGCCCGCCTTGCCGGCCGGGCTCACGGCTCAAAACGAAATCTGGCAGTTCATTCTGCGTGGCCGCACCGCCGCGGGAGCGAGCCATGCCTGACTACGGCGAAAACCGGTCGTTGACCGGTTCAGATATTTGAGAAGGGGGTACATGTAATGAGACATGTAACATTTCTAGTCGTCCTTCTGGCTCTTGTCGGCGCGTTCGCCTTTGCGAGCGGGCAGGACGAAGCGCCCGAAGGACCCGTGACGATCGACTGGTGGACTCACCAGCGGCACGATCTCGAGTACGTGACCAAGATGGTCGACGTCTTCAACGACAAGCAGGACCGGATCGAGGTCATCCTCACGAGCCATACAGAGGGTATGGGTGAGGCGATCAACCTCGCGTACGAGAGCGACACGGCGCCGGACACGATGTCGTCGGTTCCGGACGTTGCGAGCTACATCGAGCTCCAGCGCATTTTGCCGGTTGAGGACTACCTGACCGAGGGGCAACTCTCCAAGTTCGAGCCGTACCGGATGCCGCACGTGAACACCTTCGACGGCAAGTACTACTCGCTGCCGAACGTCGGTTTCACCTTCCGCCTCATCTGGAACAAGGATCTCTTCGAGGCCGCCGGCCTGGATCCCGAGTCTCCCCCGGAGACGTATTCGGAGGTCATCGAAGCGGCACAAGTCATCACCGAGTACGGCGCGACGCAGGAGCCCAAGAAGTACGGTTTCATGCTGCCGACGACCGAAACGTGGATCTGGTTCCAGTACGTGGACACGCTCGCGGCGATCGCGGGTCAGTGGCACTACGACTACGAGAAAGGCGACTACCAGTACGTCAACCACGAGCCCATCCTCGACTTCTACATGACGATGCAGGAGGAGGGAACTCTCTTCCCCGGCGGGTTGCAGCTGAACAACGACCCGGCCCGAGCCCAGTTCTCGGAAGGCAACGTCGGTATGATGATCGCCGCGTCGTGGGACGTCGGGGTGTTCAACGACCAGTTCCCCGCCAAGATCGAGTGGGGCGTCGCTCCGCTTCCGATGCCGGACGCCGGCCGCGGCGGAGCAAACCTCATGACCGGCGGCGCGTCGTTCTGGCTCGGCAGTCAGGCGGAGTACCCCGAGCTCGCAGCAGAGTGGCTCTACTACATGGTCGACGACGAGTACATGTACGGCTACTACTCAGGCGGCTACGGCATCCCCATCCGCCCCGAGGTCGCGGAGAACGCACCCGAGCAGCCGGACATCTACGGCTTCGCCGGATTCGCGACGACCGAGTTCGACTCGTTCTATCCGCCCACTCCTCCCGGCCTGCGGCTGGAAGGACAGGACCGCGGCAATGTGTATAACTCGATCCGCTCGGGTGGCAGCGACATGGTAGAAGCGCTGCTCGACCTGGACGAGCGGATGAACGCCGCCCAGGACGAGGCGGAAGCAAACGATCAGTTCGAGCTGGACGAGTTCACGACGGACGACTGGGATCCGATGAACCCGGGTCAGATGTAGGTACTCTACGCGGCGGACCGGAGCATCCGGTCCGCCCGCGGTTCATCCGTGCTAAAATGGCGCGGGTGAACCGCCGTCCTGCGGAAACCTCGGCGCGGCCGAGTCTTGCGCAGGATGCAACGGGCTCCCGCCCGGAACACCCCATCAGGAGGAACGCATGGCAACTATCGGCAAGAACGAAATTGCCGCTCAGCAAGCGCTACTTAAGAGGCACGGGACCTGGTACCAGATCAAGAAGCACAGGATCCCGTACCTGATGATCGCCCCGCTCGTGATCGGCTTCCTCGTGTTCACGATCTACCCGCAGGCGTGGGTCGTGGCGCTCTCGTTCTTCCGCTACAACGGCGTGACGCAGCCGGAGTGGGAAGGCATTGACAACTTCGTGCGGGCCTTCCAGCGGGATGGCATCTGGTGGAAGAGCGTCTGGAACACCTTCTACTTCGCGTTCGGGAAGCTCGCGCTCGAGTTGCCGATCGCGCTCGTGCTCGCGATCATTCTCAACCGCCAGATCAAGGGAAGGAACTTCTTCCGCGGGCTCTTCTTCCTGCCGAGCGTCACGAGCGCTGCGATCATGAGCCTCGTGTTTTACTTCATCTTCGCTCCGTACCAGGGGATCCTGAATGGAATGCTGCAGGCGGTCGGGGTCATCCAGGAGCCGATCGACTGGCTGGGCAACGGCGATCTCGCGATGGTCGTCGCGATGCTCGTGAGCGTCTGGCAGAACTTCGGCATCAACATGATCCTCTTCCTCGCCGGCCTCCAGGCGATACCGGACGAGTTCTACGAGAGCGCGTCCATAGACGGCGCGAGCGAAGTTCAGCAGTTCTGGTACATCACGCTTCCGGCGTTAGGGCGAATGCTGCAGGTTATCGTGATGCTCGCGATCATCGGAAGCCTCAAGACCTTCGACATCTTCCGTGTCCTTACGAACGGCGGACCGGCAAATGAGACGATGGTCATGATGCTCTACATCTTCAACTACTTCTTCAACCAGGGTGCGCTTGGGGCGGCCGGCTCGACCGTGCCTCAGTTCGGCTACGCGAGCTCGCTGGGCGTCATAGCGTCGGTCCTCATCGCGATCGTCACAACGGGGTACCTGCTGATGTCGCGCAAGCTCGGGAACAACCAGGAGTAAGGCCATGAGGAAGATCAACTACTTCTCGCCCGCGATTATCACGCTGTACATCGTCCTCGGGATCATCACGGTGGTGACCATCTTTCCGGTCGCGTACGCCTTCTTCGGCTCGTTCAAGCCGAACCAGGAGTTTGTCGCTGGGGGGGCACGTCTGCTCCCGGAAACGTGGCGACTTACCAACTACTCTGATGCGTGGCAGATCGCGAACTTCGCGCGCTACACGTGGAACTCGGTCTTCGTGAGCGCCTTCTCGGTCGTGGGCTCACTGCTCGTGATCTCGATGGCGGGCTACGTGCTCGACCGGTTCCGGTTCCCGGGCCGTCGCCTCATCATGGTGGCGCTCCTCGCGACGCTGTTCCTCACGACCGGGAGCGTCACGCTCTACCCGACTTTCCGCATCGCTCGCTTCCTGGGAATCCACCGGTCGCTGCTGGGCATCATCGTGGTCTACGTCTTCCGCGCGAACACCGCCTTCGTCTTTCTGTTCCTGGGTTATCTGGGGGGCATTTCGAAGGAGCTCGACCAGGCGGCGACGATCGACGGGTGCAATTCGTTCGGTATCTACTGGCGGATTATCCTTCCGCTTGCAAAGCCGATTCTAGCGACGCTCGCGCTGTTGGGCTTCAAGTTCGCCTGGAACGACTACCTCCTGCCGCTGGTGTTCACCATGGCGAGCCCGGATATGCGGACGCTGACCGTCGGCGTCATCTCGCTGCGCAACACGCAGGATGGTGCCGCCGCGTGGAATCTCATGCTGGCAGGGACGACCATTTCCCTTGTTCCCATCATCGTGATATACCTCATTACGAACAAATACTTCATCCGCGGCATTACCGCCGGAGCAGTGAAAGGGTAACCATGCAGTTTGGCAGTACAGACGACATCATCCAGCTTACGCCCGAGTGGACGGGCGACCGTTTCGAGGACGGGCGTCCACGCGTGAGCGACGACATCCTCGCGCGCATGGAGCAATGCACGACCGAGGAGGCGTGGGCGGTCATCTGGCAGAAGGGCTACAAGTTCAACTTCCAGGGCGGCTGGAAGACGACGCACGGCGACAAGATCCTCGTCGGCCGCGCGGTGACGGCGGTCTTCGTCCCGGAGCGACCCGATCTCCACAACTACCTCATGGAGTACGGGCACGAGAAGGAAGGACGAATCGGCGCGATGAACTCGTGGGTGATCGAGACGCTCGTGAAGGACGACGTGCTCGTCGTCGACCTCTTCGGCAAGGTATGGCAGGGTACGTTCTCCGGTGGAAACCTCTCCACCGCGATCGCGACCAGGACCGGACGCGGCCAGGTGATCTACGGCGGTATCCGCGACTTCCAGCAGATCTGCGGCATCGACAATCTGCAGACCTTCTTCGTCGACTGCGACCCCACGCCCATTCGCGAGGTCACGATGATCGGCATGAACGTCCCGGCGCGTATCGGCGGGGCGATCTGCATGCCCGGCGACGTGGTGCTCGGGACGCCCAGCGGTGTGATCTTCGTCCCGCCGCAGCACGCCGAAGAGATCGTCGTCCACTCCGAACGCACACGGCTGCGCGAGATCTTCGGTCTCCAGCGCCTGCGCGAAGGGGTGTACACGTCTCATCAGATGGATTCAAAATGGACGCCGGAGATCGAGGCCGATTTCCACGAGTGGCGGAAGACCAATACGCCACCCGAATACCAGCACCTCACGTGGGACGACGAATCCGAAACGGAGAAGAAGCAGTCCGGCGAAGAGACGCTGCTCTAAACCAGGAGAGAACATGACAGCCAGAGAACCTCAGGAAGCGGCCGCGGCCGCTTCGGGCGATAACCTCGCCGAAACAGCTCTCAGCAGTATCAACACGTACGGGAGTCCGTCGGATCTGAAGATCACCGACATGCGCTTCGTCGACGTCGTCGGTGCGCCGATGCACTGCACGCTCATGAAGATCTCGACGAACCAGGGGATCGAAGGATACGGCGAGATCCGCGACGGGGCGAGCCGGACGTACGCGCTGATTCTCAAGGACCGGATCCTCGGAGAGAATCCGTGCAACGTCGACAAGATCTTCCGGCGCATCAAGCAGTTCGGGAATCACGCCCGACAGGGCGGCGGCGTCTGCGGGATCGAGCTCGCGCTCTGGGACCTCGCCGGCAAGGCGCACGGTGTGCCGGTCTACCAGATGCTGGGCGGAAAGTTCCGCGACAAGATCCGCATGTACTGCGATACCGACGTACACGGTAAGCACACCGGTACCGACATGGGCAAGGCGCTCGTCGAGCGGATGAAGCTCGGGTATACCTACCTCAAGATGGACCTGGGCATCGGGTATCTGCTCGATAAGCCCGGAACCCTCTCCGCCCCCCTCGGCTTTCTCGACGCGATGCGCGCCGACTGGGGCAAGCGTTACCCGAACGCCTCCGACGCCTCCGACGAGGCGCTCGCCGCGCGCGTTCAGCGCAATCGTCGCTACGATCTGTACAACATCTCGCACCCGTTCACCGGCATCCACATCACCGAGAAGGGTCTCGATCTACTCGAGGAGTACGCGGCGCAGGTGCGCGCGGAGATCGGGTACGAGGTGCCGCTCGCGATCGATCACTTCGGCCATATACCGCTCGAGGACTGCATCAAGCTCGCGAAGCGGCTCGAGAAGTTCAACATGGCGTGGCTCGAGGACCTGATCCCCTGGCAGCTGACCGACCAGTACGAAGAGCTCTCCCGCGGGACGACCGCGCCCATCTGTACGGGCGAGGACATCTACCTCAAGGAGAACTTCCGCCCGCTGCTCGAGCGCGGCGCGGTGAGCATGATTCATCCCGACATCCTGAGCTGCGGCGGCATTCTCGAGCTCAAGAAGATCGGCGACCTCGCGCAGGACAACGGCGTGGCGATGAGCGTGCATATGGCAGAGAGCCCGATCGCCTGTGTCGCCGCGGCCCACGCGTGCGCTGCGACGGAGAACTTCACCGCGCTCGAGTTCCACTCGGTGGAGAGCGACTGGTGGAGCACGATGGTCAAGGGGCGGGATCTTCCCGACCCGATCGTACAGAACGGGTTCATCACGGTGCCGAACGGCCCCGGACTCGGCATCGAATCGCTGAACGACGAGGTTCTCGCCGAGCACCTGCATCCGCAGTATCCGGAGCTCTGGGCGTCCACCGACGAGTGGAACTACGAGTGGGCGCACGACCGGACGTGGTCGTAGACCAGGCCCGATCGTGCCGGCGCGTTTCGATTAGAAGTACCACTGCGGATCGAATCCGAGGAGCTCGCGCGCCCGGTCGATCGACACC
The DNA here is from genome assembly GCA_964458555.1 of uncultured Spirochaetaceae bacterium. Taxonomy (GTDB): domain Bacteria; phylum Spirochaetota; class Spirochaetia; order DSM-27196; family SLST01; genus SLST01. The sequence goes on along the minus strand of CAYWJH010000066.1, from coordinate 2,821 downwards.
GCGCAATCGTCACCTTCGTGCTGAGGGCGGATCTCGGGGACCGGCGGCCAGAAGAGCTTGGCGAGCTCGGCGACCGGGAGGCCGGCGCTGTTGCGACGGGCGTTCACGAAGAGCGGATGGCTTCCTTCGTAGTCGCCGGTCAGACCCAGCTCGATCGACTGAGCCGAATCGCGCTCGTCGAGGTAGACGAAGAGGTTCGCCTTCCACTGCATGAGCCGAAGCTCGTCTTCGGTCAGGTCGTCGGGAAGGGGTGGCCTCGAGTCGCCACGCTCCCGCGTGTCCCAGCGGTTCGCGCGCCGATACCGGTCGTAGGCCCGGTGCATACGCTCGAGTCGCATGGAGCGTTCGGTATCCGGCAGCGCGAGGATCTCGGTCATGAGCTCGCTCGGGTGAGCGCCTTCGCTCTGACATTCGAGTACGCGCTCGTGCGCGAACACGCCCGGAAGGCGCAGGCAGACGCTGCTGATACGGTCTCGCTCCCAGAAGTACCTCGCGATGTCTTCGACGACCTGCTTGGAGAAGGAGTACGCGTCGGTCGGGAGCGCCGGTGTGTGTTCGTCGACCGGCAGGTAGGGGATGGGAAACCCGCGGTCGCCGAAGAAGTAGCCGAGCGCGTTGATGGAGCTTGCGGCGACGACGCGCGTGATGCCGTTTTCGGCCGCGGCTTCGAAGATGTGAAACGTGCCCTGCGCGTTCGAGTGGAAGACGGTTCTGCCGGGGTTGCCGATCGGGTTGGGAATGGCCGCGAGATGAACGACCGAGTCGTGGCCGTCCATCTCGCGCACCACGCGCTCGTAGTCGCCCACGTCGCATTGTCGGTAGGTGGCGCCGGGAACGTCCATCTGTGCGCGCCTGCCGACGACGGTCACCTCGTGACCGTGCTCCACGAGTCTCGCTACTGCGGCGGCTCCTACGTTTCCTGTGCCGCCGGTGAGGAATACCTTCATTGAGTTCATGCTCCGGTACAGTGTGCTCCGGAGACTCTATCACAAAGGGGGACAGGTGACACCGGCCCGGAGTCGGTTCGCTACCGTTCGGGAATCACGTGGACCGCGAAGATCTGCCCGTAGGCGTCGAACCAGTACGACTGGACCTCATCGGCGGCGATGTCGTCCTGAACGGCGATCCTGACCTCCGGAAACGAGAGCTTGTACCGCGAGTCGTCGCCCCAGTAGATCCTGCCGAAGTTGCCACCGAGCACGTTGAGAAACTCGAGCAGGCAGTCGTCGATCTCGCTCGACGAGAGCTCCTCCCACGGACGCGCGTGGATGTTCTCCACGATCGACTGCTTCGTGCCGATCGGCAGGTCGAGCACGAGGCGTTGCGCCTCGTCACCCCGGACTTCGATCGCGAAGACCTGCGACTCCGAGTTCTCAAGCGGCGCCTGCGCAGGGATGGCGTCGAGGAAGGCCATCTCGGTGAAGGTCTCCGCGACGGCGGACTCGAGCGCGGAGCGAATCGTCACATCGGTTTGGTTCATACAGGGGCTCCTACGTATTCGGCGACCTTCGCAGGTGATATCGGCTTCTGGATGAAGCTCGTTACACCCAGTCCCAGCAGCGCGTTTTCCATGCGCTCGTTCTTCATCGACGAGAGGACGAGAATCGGCGTGTCTTCGAGCCGCTCGTTCATCTTGACCTTCCACACGAACGTCATGCCGTCCATCTTGGGCATGTTGATGTCCGTGATGATCAGGTCGACCGACTCGTTCTGCAGCACCGAGAGTGCCTCCGCGCCATCCGGCGCTTCGAGAAAGGTCATCGGGTCGGTCGACGCCATCTCGAGACACCGCCGTGTAATCATCCGTGACGTCGACGAGTCGTCGACGATCAAAACCGTACGAGACGCTTCGTTATGATCCATGTGCAGCCACCTCTTCCTGGCTTCGTTTCTGAACGTAGTGTACGTTGACTTCGCCGGTATCCACGTCGATACCCACGGTCCGCGACGCGGTGCCGCCTACATCTTCCTTGATGACCCCGCATCCGTAGCGCCAGAGCAGACGCTTGACGGCCAGCGCGTTGCGCCGGCCAATGTCGAACCGGTTGTTCTCGTCGAGGATCTTCGCGCCGCCGTAGAGCTGGTAGGTAAACTCCTTGCGGTTGCCGGCAGTGAGCTTGTCGATCCATTCGATCACCTTCGGTACCCCGGTGTCTGCGAAGTAGCCGGGCAGCGCCTGCGCTTTCGCCGGGTTGACCGTGGCCTCCGGGAGCGCGATGTGGACCATGCCCGCGGTCTTCGTCTTTCGGTTGTACACGACGAGCGCGACGCACGAACCGAGGCCGTAGGTCTTGATCAGATCACCGGACTGCTTCGAATGCTTGAACTCGCCGATCCCTACGTCGACCCTCATGCGGTGATCTCCTCGCTCACGCGAACGAGCTCGTCCGCGACCTTCGTGATGGCGACGAGTCTCTCCGCCGCCCCGTTCTGATACGCCTGCTTCGGCATGCCGAAGACGACCGAGCTCGCCTCGTCCTGCGCGAAGGTCCGCGCGCCCGCCTGGCGCATCCGCAGCAGACCGCTTGCGCCGTCAGAACCCATTCCGGTGAGTACGACCCCGACGGCGTTCGCCCCCACAGCCGTCGCCGCCGAATCCATGAGGACGTCCACCGATGGACAGTGACCCGAGACCGGCTCACCCGGCTTACACCGCACGACGTAGCGTCCGCCGTGTCGCTCGACGGTCGTGTGAATGCCGCCGGGGGCGATGAGCACGCGGCCGGTGAGAATACGGTCGCCGTCGGCGGCTTCCTTGACCTCCACCGACGAGATCTCGTCGAGCTTGTCGGCGAACATCGCGGTGAACACCGGTGGCATG
>CAYWJH010000065.1:0-18055 GCA_964458555.1 uncultured Spirochaetaceae bacterium | reverse complement strand
TACTCGCGCTCTCGCAGAAGGCAAAGCAGCGGATCCATCGCGTGATTCGTACCCGCGTGCGCGGCGGCGGACTCGTCCTCGCGACGGTCGGGCTCGCAGCGATCGTATCGTTGCTCGAGCTCGCGTGCACGGGTCAGCTCTACCTGCCCACGATCGCCTACCTCGTCCAGACCGACTCCGCGCGCCTCACCGAGATCGCCGCGCTCGTCGCGTACAACCTCGCCTTCATCGTGCCGCTCATGGCGGTTGTGCTCGCCGTCTACTTCGGGGTGAGCTCGGAGCGCATCGGCCGGTGGGTCTCCCGCCGCGCAGGCGCGGCGAAGGTGATCATGGGCGCGGTCTTCGCGCTGCTCGGAGGAGCGATCTGGTTGATCTGAGGTCTCGTGCGCCAGCGCGTGACAACTGACCCGAAAGTCGCTACTGTTGACACGATGGGCTTCGTGACGCACGCCGAGACAAGAGACACCGTTCTCGTCATATTGCGAGAGAATTACGCGTCGCTCAGCGAGCGCTACCATCTCCGCAGCCTATCCTTGATCGGCTCATTTGCCCGAGACGAGGCGGACGACACAAGCGATGTTGATCTGCTGGTGGAGTTTGACGCTCAGACCTCAGGACTCTTCGACCTGAAGACCGCGCTTCGTGAAGAGTTGCAGAAGCTCCTCGGTCGGCCAGTCGATCTTGTGACAACGAAGTACGTGCGACCGTACTACCGCCAGCAGCTGATGAAGGAAGCGGTGAGCGTCGGCTAGACGCAAATGTAGCACTAAAGTATCGCTATGGTATGAAGACCGAACTCGTCACGAATCTCAAGCGGCAAGCCACCCGTGTCCTGTCTGACGTGCGCGATTCGGGTGAATCTGTGCTGATCACTGAACATGGAAGGCCGTCGGCGTATCTCGTCGACGTAGACTCCTTCGAGTTCATGCAGAACAAACTGCGAGTTCTCGAAGGCATCGTTCGCGGGGAGCGCGCAGTGCTGGAAGAACGCACGTATTCTGAGGAAGAAGCGAAGCAGAAGATGGGCAAGTGGCTCGCCTGATCTGGTCGCAGCCGGCCCTGCTCGATCTGGAGGAGATCGCCGAGTACATAGCACTGGACAACCCGTCTGCTGCAGCCCGGTACGTTCGGAAGGTCTTCCTGGCGGTTGAACGCCTCAAGCGCTATCCGCACTCCGGTAGACGACCAGAAGAGCTGCCTGCGACCCCATACCGTGAAGTAATCGTCCCGCCTTGCAGGGTCTTCTCTCGAGCCGAGGAAGAGGTCGTCTTCATCGTGCACGTCACGCGTTCAGACCGCCTTCTGCACTCCTTTCTCCTCGAGCAACGGGACGACGATTTGTAGCCCTTCTGCAGACGCACCTCAGTTTCAAGGGCCGGCAATCGAGGTTGCCCCTACCGTTGGCGTCTCTACGGATGGGCGGGCAACGACTATTCCGGAGCCAACCCGTCGGCCCTCTGGAGCCGACGCTTGAAGTCCATGATGAAGCGCGCGGCCGGCGCGCCGTCGGCGACGTCGTGATCGAGCGTGAGGGTGACCGCTAGCTCCTCGCGTTCGCGCAGCTCTCCGCGCGCGAGTGTCGGCTGCCGGGAGATTCCGCCCACCATCAGGTGAACCGGGTGCGGTGTGATCGGAATGCCGTATCCCCTCCCGAGCCCGTACATGTGCACGGTGGAGAAGGACACGGTGCCGAAGAGGCGTTTCTTCAGCAGAGGGTTGCGCCGCAGGACGTAGCGAAGAACTCGCCGTCGCAGGAAGCTCGGCAGGAGAGCCAAGGCAGACGCCGCCCCGCGCCGTCGTGCCGACGCCGTGGTCGTGAAGAGCGAGTCGCCGGTAGCGTTTCGCGCCTCTTCGATCTCCGCGTGAATCTCGGCGAGGCTCTTCCGGTTCGCCTCGCGAAGGACGTAGACCGTTGGAACCATCCGCCCGCCTACCGATCGCTCGACGATCGTGCTCACATCGATATCGTCGAATACGACAGTGGTGCGACCGGCCTTGATGTGCGCCTGCAACTCCCGGGAACGGTCGAGCGCCTGGACGAAGCAGTAGAGCAGGTACGACGACAGCGAGAGATCACCTCCGGTGCGCCGACGATACTCCCGGATCGCCTGCCGCGCACGGCCGACCTCCACATCGAAGAGAGCGCGGATACTGTGACTCCGCCACGCCTCCGCGAAGAAGTCGATGACCTGGCGCCGAGCGACCGGCAGACGATCCTCTCGGTAGCTTTCTCCCATGGTGGTCGACGCTACGGCACGAGTCGATCTGTGTCAAATGCCGCGCCGTCCTTCCTACGATTCATCGCATTCTAACACACCGCTCATCGGCACTTAACGATACACACTCATAAAGTCATCAGAGCAATTCTGAGGATGGAGGTCTCATGAAGGGCCGATTGATATCGCACTGGCGCGCACGGCGTGGGCTCCTGACAATGCTCGCACTCGGTATGGCGTGGTACGCACTCTTCGAGTTCGTACCGCTCACGAAAGTGTACTGGGCGTTTACCAATATTGGACAGGTCCCACCTTCGCAGGTGGAGTTCGTCGGGTGGGCCAATTTCGTCCAGCTGTTCGCAACGGCGCAGTTCCGCCGGGCGATCGGCAACACGATCATCATCAGCTTCCTCCAGATTCTCGTCGGCTTTCCCGTTCCGATCATCCTCGCGCTTCTGCTGAACGAGATGCGCCACGCGCTCGTCAAGCGCTCGATTCAAACGGTGATCTACCTCCCGCACTTCCTCTCGTGGGTTGTTGTCGGCTCGATATGGTACATCATGCTCTCTCCCATCCGGAGCCCGAACGCGCAGCTCTTCGACCTTCTCGACCGCGATCCGGTCTTCTGGTGGGCCTCCGCACGCTACATCCGCGGCCTGCTCGTAGCTACCGACATCTGGCGCGACGCCGGGTACGGAACGATCATCTACCTCGCGTCGATCGCGGCTGTCGATCAGAATCTCTACGAAGCTGCGCGAATCGACGGGGCGAACGGTTGGCAGCAGGCGTGGCACGTCACGCTTGCCTCCATTCGCTCGGTCATCATTATTCTGCTGATCCTCAAGAGCGGACGCGTCCTCAACATCTTCAAGCAGGTCTTCGTCCTCACGACTCCCATCGTGAGGGGGCCGAGCGACGTGCTGATGACCTACGCGTACCGGACGGGGATCCAGCAGGGCCAGATAGCGTATTCGATGGCGGTGTCGCTGTTCAAGGCGATCGTCGGCATCGCGCTCGTACTCGTGACGAACGCGATGGCACGGCGCGTCAACGAAGAGGGAGTCCTGTGATGCCGGGCACGAGCGGCGTTCGGCGGCTGTTCGCCACGGCGAACTACACGTTCATGATCGTGTACGCGCTCGTCATGGCCGTACCCATCCTGTACGTCGTTCAGCTCACCTTGTCGGGTCACGCCGATCCCGCGTTTCGCCTCTGGCCCCGCGAGTTCACGCTGGACAACTACGCCTACGTCATAGGCCGCGGCCTGATCGTTCAACCACTCGTGAACAGTATCGTACTCTCGGTAAGCGCGACGCTCTTCAGCCTCTTTATGACCTCTGTGCTCGCCTACGCCCTCTCGCGCCGCGAGCTCCCCGCGCGACGGGTGTTCAACTTCATCGTCGTGCTCGCGCTCCTGCTCAACGTGGGCTTTCTGCCGAAGTACCTCCTGGTCCGCGACCTGGGACTCATCAACTCGTACTGGAGCATCATCCTCACCGGCGCGATCAGCTCGTTCAACGTGATTCTCATGCGCAACTATTTCCAGCGCCTTCCCCTGGAGCTCTTCGACACCGCGCGCATCGACGGCGCGGGCGAAGCGACGGTCCTCGTCCGTATCGTCCTTCCGCTTTCGCTGCCGGTCCTCGCGACGATCGCGCTGTTCTACTTCGTCGATTACTGGAACGAGTACTTCTACATCATCCTCTTCATCACGGACCGTTCGAAGCACACGCTTCAGGTGATTCTCCGATCGATGATCATCCTCGAAGAGGATCTCGGATCGGACGCCGATGTCATGCTGCTCGACAACGTGAAGTACACCACCGTTGTCGTGGCGCTGATTCCAATTCTGATGCTCTACCCCTTTCTCCAAAAGTACTTCACGAAGGGAATCCTTCTTGGGTCGGTGAAGGGGTGAGAAATATTACCATGGGAGGAGGCCATATGAGGTCCAGACAAGGTATCGCTATCGCGCTGGTGCTGCTCATCGCAGCCACAGCCTGGAGTTCCGGGGAGCCCGAATCAGCTTCCGGGGACGATCACACAATCGAGTTTCTCACGACCGGGTATCACGACGCCAGCGAGGAGGTTCGGCAGGCGTGGGTCGACGAGTTTCGAAGGCTCACCGGCGTGGAGGTCATCTACCGCACGGTGAGCTCGAAGGATGCCGGAGAGGCAATGACCACGCAGTTCATGGCGGGCGAGTTCCCGGACGTGTTCAAGTACGGGGGCCAGAGCATGAACACCCTCGCGCGTCAGGGCTTCGCGATACCTCTCAACGAGTTTATCGAGTCGTCCCCGATGGACGATCTGCGTCAGGCGTATCCGACGGCGTTCGCGGCGCACTCGGTCGGTGACGAAGTGTACGGTATCCCCGCGGTCGTCGGCGCCGGACGCGCGATCTGGGTTCGAACCGACGTGCTCGAGAGCCTGGGGCTCCCTATGCCGGCGACGCTCGACGAGTTCGTGGACACGCTGCGGGCAATCCGGGACCAGTACACCAATCCGGACGGCTCGAAGATGACTTCGCCGTACATCTCAAAGACGTATCACGAAGGGTACATCGCGGGACTCGCGAACTATTTCGACGTCCGCATGGAGCCGGTCATGAGGCGGCCAGGTGACACCGAGTTCCGCGAAGGCTGGGATTCACCGCAGTTCCGCGACTACGCCGACTTTGTGAAGATGCTCTACGACGAGGGTCTGATCGACCCCGAGCACGTCCTTCCGCAGAAGTCCTCGGGCACGCGCAGCAAGTTCTTTTCCGGTCAGGGCGCCGTCCTCATGATGCACGCGCATCTCTATCAGGGGCTCGTCACGGGGCTTCGCGAGAACTACCCCGATGCGACCATCGAGATGCTCCCGCCGATCGAGAACCCCGACGGCGGTGTCCTCGGTCTCTCGGTGATTCCCGGGTATCGGCCGTACGCGATTACGGGTGCCGCCGAAGACCCCCAGTTCGTCTGGGATAACTTCATCGAGCCCATCTACTTCGACCCGGAGGTTTCGATGCTCGCGTATCGTGGCATCCCCGACGTCTCGTATCGCGTTGAGGACGGGGTGATGATCGACAACTCGGAAGCCTCGGGAGTCGGCCTCGGGCTGCGCACCCCGCTGAATCCGGACATCGAGTTCCCGTACCAGCTGAGCCCGCTGCTCGAACGCGGCATCGAGATCGAGACCGAGTTCGGGCGCTGGTTCGCCAACCACGAGGAGTACGTGGTCGCCGATACCCCGGTTGTAGCGGTCCCGGAGTATGATAACGTCGCCAGCGATATGAACGAGAAGATGGAGGAGCTCTTCTGGCGCTACGTGCTCGGCGAGCACGGCTTCGAAGAGATGATGGAACAGTACGAGGCGTACAAGCAGGAGATCGGCTTCGACTCGATCCTGGTGAGAATCAATGAGGTTCATTGAGCCGATGCGCGGCGTGAGCGGTGCTCGCGTCTTCGCTTCGCTCGGTCCGTTTTGGGAGCTCGCCGTTCGCGGCGAGCTCCGTTCGGGACGGGACCTCGCACGACGCGCGGTCGAGATCGGCCTCGACGGACTCGAGCTCAACCCGCTGGCAATCGAGACCGCCTCGCGCGCCGGAATCCGCATCGACCCGAACGAGCTGCGCCCGCTCGGGCTCAGCCTTCACTCGAATCACGTGGACTTCAACGCCGCTTCACCGAATTCCTTCATCCGCGACGCCGCCGTGGAACAGCTCGGTCACGAGATCGAGTACGCCGATCGCCTGGGGATCTCCACGCTCACGTTCCATCCCGGGCTCGCGAAGAAGCTCGAGCGCGCCGCCGCTCTGGATCTGCTGTGGTCCACGCTCGACCGTGTGGTCGATCGTGCGGGGAGTGTGCTGCTGTGCCTCGAGAATATGGACCACAAAGAGGCCAAGCTGTGCAATCTCGAGTCGGAGATCGAGGCGACGCTCGACCGGTTTCCGTCGCTTCGACTCACGGTCGACCTGGCACATCTTGGACTTCGCGGGGCGGACATCGCCGAGTTTCTCGATCGGTTCGAGACCCGTGTCGCGCACGTGCACGTGAGCGGCGTCATCGCCGGCGTGCCGCACGCCTCGGTATCGCTCGAGCGGAGCCACCTCGACATGTCGCCGCACATCGAGCGGCTCGCCGACCGCGACCTCGTGTTTGTCGTGGAGAATGGGAGTCAGCAGCTTCTGTCCGAGTCGCTCTCCGTGCTCAGGCGCTACTGCCCGTCGAATACCTGATCGCGACGCGCGAGGAGTCGCGAGGGCCAGTCCGACCCGATCGCATCGACGCCGAGACCGAACAGCCGATCGAATTCGTGGTCTTCCTTGATGATCCCCCACGCCACGATCCGCAGCCCCGCCTCGTGCACGTCGACGACGACCTGACGCGACAGGCGGGCGTGATGGAGGTGTACCGCGTCCGCCTCCGCGCGCCGCGCCACCTCGACGATGTCGACCGGTACGCTTGACACGAGCACGCCCGTGCGCACGGCGGGAATGAGCCTGCGCATGGCCAACACGCGTGCATGGTGGAAGGACGTGAACACGACGCAATCGGCAAGCTCGGCGCGCCGCACCTCCGCCGCGGTCGCGTCGACGACGCCCTCGCCCTTGAGCTCGATCTGAACGTCGAGCTCGGTCGGGCCGAGCACCTCGAACACCTCGGCGAGCGTCGGTATCGTCTGACCCTCGCCGGCGTCTACGGTGCGAACGTCGCTCAAGGTCAGTCGCCGGACGTCGGCCACCGATCCGTTCGGCAGGTGGACGATCGCGTCGTGCACGACGACGAGCGCTTCATCGCGCGTCAGGTGTACGTCAAGCTCCACCGCGTCGCACCCGATACGCGCCGCGTGACGAAACGCGGCCAACGTATTCTCGGGTCGCTCACCTCCAGCGCCGCGGTGCCCGGTAACCCGCGGTTTCGGAGGCAGCGTTGCCGATTGGCGCGCCGCTGGTCGTGCTGTCCTGCTCGTCATGGTCCACTCCTCGGTGCAATTGTAGCGGTTCTTCACAGGCGGGGATCCACGGGTCGAGGACTTCGCTCGACCTGGATGCAAAGCGCGCCGCCTCCCAGACCGCGGCTGCCCTGGAATCAGGAATCTGCTCCCTGCACACCAGAAACGCATCCACCCGGATCGTGCGGGTATCCGGGCCGTCGGGATCCGCCTTGATTACCGACGGAACCACTCCCGGCTCGAGCCGGGAGATCTCCTCGATCACATCCGGAGCTATCGACAGCAGCCTGAGGTCGCGAAGCTCGGCGAGCCGGGAGATCGCCGTCCCCATCCCGCCGGTCAGGTAGAAGAGCACATCGATTTCGCCGCGGCTCAGCGCGGCGGTCGCCTGCGAGATTGAGAGGTAGACCTCGTCGATCGTCGGTCCGGCGTCTCCGTAGAGCTCGAGCAGCCGATGCGACACGTACGACGTATAGCCGGCGCGCGTACCGACGGATACGCGCCTCCCCGAGAGCGAGGTGAGATCGGTGATATCGGTCGATGCTCCGGTCACGATCCACAGATCGAGCGGATGCGTGCGGCAGACGACCCGCAGATCCGGCATGGCGCGAGAGAACGGCGGCTCGCCGAGCGCCGCGGCGCGAGCGATGCTCGCCTGTGTGAAGGCGACGTCGACCTCGCCGTTCGACAGCAGCTCCAGGTTTTCGACGCCGCCCGGCGTCGGGACCGGCCGAAGCTCGACTCCCGAGAGCTCCCGCATCGCCGTCGAGATCTCGAGACCCGCGGTGTAGAAGGTCCCTCCGATCGATCCGGTCGCGCAGATCGACCGATCCTCGGACGGCACGAGGCGCTCGAGAGCCAACCGCTGCGCGCCGAGAGCCGTACGGGACGCCTCTTCGTCTCCATCCTTCAGCGCGGCGGCGAGCGCGCGCATCGCCTCGAGCAGATCGGAGATCCCACGTCCAAGCCGGTCGAGGGGTGCCGAGCGAGACAGGAGCGCACGAAGCGAGAGCTCGATGACGTCCGCCGTCAACCGCCGTCGCAAGGGTTCGAGTAGTGCCGCGTAGTACGTACGAACCCCTTCGGCGATGTCCGCCGCGGTCGAGGCTCGGCTCATGCAGCCGAGCGTCGGGGCAAGGAGGTCGCGGTGCTGGTGATGCCGGATCAGACCGGGGAGAAGCGGATCGATCGTGCTCGCGAACACCTCGACGCACTCGTCCGAGGCGTAGGCGCGTGACAGCAAGTGCGGGTCGACGCTCGCGAGATAGTCGGCAACCGACGGCCTGCCGACGATCGTGCCGCGCCCGTGCTCGAGCCGGACGATACCCAACGCGGCGAGAACCTGCAGCCCCTCGCGCAACGACGGGATCGAGATCGACAGGTCGTCCGCGAGCTCAGTGTGCGACGGAAGTCGATCTCCGGGTCGGAGGCCGAGTTGGACGATCCGTTGTTGAACCGCCGCGGCTACTTCCTGCGTGAGGCGGCGTCGTTGAAGCGGCACTGGTCTCCTCTGAACATCTGACGTGTTCCGCGTACGATGACGAGCCTATGTTAGGTATCGATGAGCGCGCCGCGAGTCGATGGTGCCTGCAGCGTGTCTCGACAACCAGGAGCGAGACCCCTATGCTGAGGCTCGGAACCCCACGAGACACGAGAGGTAACGATGCCACAGACACGGATGTACGTAGACCCCCTTACCGGGAGGGCCCCCTTTGATTGCGACGCGGAGGCGAACTCCTCCAACCTGCTCTTCATCTCCACGGACATGGTTCCCCCGGAGTACTGGAACCGTGGAGTCTACGAGCGTATTCGCCGTACGCCGGCCCTCGACTCGCTCGCGGGCGACGGCGCCTTCTTCAGGAACGCGTTCTCCACGGCTCCCGTCTGCGCTCCCTCCCGTGCCGCCTATCTCACCGGCAGGCACTCGTACATCATGACGAATAACGAATGAGGTCACGACGGCCACGACATGCATCTTCGGAACACCGACACCGTATTCCCGGAGTATCTCAGGAGCGCCGGGTATCATACCCGCCACGTCGGGAAGTCGCACGTGGGCAGCCATAAGTTCATGGATGCCTTCGGGGAGAACGACTCGCCGTGGGACCGATGGTCGCCTCCCTGGTTCGACGACGATCGGTATCTCGCCTATCTGCGAACCCTCGGTCTGGGACCGCTCTCGTTCGAGCGCCCCATTGTGGGGGCCTCCGCCTCCGGATCCGGACCGGGTAACAACTACGGAGGCTGGGTTGCACCCCAGAACGGACGACCGTTCCCGATCGAAGCCACCTATCCCTGGTACCTCGTCGAGCGTGCGATCGAGACGCTGGAGTCGAAGCCGCACGACGATGCGCCGTTCTACCTTCAGCTCGACTTCTTCGCTCCGCATCAGCCCTTCGCGATCCCGGCGGGTATGGAGGAACGGGAACACGAGATCAGAGCATCCCTGCCGCAGGCGATCGGATACGACGAGATCGAAGCCAACGGCCACGCCGCGCCCTGGGAGGAGCCGAGGGTCTACACGCTCTATCGGCGCAACTGGGGGCTTCGCGATCGGAAGACCGTTGAAGACTACACGGTCGCGAACACGCTCCAGTACGAGGTGATCGACCGGGCTCTGCAGAGGCTGCTGGACTATCTGCTCGCACACGGGCTCTACGAGTCGGCGACGTTGAGGCTCCGGTCAGCCTGCTCGACGTCGCCGCGACGTTCTGTGAGCTTGCCGGCGTGGAGCCTCTTGCCCGACTCGACGGCGTACCGCTGCAATCGGCCGCGGCCGGACGCACTCGTCCCGCAGGCAGTCCGGTCATGGCAGAGGTCTGGTGCCACGTCGTGGCGAACCCGTGCGTCGCGACGGTGTTCGACGCGAGTGACGGTGCTCGATACCTTTTCTCGTTCAACGTGTGCGATGAGCTCTCCGAGCTCTACCGGCTCGATCCCACCGGTGCGGGCGACGGAGAGCTCCGAAACCTCTTCCGCGACGATGAGTTCGCTGCGATCAGGCTGGAAGCCATTCGGCATCTCGACGCGATCCTCGCCTCCGACGAGCGCTGGAAGGGCTACCACGCGTACGGGCGGCTCATCTTCGCCGAGCACCTTGGAGGGGGCGGGGACATGCAGAAGTTCGAGTAGGGCGCGCCGGCCCGGTCGGTGCGGGAGCGTGCGTTCCGAGCGCACCCGTGCGAGCCACTGCGTGATCCTCCGGAATCACGCGGAACCGTGCCGCTCGATGATCTCGAGGTACCGCTCGTACGCCATGCGAACCGCCTCGTCGAGCGGCTTGTAAAGACTCGCGCGAGCCCCTTCGCCGAGCCTGCGACGCAGGCTTCGGTCGGCAACGAGCGCCAGCATCTTCCCGGCGAGCGATTCGACGGTCGCCTCGCACGTCAGTCCGTTCACGCCGTCCTCGATCATGCTCGCCGGCGACGATCCGGCGAGCACGACCGACGGAAGCGAAAACGCCGCAGCCTCCTTGAGTACGATCCCGTCCGTGTCGTAGTCGGACGGGAAGGCGAAGAGGTCGGCGGCCGCGTAGAGCGACCGTATCTTCGCGCGATCCCGGATCTCGCCCGTGAATACCACGCGCGAGGCGATCCCTTCTTCGGTAGCGAGCGACGCGAGCTCACCCGTGTCGGGACCGGTGCCGACGAGTACCAGCCTGAGACTCGGACGGTTTGCGTGGTGCAGCGCCGCGGCAGCCCGCACCAGCAGATCGAGTCGCTTCTTCAGACTCTGCTGTCCAACGTAGAGCGCGATCGCCTCGCGTCCGTGGACACCGAGCTCGCGGCGCGTGGCGCGCCGGAGCTCGCCGGCCTCGCGGTTCGCCGGGGGAACGAGGTCGACGCCGTTGGGCTGGACCCGGATCTCGCCGCCGTACCCGTACGAGCGAAGCGTGCCGCGGGTCGCCTCGTTCGGGACCCAGACTTCGTCTACCGACTCGTAGAAGCGCACGAGTCGTTTGACGTACCAACCCACGGCCCACTCCACGTGGATCGTGTTTCGCACGTCGATGTCGTACCGCGAGTGCATCGTCGCGACGACCGGTATTCCACGCGAACGCGCGAGCCGGAGCGCGAGTTTGCCGGACGAGAACGGGCAGTGCGCGTGGACGAGCTCGAACGGGATCCTCGCAAGGTGCGCGTGGAGCCCCGGGTCGAGCCTCGGGACGCCGAGCCGGTACGGGCGATGACCGGGGGCGGGGAGCGAGGCGTAGCGTACGACGCGGACGCCGTCGTCGTCGTGCGCCCCGGGAACCCGCGGCGTAACGACGCGTACGTCGGCCCCGTGCGCGTCCATCCACCGCGCGTACGCGCGCACGACCACCGATACGCCGTCCATCACCGGGGGATACGCGTCGCTGAACTCCCCGACGACCGGTCCCGTGATTCGGCGTGAATCTCCCATAGTGCAAACATGCGCGATTCGTCCCCGACAAGCAAGTGCGGGGTCCCGACGCCCTGCTAACGCGATTCTCACACTCCTCTGACAAGAATCAAACATGAACCACTTACCTTCCGGTCATCATTCTCAAAGGAAGGCATGACATGGTGACACGAAAAACGGTGCTCGCGCTGCTGCTGCTCGCTTCGGCTGCAGTGGTCTTTGCGACCGGATCGCAGGAAGGTGACGCGGAGGGAGCCGCGGAGCCGCAGAAGTACGGAGACCTCAGACTCGGTCTCGTAGACGCGGACGGGGACCTCGTCGCGGACGCCCCCACCGACTCGTCCGAGTGGATCGACCCGGAGACACTGGTCTTCGCCTACACGCCGGTCGAGGACCCCGAGGTCTACCGAGGTGTATGGTCGGAGTTCCTCGACCACCTCTCCGAGGCTACGGGCAAGCCCGTCCAGTTCTTTCCGGTCCAGTCGAACGCCGCGCAGCTCGAGGCGATGCGCGCCGGACGGCTCCACGTAGCCGGCTACAATACCGGCAGCAACCCCATCGCGGTCAACTGCGCGGGCTTCGTGCCCTTCGCGATGATGGCCGGCGCGGACGGCAGCTTCGGCTACGAGATGGAGATCATCACCCACGTGGACAGCGACATCGAGGAGGTCGAAGACCTCGAAGGACGGACGCTCGCGTTCACCTCGCCCACGTCGAACTCGGGCTTCAAAGCGCCGAGCGCAATTCTCAAGGGCGAGTTCGATCTCATTGCCGACGAGGACTTCGAGACGACCTTCTCCGGGGCGCACGACGCGTCGATCCTCGGTGTCTTCAACAAGGACTACGAGGCTGCCTCCATCGCGAACTCGGTCAAGGCGCGCATGATCGACCGGGACGTGATCGATGAGGACCAGATTCGGGTCGTCTACAAGTCGCAGACGTTTCCCACGACCGGTTACGGCCACGTCTACAACCTGGATCCCGAGCTCGCGGAGAAGATCCGCGAGGCGTTCTTCAGCTTCGACTGGGCCGGTACCGCGCTCGAGGAGGAGTTCAGCAAGAGCGGCGAGGCGCAGTTCATCCCCATCACCTACGAGGAGTACTGGGCGGTCATTCGCACGATCGACTCCGCGAACGAAGTCGCCTACGACTGCGACTGATCACGGCCGGCGCCTCGCGCCGCGCTGGTGTACTCTCAGGCCCGACCGGTAGCGGTCGGGCCTTCGTGTGGAGGCCCCATGCTCGCAATCGACTCGCTTCACAAGATCTACCCGACAGGGGACCGCGCGCTCGAGTCGGTCTCGCTCTCGCTCGAGCGCGAGGAGATCGTCGCGCTCATAGGACCCTCGGGCGCCGGGAAGAGCACGCTGATCAGATGCATCAACCGGCTCGTTGAGCCCACGAGCGGCAGCGTGCTGCTCGACGGGGTCGATCTCACGCGCCTTTCAGCGCGAGAGCTGCGCCTCCAGCGTCGGCATATAGGAATGATCTTCCAGGAGTACGCGCTCGTCGAGCGGCTCACGGTGATGGAGAACGTGCTCTCCGGCAAGCTCGGGTACCTCTCGCTGCTTCCGAGTCTGCTCCGGCGCTACCCCGCACGCATGGTGGAGGAGGCGCTCGCGCTCCTCGATGAGGTGGGGCTCTCGGATCAGGCCGAGAAACGGGCCGACGAGCTGTCCGGAGGGCAGCGCCAACGCGTCGGGATCGTTCGCGCGCTCATGCAGGAGCCTCGGCTGCTGCTCGTGGACGAGCCGACCGCGAGCCTCGACCCGAAGACCGCGCGCACGATCATGCGAATGATCACGGGAATGGCGCGCGAGCGTTCGCTTCCTACGATCGTGAACATGCACGACGTGGCGCTCGCTCGGCTCTTCGCGACCCGGATCGTCGGCCTGCGGACGGGCGTGGTCGTCTTCGACGGGCCACCGAGCGAACTCACGAACGACACACTCACGGATATCTACGGCGAGGAGGACTGGAACGCCACCGGCGACGACGACCGCGGCGACCCGCATCACGCCGATCATCCCGAACACGCTACCTCGCTCCTGCTTCATCGGGGCCACGACCATGAGTGACTCACTGTCCCGCGCTACCGTCTGGCGGCCGCCGCGGCTCATCGCCAATCCCTGGCTCCGGTACGCGCTGCTCGCCGCGGCCGTCGCGTACGCGGTCCTGGGGGTTTCCTCGCTCGAGGTCCGCTGGGAGCGCGTCGTCGAGGGGATGAGCAGAGCGACGCGCTTTCTCGCCGCCTTCATCAGACCGGACTTCGCAAGTCGCTGGCCTGAGATTACCGAGGGAATTCTCGAAAGCCTCACGATGACCGTCGTCTCGACGGTCTTTGGAATCCTGATCTCGGTCCCGATCGGGCTCGGAGCCGCGCGGAACATCTCGCCGCTCCCGGTTTACCTCCTGTGTCGCACGATCATCACGGTCTCGCGCGCGTTCCAGGAGGTGATCGTCGCCATCTTCTTCGTCGCGATGTTCGGCTTCGGTCCGTTCGCGGGCGTGCTCACGCTGAGCTTCGCGACGATCGGGTTTCTCGCAAAGCTCCTCGCCGAAGACATCGAGGAGATCGATCCGGTCCAGCTCGAGGCGATCCGCGCGACCGGCGGCGTGTGGCCTCAGGTGATCTCGTACGCGGTACAGCCTCAGGTCATGCCACGGCTGATCGGCCTCTCGCTCTACAGGCTCGACATCAACTTCCGCGAATCGGCGGTGATCGGGATCGTCGGCGCCGGCGGCATCGGCGCGACGCTCAACACCTCGTTCAGCCGCTACGAGTACGAGACGAGCGCCGCGATCCTCATAACGATTATCGTGATCGTGCTCATCGCCGAGAACGTCTCGAGCCTGATACGGCGGAGGGTCGCGTAGATGCCGCTGCGCACCACTCCATCCGGCACCGTCTGGCGCCGCCGTGACGGTCGCGAGACGCTCATTCGCTTCGCGGTCTGGCTCGGGTTCCTCGTCGTGTTCTTCGTCTCCTGGCGCGCCATCTCGGCGGCGACGATGTGGGTCTTCGTGGCCGATGCCCCCAAACAGGCGGCAGACATCTTCTCGCGCATGGTACCGCCGCGGTGGAGCTACATCGGTGTCCTCCTGCGTCCGCTCTGGGACACGATCCTCATCGCGACCTTCGGCACCGCGCTCGCCGTCGTGCTCGCGCTGCCGCTCGCCTTTCTTGCGGCGCGCAACACCTCGCCCGCGAAGGCGGCGAGCCGGTTCCCGGCGCTCGTGCTGCTTGTCTCGTCGCGATCGATCAACTCGCTCGCCTGGGCGCTGCTCCTCGTGACGATCGTGGGACCGGGGGTGTTCGCCGGCATGCTCGCGATCGCGCTGCGCTCGGTCGGGTTCATCGGCAAGCTGCTCTACGAGGCGATCGAAGAGATCGACCGGAAGCAGGTGGAGGCCGTGCGCGCAACCGGGGCGCACCCGCTGCAGGTCCTGCGCATCGGTATCCTGCCGCAGGTCATCCCGGCCTTCGTCGGGATCACCGTCTACCGGTGGGACATCAACATTCGCGAGTCGACCGTCCTCGGGCTCGTGGGCGCCGGAGGCATCGGTCTGCAGCTGCAGGCGTCGATCAACATCCTCGCCTGGAAACAGGTGGCCGTGGTGCTGCTGCTGATTCTGGGGACGGTCGTCGTGAGCGAGTGGGTCACCGCGAAGATCCGCGAGCGGGTGATCTGACGGGCCGACGCGCGCAACCCACTTGACCCACGCCCCGACCTATATGATTATATGCTCATCTAACTATCCAAGGAGCATCCTGTGGCACACGACCCTCGACCACCGGCCTCATCCGATCCGCACGATCCCACAACCGGGGAGCGCTCAATCGGCTTTTTCGAGAAGTACCTCACCGTCTGGGTCATCGCCTGTATCGCGCTCGGCGTCCTCATCGGCCAGTTCCTTCCGGCGGTGCCAGAGTTCCTGAGCCGACTCGAGTACGCGCAGGTCTCGCTCCCGGTCGCCGTGCTCATCTGGCTGATGATCTACCCCATGATGCTCAAGGTTGACTTCGCGAGCATCGTCCGCGCGACGAAGCAGCCGAAGGGCCTCACCGTGACCACCGTCATCAACTGGCTCGTGAAGCCGTTCACGATGTACCTGATCGCCTGGTTCTTCCTGAAGGTCGTCTTCCGCCCGTGGATCGACCCGGCTCTGGGAACAGAGTATCTGGCGGGTGCGGTGCTCCTGGGCGCGGCGCCGTGCACCGCGATGGTCTTCGTCTGGAGCCACCTCTCCGACGGCGACCCGGCGTATACGCTCGTCCAGGTCGCGGTGAACGACCTCATTATTCTTGTCGCGTTCACGCCCATCGTGGCGCTCCTCTTAGGGATCAGCGACATCGGTATACCGTGGGACACGCTGCTCCTCTCCGTCGGGCTCTTCGTGGTGATCCCGCTCGCCGCCGGCTGGGTCTCGCGCGTGCTCATCGTGAAGCGGCGGGGACTCGACTACTTTGAGAACGTCTTCATCGCGAAGTTCAACGGCGTCACCACCGGCGGCCTGCTCCTGACCCTGATCATCCTCTTTTCGTTTCAGGGCGAGATCATCCTGGGCAATCCGCTTCACATCCTCCTGATCGCGGTGCCGCTCGTGATCCAGACCTACCTGATCTACGCGCTCGCCTACGGATGGGCGTGGCTCTGGAAGCTGCCGCACCCGATCGCGGGCCCCGGCGCGATGATCGGCGCGAGCAACTTCTTCGAACTCGCCGTAGCCGTCGCGATCAGCCTCTTCGGGCTCGCATCCGGGGCGGCGCTCGCGACCGTCGTCGGTGTGCTCGTCGAGGTGCCGGTGATGCTGAGCCTCGTGCGGTTCACCAACCGGACGCGCGGCGCCTTCGAGGCCCGGGTGGGGGCGTAAGATGGCGAGCACGGCGCGCGCGGCGGGCACCGACACGCTCGACGCACTCAAGGCGCTCGCGGACGAGACGCGCCTTCGCATCGTCAGTATTCTCGAGCAGGCCGACGAGCTGTGCGCGTGCGAGATCGAGGCGGTGCTCGATCTCAACCAGTCCAACGCCTCGCGCCATCTGAACCGGCTCCGCGGCGCCGGCCTCATCGTCGCGAGCCGCGACGGCCACTGGGTCCACTACGCGTTCGCCTGGTCCTCCCCGCACGTTGGTTTGACGCGAGGCGCGCTCGACGCGCTGCGCTCGGAGAACCCGCTCTTCCGCGCCGACCTCGAACGCCTGCGTGACTACCGCGCCAGTGGTCACTCGTGTCGGACGGTGGAGGCGTGGCGGGCAGAGACGAAGTCGCCGTAGCGAACGAACCAGGAGGTGCACGGTATGGGTGTTAAGGGAAAACGAGTCGAGCGGGTGGGGTGGGTGCTCTTCACGCTTGAGAGCGGCCCGGCAACGAGGAAGACGATCTGCTTTCCTTCCGGACGCGGCTGGTGCGTATAGACGAACGTCCGTTCCAGGTAGCGTTGCCATAACGAGGCGAAGTACCTGTCGCGCATCGTGAGGGCGAAGACTACCGACTGCGTCGGCATCACCTTTGCGTTCTGTCCGCTTCGCCTGACGAGCTACAGGAGCGCGCGCGTGTCTCTTCTCACACCCGTACGATTCCGCGCCAGCGCAACCTCTACTCGGCCCTGCCCGCAAGCCACTGCGAGCGACGATCAAGAGTGCACGAGACAACTCGTCCGTGCACTCTACGCAGACCCCGTGCCTACCGAATCAGGATAAACTCGACGCGGCGGTTTTTCCACCGATTCTCGAGGTCGCCATGCGGCACGACCGGTTCCTGCCCGCCCATTCCGACGGTGGTCATTCGAGAGACCGGAATCCCGAACCCGGCGAGAGTGGCCATGACGGAGTCCGCGCGTGCAGGGCTGTTCCAATAGACCGAAACTGCGTGGCCCTCTATCCGGATCTGGTATTCCGAGTAGCGCATCAGAATCTCGGCGAGCCGCTCGAGCGTGCGTATGTTTCGGTCTGCGAGATCGGGTTCGACGCCCCGGACGAACTCTGCAGAGTCTGGTGCAAACTGGATACTCGAGATACGGATCTTGAGGTTGTCACCGTCTCGAATCACGAGTACGTCGATCGGCATCGCTACCGACCGCTCGGCCGAATTGCCGAGCGCATCGGTAAGCCGAACACTGACATCATAGTCTTCCGCGGACTGCACGAGCTCACCATCGTCGGAGCGGCCGTCCCACGAGATAGTGGCCGGTGGAACACCGGTTCCGCTGCGCTCGTAAAAGACCTGGTCGAAGGGATCGAGAACGCGAACCCGCCATCCGGCGATCTCGCTCGCATCGCTCACGCGGCTGATCGAGATGCGAGCGGTATCATCGGTCCCGTCGTCATCCGGGGAGAACGGGACGGGGGCGACCGCTACGGAGAAGACCGGACCGGTCGTGTCCACCAGAATCGCGGTGCCCGAAGTCGCCTCGACGAGATTTCCCTTTACGTACTCAATCGTCGACTTTGCACGGCAGCTCCCCTCGACGACGCGCCTGCCCTCGACAAGGCCATCCCAATCGACCGAAGC
>CAYWJH010000064.1:0-18105 GCA_964458555.1 uncultured Spirochaetaceae bacterium | reverse complement strand
CCGTACTGCGTGCGCCCCTCCTCGTCGAGGGTGACGTCGTCGAAGCCGATGCGGTTGCGCTGCGGGTAGACGTGCAGCTTGCCGGCGGCGTACGCCTGGTAGCCGGCGTCGCGGAAGGTCTGCGCGAGCGTGGGGAGATCCGGCATGAGCCCCGTATCCTTGAAGACCCGGTCGCCGTGCGCGCGCGGGCTCGTCCCGGTCATGAGCGTTCGCCGCGCCGGAATACAGACCGGGCACTCGGAGTAGGCGTTCGTGAACCGTGTGCCCGATCGCGCGAGCTCGTCGAGCGTGGGCGTCTGGATCGTCGGGTGTCCGGCCGAGCCGAGGAGCGAGGCCGGCCAGTGATCGGTGGTGACGAGCAGGACGTTGGGGGCGTTCATGGCGGTACTCTACCACGATCCGGACGAGCGTGCATTCGCGGCGCCGAGCTTCGGTTCCCGCCCGCGACCCGCTTGCGCTATACTTCGCGGGCACCCCTTGCGCGGAGGCCGCCATGCGTACGACGTCTCGATCACCGCGAATCGTTCTTGCCGCGCTCCTGCTCTCGGTCGCGGTCGTGTCGCTTCCGGCACAGCGGCTCTACGGGCCGGACGACGCTCCGGTCCGCGACCTCGCGCGCCTGTACCGCCTCGCCGGAGCGCCGTTTCCCACCGCGAGTTTCCCCCTGTCGACCGCGTGGCTCTACGACGCGGCGCTCGAGCTCCGGGGCGACCTCGCCGGGCGCGTGGGGGTGAAGCAGGCGCTCGACGCCTACGTCGCGGGGCTGCGGTACGCACCCGAGGAGGTGAGGACCGGTATCGACATCGAGTTCCGACCCGAAGCCTACCTCGAGACCGACTATCTGCGCGACGCCATCACCGAGAAGCTCAGGCGCGAAGACCCGGCGCTGCGCGTGCGCGTCTCCGGCGGCCTCCACGACGGACCGCTCCTGCACACCCGCGTCGAGGCGATCCGCGACTACAACACCGATTCCCCGAGCAACCTCACCCCGCCGTCGGAGAGCGACCCGATACCCTACGAGTTCCACAACGTCTACGAGGGCTACATCCACTGGCCCTTCGAGTTCGTCGCGATCACCTTCGGGCGCCAGAAGCTGGACCTCGGTCCGGCGCCGCGCTCGTCGATCGCGCTCGCCGGCCGGCTTCCCTACCACGACGCGCTGCGGGTCACGATGGACCTCGGCCCGATCCGGATGCACCACCACGTCTCCTCGATCGAGAACTTCCGCGCGCGCGAAGACGTGATGCTCGCGCGAAGCGGCAGCGATCCGGAGAGCGAGGTGTACGATTTCGGTCGCAGCCAGATCTTCTTCAACACCCACTACTTCGAGTACCGGTTCGATTCCTGGCGATTTGGCGTCGGCGCGAATAACCTCGTCTCGCGCGAGCTCAACGACTTCCACCTCTCCGACTTCTTCCCGGTGTTCAGCTGGCACAACGCGAACATCCTGCCGCGCAACATGTCGGCCTTCGTCGACGCGACCGTGCCGCTCGCGCCCGGCTTCGAGCTGTACGGTCAGGCGAGCTACGACGACATCCGCACCACCGGGGTCGGCATCGCCGACACGCCCATCCCGACGATCCCGGCGTACACCCTGGGAGGTCGATACTCGCGACTTGGCGACGTCCTCGTCTGGGACGCCGCGGTGGACCTCGGCTACACGCACTACCTGTGGGGCGGCTATCCGAGGAGCTACGGCCTGAGCCGGGCGATCTACCGGCTGCGCACCGAAGGCGGCGGGTTCGCGCTGCCGCTCACCTCGCCGTACGGCCCCGGGACCGTCTACGCCCTCGCCGACGTGGAGGCGTCCGGGAGACGATTTTCGGTGGGGCTGCTCTACGAGCTCGTGGGCCGCAAGCCGGATGCCAATCCGTTCACCACCGACCAGGCCGAATCCGACGTGCTCGCCGCGCAGGAGTATCGGTACGCGCACCGGGTCGAAGCTGCCGGCACCTACCGGCTCACCCCCTGGGCGGCGGCCTCCGTGCAGACCGGCCTCCTCGTCGAAGCAGGGGAGCCTGCAGCCTACCTGGACGTTGGCGCGATCGTCGGCTACTCGGGCTCCGGCGCGGTGGCGACCGTGCCGCGGTGAGTGCGCGCACCGCGGTGAGCGGCAGGAACGTACCCGCCGGCCGCCCGGGCCGGGCTGCGCGGCTCCCTTGCCAGCCGCCGTCATCCGTGCTTGAGTACGAGCATGCCTCCAGCCGCGAACGTCCGCCGCATCGTAGGCACCCTCATGGTGCCTACGCTCACCATCGTGATCATGCTCGCGATGTTCGCGGTCGCCGTTCCCTTCATCCGCAACGACCTCGCGCTCGCGCCCGACGTCGCCTCGTGGCTGCTCGTCGCCTACTCGCTGCCGCACATGATGCTCATGCCGCTCTACGGGCGGCTCGCCGACGGCATCGGCAAGCGGCGGTTGCTCATCGCCGGCGCGACGCTCTTCGCCGCGGGGACGGCGGTGCTCGTCGTCGCCGGGTCGTTTCCCCTGCTGCTCGTCGGCCGCGCGATCCAGGGGGCCGGTGCCTCGGCGGTGAACCCGATCGCGATCGCGGTCATCATGGAGTTCGTGCGTCCGGAGAAGCGGGGCAACGCGCTCGGTACGTGGAACGCGAGCGGTCCTGTCGCCGGCTTCGTGGGCCCGCTCGTCGCCGGGGCGCTGATCGACGCGTTCGGGTGGCGGTCGATCCTCGTGCCCGCGCTCGCGGTGGGCGTCGTGTCGATCGTGGTCGTCTGGGCGCTGCTGCCCGAGAGTCGCAGGACGGGCTCGTTCCTCGAGGCGGTCCGGTCGCTCGACTGGGTCGGCGTGACGCTGTTCAACGGTGCGGTTGCGATGCTCGTCTTTTTTACCTCGAGCCGGCCGATCACGGGGGAGGCTCCGCTCACCGACTTCCGGTTGCTCGCCGCGGGGCTCGTGCTCGGCTCGGTCTTCGTCTGGTGGAGCATGCGGCGCGAGAATCCGTTCATCGACCTGTCGATCTTCCGGCGACGCAATTTCTCGGTCGCCTCGGTTACGGTGAGCCTGCGCATGGTCATGCGCGGTGGGACGGGCTTTCTCATGCCGCTGTTCGTGACCGACCTCTACGGCTTCAGCGCATCGGCAACGGGGTCTCTCCTCATGCTCGACGCGGGGTCGCTGCTGATGACGATGTGGCTCGGCGGGCTCGTCATCGACCGCCGGCGCAGCCGCGGTCAGGTCGTCGTGGGCATGATGATCGAAGTGCTCGCGATGACGGCCTTTCTCCTGCTGCCCGCCGGGGCACCCGTCGTCTGGGTCTTCGTCATCCTCGGGGTGAACGGGCTGGGTGCCGGCTACATGCTCGCGGCGCTTCACGTGTACGCGATGGGCGGGGTTCCGGATGAGGAGTCGGCGACCGCCGCGGGCCTCTACAGCATGATCCGATTCGGAGGGGCGATGCTCGGGCCCGCGATCGGCGGGGTCGTGCTCGCCGCAGGCGTGGACCGGTACGGTATCGCCGCGGCGGGTTACCGCCCGGCGTTCGCCTTTCTTCTGACCGTCAGCGTCCTCGGCACGATCACCGCGCTGCTGCTCACGCGTCGGTTGCCCACCGAGGCGCGCGAGTAGCGCGCTTGCCCCATCGGCATCGTTCCTGCATAGTCGCAGCAGGAGATCTCCATGACGCACCACGATTTCATTCCACAGACCTACTACACGACGATCGGGTCGCACGAGTCCGTGCTCTCGATCGCCTCCGGCGACCGCGTCACGACGAAGACCGCCGACGCCCGCGGCCACGACGAGAACGGCGAGAAGGTCGCCGAACGCGGCAATCCGATGACCGGGCCGTTCTTCGTGGAGGGTGCCGAGCCGGGCGATACGCTCGCGGTCACCTTCGAGTCGGTGAGGCCCAACCGTACCACCGGCTTCACCTCGCCGCGGATCGCGCCTTCGGTCCTCGAGCCCGGGCTCTGCGTCGCGCCGGAGGAAGGGGTCGATCTGTGCACGTGGACGATCGACGTCGACGCCGGCACCGCGCGCATGAGCGAACCCGCCTCGCAGCTCGCCGATCTCCTCCTGCCGCTCGAGCCCATGCTCGGCTGCTTCGGCGTCGCCCCTCCTGGCGGCCAGGCGATCTCCACCGCGACCTCGTCCACGCACGGCGGGAACATGGACTACCGCGGATTCGGCTCCGGCGCGACGGTCTACCTGCCGGTGAGCGAACCCGGTGCGCTGTTCTTCCTCGGCGACGGCCACGCGATCCAGGGTGACGGCGAGATCGCAGGGACCGGAATCGAGATCTCGATGGACGTGACGTTCCGCGTCGAGGTGCGCCGCGACTGGCCCGTGCGCTGGCCGCGCGCGGAGAACGAGGGGTACATCATGACCGTGGGCAACGCGAGACCGCTCGATCAGGGCGTTCAGCACGCGACCACGGAGATGGTGCGTTGGCTCGAGTCCGATTTCGGGCTCGAACCGCTCGCCGCTCACTCGTTGCTGGGCCAGTGCGTCGAGTACGACCTGGGCAACGTCTTCGACCCGGCGTACACGATGGTGTGCAAACTGCGCAAGAGCGTCCTTCCCGCGTAGAGGATCCCCATGAGCGAGAACTACTGGTACAACGAACAACTGCGCATCGTGCAGACGGTGCTCCGCGAGATCGACGCGGTCGACTACGACCCGAAGGCGGTCATCGACTATCTCGAGTCGGTGCACGCGAACGCGCTCGTCGTCAACGGCGGCGGCGTCGTTGACTTCTTCGAGCACGAGCTCGCCGCCGCCAACCCGAATCGGCTCATGACGAACGCGCGTATGCTCGACGACGTCGTAGCCGAGGCGCACGCGCGGGACATCCGGGTCATCTTCCGCGTGGACTTCCGGGGTGTGGAGAAGCACGTCTACGACCGCATGCCGCACTGGTTCGGAATGAAGGCCGATGGTTCTCCGCTGCGCAACACCGGCGGCGTCTACGGCCCCTGCTTCAACAGCGTATACATGAACGACTACGCGACGGCGTTCGTTGCGACGCTCTTCGAGCGCTTCGGGATCGACGGCATCTGGGAGAACGCGTTGCCGGCGATCCGGGGCGTCTGCTACTGCCCCGCGTGCCGTGAGCGCTACCGCCGAGAGACCGGCAGCGAGATCCCCGAGGCCGGCGATTTCCACTCGGAGGTCTTCGCCGCGTACCGCGAGCGCAAGGGCACCTGGGCGGACGAGCACCTGCGGAAGATGAGCGGGACGGTGAAATCGTTTGGACCGGACAAGGCGTACGTCGGCGAGATCTTCGGCATGTACCACGTGGAGAACGTCCTGCAATCGGGCGTCGACCTGTACAACGCGCGCGAGTACTTCGACTTCTACGTGAGTCCGACCTTCCTCATGCATCCCCGCTTTCGCAACACGTTCGACGACTTCTCCTACGCCGCGTCGAACTGCCGGTTCATGAAGAGTCTCGCGCGGGGTCGTCAGGTCGTTATGCTCTACGGGAACAACGGCGGCGCGTGGCGCTACCTCGCCGACCCGCCGTTCGAGGTCCGGCTCTGGCTCTGGGAAGCGGTGAGCGCGGGAGCAGGACTGTGGAACTGCCTCTTCGTCGGTCAGCATCCGGGCGCGGGACCGGACCGCCGCAACGCGCGCATCGAGTCGGATGTGTACGGTTACCTCGAGGAGCACAGCGGCACGCTCACCAGTCAGGAGCCGATCGGGGAGGTGGGGCTCTTCTTCTCCCGGGCTTCGCGGGACCGCTTCGGCGCCGACGACGAGGACCGCGACCGCTACGGCGTGTTCACGCGCGGCGCAGAGCAGGCGCTCATCGAATCGCACGAGCTCTACCGGTTTCTGCCGGATGTCGATCTGAGCATGGAGGGGCTCGAAGGTTACCGTGCGGTGGTCCTGCCGAACGCCGCCTGCCTGAGCGACGAACAGGTCCGGGTCCTCACCGAGTACGTCGAAGCCGGCGGAGGTCTTGTCGCGACCTTCGAGACCTCACGCTACCGTCCCGACGGGCGACCGCGCGAAACCTTCGGGCTCGCCCACCTGTTCGGGTGCGACCCGACCGGCCACACGATCGATACGACGGTCGACTCGTACCAGCTCGTGCGGCGGTCGGGGCACGAGCTGCTTCAGGGCTTGAGCGATACCGATGTCCTGCTGAACGGCGGACAGACGCTCCTCTGTACGTTGCGCGATGCGCCGGCGCACGAGATGGTCGCGAGCTACATCCCGCCCATTGCGAACCAGCCGCCGGAGAAGGCGTGGCGCGCGACGCTTGAAACCGACTACCCGACGGTCGTCGCCTCCCGAGCCGGACGCGGGCGTGTGGTCTACTTCGCGAACCAGGTCGACCGCCTCGTATACACGCACGGGCATACCGATTTCCGCCGACTCTTCGCGAACGCCGTCCGCTGGGCGGCCGGCGGCGAGCCGCTCGTCACGACGAGCGCTCCGCCGAGCGTCCACGTATCGGCTGCCGCCGACGGCGAGGGGATCGCGCTCACCGTATCGTGCCTCCGCGAGTACGCGGCGGTGCACATCGCGACGTCGCAGCGATAGACGGGCCCGGAGGCCGCGATGAGCGCACCACGAGACGAGCAGCCTGCAATCGACCACCGGCGGGGCGTCGTGCCGCTCCTCCTCGTTGTCTCTACCGGCTACATCGCGGCGAACCTGGGCATCCAGGGCTTCATCGCGATGCTGCCCATCGTTCAAAACGAGTTCGCGATCACCCGGACGCAGGCGGGGCTCTACTCGGGCTTCTACTACCTGAGCGCGACGATCATCGCGATCGGCAGCGGACGCCTCGTCGATCGGCTCGGGCCGCGCGTCGGTCTCGTTTCGGGAGCGGGCGTCGTGGGGCTCATGGCGATTCTCCACGCGCTCGCGCCGGCGTTCGGCGTGATCGTCGCGCTCGCCTTCGTGACCGGGATCGGCTTCAGCGTCATCACGCCCTCGGTGAGCGGAGCGGTCATCCGGAACGTATTCGCCGCCCGGCGCGCCGGCTCCATGGGGATCGTGCACGGCGTGGGCGGTACCGGCGCGCTCGTCGGGACGATGGTGCTGCCGGCGATCGGCGAACGCCTCGGCTGGCGGCCGGTCATGCTCGGGGCAGGCCTCGCGGCCGTCGCGATCGCCGCGCTCGTCGCTTTCGCCTACGACCGGCTTACCCCGGACGTCCGCCCGGAGGCTCCGGCGCTGCGGCCTGCGGAGAAGGGCGCCTTTGCGGCGGCGCTCGTCGGCCTGCTCTCACGCAGGGCGTTTCTCGCAACGTGTTTCATGGGACTCGTGTTCGGTCTGACGGTGGGAAGCGCGATCGGCCACCTTGCGCTCTTCCTCAACCAGGACCTTGGCTTCTCGCCCACGCTCGCGGGGATCGGACTCGGACTCTTCCACGTCGGCGGCGTGCTCGGTCAGCCGTCGTGGGGGGTGATCAACGACCGGCTCTACCGCGGGCGGCGGCACGCCGGCATGTACACGCTCGCCGTGCTCGCCGCCGCGGTGGCGGTTCTCAACGCCCTTGTGGTCTCGCGGGTGGGGGTAAGCTTTTCGGTTGCAGCCGGGGTTTCGTTCCTTCTCGGCTTCTTTCTCCTGGGGCTGCCGGCGCTCTACTTCACGGCGGTCACCGAAGCCGCACCGGCGGAGGACGCGGGCGCCGCGACGGGCATCGCGCTCGTGTTCTCGCGCGTCGGGATCGTGGTGGGCGCGCCGCTGTTCGGGCTCGTCGCCGATCTCACCGGCGCGTACGCGCGGAGCTGGCTCCTGTTGGCGGTCGGCGCGATCTCGATCACCGGCGTATCGGCGCTCGTGCTCGGCCGGCGCGGCCGGCGCGGCCGCGGATGATCGCGACGCCGGCCCGGTCCGTGTTACCATCGGCACTATGCACTACGATATTCCCACACGAACGCTCGGCTCGAGCGGTATCGCCGTTTCGGCAATCGGACTCGGCTGCAACCGCATTGGCGAGGATATCCACAGCGATGACGAGTGGATCCGCATGCTGCGCCAGGCCGCCGACTGGGGTGTCACCGTCTTCGACACCGCGACGCAGTACGCCGCGGGTCGCAGCCAGGAGCTCGTTGGCAGGGCGTTCGGGAATCGCGGCGACGTGGTGATCGCCACCAAGGTCACGCCCATCCGCGACGAGAACGGCGCCCGGTTCACCTACGAGTCGATCGTCGAAGGCGCGGAGAAGTGTCTGAGGATCCTGCGCCGTGAGTGTATCGATGTGCTTCAGACGCACGGCAGCGGCTCGCTCGAGGAGGTGAGCAACCCGGACTTCGCGGAGGCGATGAACCGGCTTCAGGAGCAGGGCAAGATCCGCCTGCGCGCGAGCGCTACCTTCGACGCCGAGGGAGGGCGGTACGCGATCGAGCACGGCCTCGTCGACGTACTGCAGGTCACCTGCAACCTCGTCGACCGCGCGCACGCGCTGCCCGTGCTTCCGCTCGCGGGCGAGCGGGGGGTGGGGTTGCTCGCGCGTATGCCGTATCAGCGCGGCAGCCTGACCGGCAAGTTCCGACCGGGCGAGGAGGTCGCCGACGGCCACCGTGCGAAGCTCCAGGGCGACAAGCTCGCCGACGACGTCGCGGCCGCCGAGCGGTTTCGCGAGCTCGGCGAGCGTCGGAAGGGCGGCATGGCCGAGCTCGCGATGCAGTACGTGCTGCACGAAAAGCGGATCTCCGCGACGATCCCCGGGGCGCGCTCGGTCGAGCAGCTTCGCACCAACATAGAGAACGCGCTCGCACCGCCGCTGACCGAGGCGGAGGCACGCGAGATCGAACGGATCCAGGAGGACGGATGACGGTGCGTCCGGCGCGCATCGGCGCGACGCTCCTCGCCGGCGGCGTTGGGGACGCGGGCTGCGCTACGGCTTCGCGATCGCGCTGCCCCCGCCCTTGGCCTCGTGGCGACGCTCGCACTCGATGCACAGCAGCGCCTCCGGCTTGGCCTTGAGGCGCTCTTCGGAGATCTCGCCGCCGCAGGCCGCGCAGACGCCGTAGGTCCCGTTCTCGAACCGCTGCAGCGCCGAGCGCACGCGCGTCAGCCGCTCCTCGTCGTGAAAGGTGAGCGCGCCGCGGTTGTGGCTCTGCATGCGCGCCTGCGCCTCGTCGCCGGGCTCCGTGCGCTCCGAGCCGGTGAGCTGATCGTACTCGTTGGTCTGCTCCTCGAGGTTGCTGCGAAGGTCGGCCTCGAGTCGGGTGAGCTCGTCCTGTAGCTGCTTCTTAAGGTCTTCGGTCATGATCTGCTCCCGTCGAAGAGAACCTACTCGCCGCGGCGCGGCGCCGGTATAACCCGGTTGGGGTAGGCGGCCGGCGCCCGGGGCCGGGACCCGCGGGTCAGCTCTTTGCCGGCAGCACGCGCGAGAGGCCCCACGAGATCAAAAAGACGAGCGTGAGCGAGATGACGATCGACGGTCCGGAGGCGAGGTCGAGGTAGTACGAGGCGTAGAATCCGGCGAGCGTCGCCACCACGGCGAATGCGATCGAAAGCCCGACGATTCGTCCGAGCCTGCGCGAGAGCATCGACGCCGAGGCTGCGGGCGTGACCAGCAGCGCGAGCACGAGGACGACGCCCACCGTCTGCGCCGCCACGACGGTCGTGAGCGCGAGCGCGCCGAGCAGCCCGTAGCGGATGAGCTCGGGCGACAGCCCGATCGCGACCGCGTGCGAGGCGTCAAAGCTCGTCACGAGGAGCTCCTTGTAGAACAGCGCGACGAGCCCCATGACGATGAAAACGACGACGAGCATGCCCACGAGGTCCGAGCGGGTTACCCCGAGGATGTTGCCAAAGAGCACGCCGCTGAGGTCCTGGTAGGTAGCGACCCTGCTCAGCATCAGGATGCCGAGCGCGAACAGCCCGGCGAACATGACGCCGATCGCCGTGTCCTCACGGAGGCGGCCGTGACGCGATATCAGGCCGATTCCGACGACCGCAACGAGCGCCGCTCCCATCGCACCGAGGAAGAGGCTGAATCCCACCACGTAGGCGACGACGATGCCGGGGAGGATCGAGTGGGCGATCGCCGATCCGGCGAACGCCATCCCGCGCCACACGACGAACGCGCTCAAGGTGGCGCACGAGGCGGAGGCGAGTACGCCCGCGATGACGCCGCGGACGACGAAGGCGTAGCCGAGGGGCTCGATCAGCCAGTCGACCATTTCTTCTCCTCCTCCTTGCCGTGGAACGTGAACCCGTACGCCTTCGCGATCGTCTCCGCGCTGACGACCTCCGAGACCGGGCCGTCGGCGATGATCGTACGGTCGAGGAAGAGCGCGCGGGAGAAGTGGACGTCGAGCAGGCCAAGGTCGTGGGTGCTCACAATCGCCGTCTTGCCGCGGCTGCAGAGGTCCTCGAGCGTGTGAAAGATGAGCTCCTGCGTGGTGAGATCGACGTGGTTGAGCGGTTCGTCGAGCAGCAGCAGGTCGGCGTCGTGCGCGAGGGTACGCGCGAGCATCACCCGCTGCTGCTGTCCGCCGGAGAGCTCGCCTACCTGCCGGTCGGCGAGCTTCGGGATTCGCATTCGCTCGAGGGAGTGCTCGACGATCTCGTGGTCGACCTTTCCCGGGCGCTTCAACCAGCCGAGATGGACGTATCGGCCCATCAGCACCACCTGGCGGACGGTGACCGGGAACTGCCAGTCTACCGTCGAGCGTTGCGGGACGATCGAGACCCGGTGGCGGCACTCGGTCGCCCGGTGCCCGTAGACCGAGATGGAGCCGTGCACGAGCGGTTCGAGCCCGATGATGAGCTTCAGCAGCGTCGACTTCCCCGAGCCGTTCGGACCAACGAGCGCGACCTTCTCGCCCGGCTCGACCGTGAGCTCTACGTCGTGCAGCGCGTCTCGGTCGGATTTCCGGTACCGGAAGCCGACGCCCCTGATCGAGAGCGCCGGCTCGTCCGCGTCGGCGGGAATGGTGCATTGTCCTCCGTAGAGCAGATGGTTCCTCATTGCCTCCCCAGCCCGGCGAGAATCTGTTCGACATTGTAGCGCACGAAGTCCAGGTACGTATCCCCCCGCTCTCCCGGCGCGCTCAGCGAGCCGATGAGCGCGCGCAGGATCTCGCCCGGCCGATCGAGCTCGCGCAGCTGCTCACGGTACCGCCCGGCGTTCGTCTCGTAGGTGGATTCGGTGGTTCATGCCCGGTCTCCTTTCGTCTCCGTGTCGCCATCGCTCGTTCGGCAAGAAGGTATTACGACGTAACATCACGCTACGAGTCTTCGTTGTCAAGTCCGTGTCGATCGCCGAGGGCGGGTGCCACGAACCGGTCCGATGGAGTACACTCTGACCATGCGATTGCCGACTCCGCTTGTCGCCATAGCGTTCCTCTTTCTGCCGGTGGCCGCCGGCGCGCACCCGCACACGTGGATCGACGCGACGATCGACCTCGAGATCGACTCGGCCGGTGTCTCAGCGCTCAACGTGGAGTGGGTGTTCGACGAGTTTTCGAGCGCGGATCTTATCTTCTCGTTCGACGAGGACCTCGACGGCGAGCTGTCGCGCGGTGAGATCGCGACGATTCGACGCGGGGCCTTCGATCACCTCGTGCAGGTCGACTACTTCCTCCTCGCGTTCGCGGGCACCGACCAACTCGACGTGCCGGCGGCCGACCGGTTCGCCGCCCGGATCGAAGACGGGCGGCTCGTCTACGCGTTCCGCGTCCCGATCCGCATCGCGTGGAGCGCGATGGACGACCTGGTCGTCGGCCATTTCGATCAGAGCTACTACATCGATTTTCTGACCGAAGCGCAACGCGAGGAGTACGCGAACGCCGGGCGCCGAGTCGTGCTCGGCGACGAGATCCTGCGGCTCGCGAGCGACGGGTGGGGAACGGTCCGGGTGCCTGCGCTGCGCGTGGAGGCTCGATGAGCCGCCGCGCGCTCCCGCTCATCGTCGCCGCCCTGCTCGTGCTCGCCGTGTCGCAGGCTGGGTTCGCGCAGAACCCGCTTCGCCCAGGTGGCGCGTCCGACCAGCCGCAGCTCTACGATGGGCCGGTCCCGCGGTTCATCGTCGAGTGGTCGAGGACGCTCCAGCAGGCGATCGCATCGCTCAGTCGCCGCGTTCTCGATGGTGAGTGGACCGCCGCGCTCGCCGCATTCGGGCTCTCCGTGGTGTTCGGAGCCGTGCATATCGCGGGGCCGGGCCACGGGAAGGTGTTCGCCGTATCCTATTTCGGCGCGCGCGACGCCCGTCCGCGCGACGGTCTCGTATACAGCGCGATCGTCAACGCGGTCGACAGTCTTTCTGCGTTCCTCCTCGTCATGGTGGCCTACGTCGCGCTCCGCGCGGTGCTGCCGCAGGCGCGCGACCAGGCGCCGCGCATCCTGCAGCTCGTGAGCTACGGGCTGATCGTCGTGTTCGGCGTCGCTCACCTCGTGTCGCATCTGGGCGGTGCGCATTCGCACGCCGACTCCCACGCCCACGAGACACAGGTTGTCGGCCGTACGGGCGGGAGGAAGCCGCCGTGGCTGCTCGCGGTGTCGGTCGGTCTCGTGCCGTGTCCGGTGAGCACCATCCTGCTCGTCTACGGGGTTGCGAACGGCGTGGTGACGCTCATGGTGCTCACGGTCGTCGGCGTCTCCATTGGGGGCTTTCTGACGATGTCGCTGATCTCGATCGCGGTGATCACCGGACGCTCGAGCCTCCTTTACGCGATGCAGGCACCCGGCGCCGCACGCGTCGCGACGATCCTCGAGTACGCCGCGAGCGCGGTGATAATCGCCGCCGGGGTGATCCTGTTGCTGTCGGTGATATGAGCGTTCGGGTGCGCCGCGGGCTCATTCGCGCAGCGACTCGGCAAGCGCTTCGATTGTCGCGCACCGTACGCTCGCGCCGTTCGTTTCGAGCTCCCAGGTGAGGTTGGTAGCGTCGGCTACGATGCGGACGAGCGGCGTCTGTTCGGCGCTCCCGCCGCGCGGCGAGTCGCGCGCCGGGCGGTCGCGCTCGCCGGCTGCCGGCGCATCGGCATCAACGGCGACGACCGGCCGCCCGATCCGTTCGATCGCGTGCGCGGTCCACTGTGCCGCGAGGCCCGAGCCTGCGAGACGTACCGGTGCGCCGGTGGGGTGGGGGAGGCGGAACGAGCCGCTGGCCGGGTCGAACCGCAGCGCGGGATCCGGGAAGAGCGACTGGAGCGCCCCGCTGAGCACGAGGTCTTCGGGGCTCCCGAGCTGAATCGATCCGTCGGCGGCGACGATGATCAGGACGTCGGCGATGCGCAGCACGAGCTCGACGTCGTGACTCGTGGTCACGATGAGCCGATTCGTCGTGTGAGCGATCCGGCGCAGCGTGCTCATGATCGACGCGCGCGCGGCGACATCGAGAAAGGCCGTCGGCTCGTCGAGGATCATGACGTCGGCCGCCTGAGCGAGCGCCCTCGCTACGGCGGTGCGCTGCCGTTCGCCGTCGCTGATCTCGGCCATCCAGCGATGGCGGAGGTGAGTGATGCCGGTCTGGTCGAGCGCGTCGCCGACAGCGGCGTGGTCGGAGGAGGAGAGCCGGGCGAGCAGCCCTGTGTAGGGATGGCGGCCCAGCTCGACGAACCGTCCGACGGTGAGGTAGCCCGGACTGTCGAGGTGGGTGAGCACGATGCTGAGACGACGCGCGCGCTCGAGCGTCTGCATGTGCTCGATCGGCGACCCCGCGAGCAGGACCCGGCCGGTGACCGGCGGGAGTAGCCCCGCGAGCGTTCGCAGCAGCGTCGTCTTACCCGCGCCGTTCGGGCCGATGATGCAGATGAACCTCCCGCGGCGCATCTCGAGATCCACGCCGCTCAGAACGGTCCGGCGGGTACGCTCGTATCCGCACGCGAGGT
This sequence comes from uncultured Spirochaetaceae bacterium, assembly GCA_964458555.1. Taxonomy (GTDB): domain Bacteria; phylum Spirochaetota; class Spirochaetia; order DSM-27196; family SLST01; genus SLST01. The sequence continues at coordinate 4,338 of CAYWJH010000064.1, read as the reverse complement.
CGATCGCCCGGAGCTGAGGCGAGCTCGAATCCGTGCTCACGAGAAGCTCCCCTGCAGACCGCCGCGGCGCACGACGACCCAGATGACGATGGGCGCGCCGATCAGCGCGGTCACCGCGTTCAGCGGCAGCGTGACTCGCAGGCCCGGTAGCGACGCCGCGAGGTCGGCGACGACGGCCGTGAGCGCTCCGAGCAGCACCGTGACGGGCATGAGTACCCGATGATCGGCGTCCTTCAGGAAGGCGCGAGCGAGGTGCGGCACCGCCACCCCGATGAATGCGATCGGCCCGCAGAATGCCGTCACGACGCCGGCGAGCATCGCCGTCACGCCGATGATTCCCACTCGCACGAGCCGGACGCGAACCCCCATACTCGACGCGTATCCTTCGCCGAGCAGCATCGCGTTCAGCGGTTTGAGGAGGAGGACCGTCAAGGCGAGCCCGACGCCTAAGACGCCCGCAATGATGGGCAGCTGCCCGCGCGTCACGCCTCCGAAGCTACCGAAGGTCCAGTTGATGTAGCTCTGGATCTCCTCGGGGATGCTGAAGTGCATGAGCACGCTTACCGCCGCGTTGACCGCGTAGCTGAAGAGCACCCCGAGGACCAGGAGGGTGAGCGCGTTCGCGACTCGCGTGCTGACGAGCAGCACCACCGCGAGCACCCCGGCCGACCCTGCCACCGCGGCAACCGCGACAACCGCGTCGCCGGCCGTACCGACGGCAGAAAGCAGTCCGCTGCCGCCGACGAGCCGCGCCCCCAGCGAGCTGCCGGCGAGCACGACGAGCGCGACACCCAGACTCGCGCCCGCGTTGATGCCCAGAACGAAGGGTCCTGCGAGGGGGTTGCGGAAGAGCGTCTGCATCAGCAGCCCGCCGGCGGCGAGCCCGGCGCCGGCGATGAGCGCGGTCAGAGCGCGCGGGAGGCGAAACTCCAGCACGATGCGCTGCCAGATCGGCTCGCTGGCGATACCGCCGAACAGTATCCGCAGTGACTCGCCGAGGGGGATCCGAACCGACCCGAGGACGAGATGAGCTGCGACTGCGGCGAGGAGCAGGAGCGCCGCGGCGCCGATGACGACGCCGTGACGCCCGGCCCCGGAGGAATTGCTCACCGGAGCTTCTGGTAGTAGTACGGCTCGTAGTCCGGCACGAGCTCGGGGTGAAAGGCCCAGATCAGGTCGTTGAGGATGATGTGCGGATTCAGGGCGCCGGACTCGAAGTAGTCATTGCCGCCGCCGGGTCCCATGCGTCGATTATTGTTGAAGACCATCCCGCTCTCGAACGCGGCGAAGTTCGTGAAACGCTCGTCTTCCGCCGCGGCTTGCTCGAGGCTGCTCCACGTGCCGGTGTTGATCCAGACGTCCGCGTCGCCCGCTTCCGCGTAGACCGACTCTATGTCGAAGAACAGCGCCCCGGTCGAGTCGTCATCAGACCAGATGTACTCGCCGCCGGCGTCCTCGATGAACTGCGCGGCGTAGCTCGCCCCGCCGGGAACGGCCCATGTACCCTGGTAGGGCGTGTTGGAAAGGACCTTCGGGCGTTCCGCCGTGCCGGTAGCGAGCGTCGCAAGCCTTCGGTATTCCCGCTCGATCTGTGCGTAGAGATCGAGCGCGGGCTCGAGCCGATCGTAGAACAACGCGGTGAACAGTAACCATTCGGCTCTGCCGAGCGGCGAGGTCTCGACCCAGTCTCCGGCAACGACGACGGGTAGTCCAGCTTCCTCGAGGACAGGCTGTGCGTCCCAGTCGCCGCCGTAGCTATTCACCATGATGAGGTCCGCGTCGAGCACGAGCAGCTGCTCAATGTCCACGTTTGGTCCAGACCCGACCTCGATGATGCGGCCCTCGTCGTGCATCTCGTGAACCTGCTGCGAATACGCGTAGGCCACCGAGTCGACCGCGACGAGCGAGTCGAGCTCGCCGACGGCGGTGAGGTGAGGCAGGAACGTCGTGGACATCGTGACGATCGATTCGATCGGTACCGGTACGATCAGGTCCGCGCCGTCTATGTCCGGACGCTCTCCGCCGCGGGGATAGAGCACATAGCTCAGCGCGTCATCCTCCGTGGCGCCCTGCCACGGTCGGGTGACGGTCATAAGGGTAAGGTCTCCGGCGCGTACCACTTCGAAACCCGTCGCGTGTCGCGCGAGCTCGGCGATCGGCCGTCCGGTCTCCACGAGTGCGTCGACTGTCGAGGGAGTCGATGTGGCGGGCGTCGGGCCCGCCGGATCCTCCTGCAGCCCGGTTGCGCCGGCGGCGGACGGACCGAGGAGTGCCAGGGTGAGTACGAGTGCGATGAGAGAGGTATAGCTCTTCATCCTTCCCTCCGAAGGTGAGTTTGGATTCGTTACAGGCAGGTCTCCTGGCTTGCGGGTCGAGCGACACCCCCTCAGCCTTCCCGGGACCCAGGTCCCAGTGGCAGCGCAGAGAGCGTCTTCCCGGTTACAGTAGCGGGGGCTGCGACGGATTCGCACCGTCTTCTCTTTTCACAACCGACCTTGCGGTGCGGCCACACCTGTACCGTGCGCCGGCAGTATACACGGCCGTGTCTGGCGGTTCAACCATGCCGATATCGCGACGGCGGCGCGTGCGGACGCCGGCCGTTTCAGACGGTATCTTAGGCGCATGAGGGCCCGCAGACGCCTGTTCATCGCCGCTCTCGCGCTTCTCGCAACGGCGGCCGCGACCGCGTTTCTCACCGCATCGCGGGCCGGCGTCGACGACCGGGCCGATGCGTTCGAGCCGGCCGTATCGGTTGCGCCGGGGTCTGCGACCGAACCATCGGCATCCGCCGAGCTTCCAGGAGCGCGCGAGGTCCAGGCGATGGCGGCCGCGTACCCGGAGCGCATTACCGCCGCGGCCGTCCGCTCCGGCGAGTGGGCGCTCGAGATGGACGACCGGTGGTACTACTGGGCCGACGGCCGTCTCCTGCCCCGCGAGCTCCGCGATGAGGCGGAGTCGTACGCGTCAATACGGTTCTACCGGTATGCGCGAGGCCCCACGCGCGTTCGTGAGGTCGATGCCGAGCTCGAGCGGATCCTCGAGGACCGGACATCGGTTCAGGCTTCCGGCGAGACCGATGCCCGCGAGCGGTTCAACGGTTTCCTCGATGCGCTCTACCAGATCTCTTCGCGCGCGGACGCCGAACGCGCGGTGATCCGCGTCGAGCTCCTCGGCAGCGCGACGCGGGTCCATCCTTCGCTCGTCGAGCCACTCGAACGCGTCGAGCGGACGATTCGCGCGTTGGCCCCGCACGATCGCGAGGTCGCCGCGTTTCTACGCGACCTCGACGCGGTCCATGGCTACACCTGGCGCTCCATTGCCGGTACCGCACGACGCAGCTACCATAGCTATGGCGTTGCCGTGGATCTCGTGCCGCGCTCGTATGCGGGAAGCTGGCCGTACTGGTTGTGGGCCGCGCAGGGCGGGATCGACCGATGGTGGGAGCTGCCGTTGGAGTCCCGGTGGCAGATCCCTCAGCCGGTCATAGACGCGTTCGAGGACCAGGGCTTCGTCTGGGGCGGGAAGTGGCTCTTCTTCGACAATCTGCATTTCGAGTACCGCCCCGAGTCGATCCTGATGGCCCGGGCGGACACAACGCCCTGACGCGGCGCGCGCCTGGCGGCTACGGATAGCCATGGCATCCCTTTCCCGCTACTCGGTTCCCGGTTCCGCCTTGGTCAGGGCAGACCTCGCCATCGGGTATCCGGCCGACCACGCCGTCTCGCCTTCGTGCGCTACGGATGCCTACGAGGCGCTCTACACGCCCCTCGCCGAGCGCCGGTTCTTCGACCTCGGTTTCGGCCGATACGTCGTCGATGCGTACATGCCGATGGACGAACACGCCACCCCGCCGGTCGATCCGCCTGCCGCGCGCGGGGGCGCCACCGTCCGATCGGCGACGCGACCCTGGATAGGATTGGTGCGTACCCCGTACCTCAGGCGCGGCGCGGAGGCGACCGCGAAATGCTACTCGCCCGGTGCAGAACGTGGGCGGCGAGTCGGGGAGCCGTGTCGCTCCACGTGGATTACGAGTCGGCAAATCCCGCAGCCCGGTCGTTCTGGCCGAAACACTTCGTTCCCGGCGTGGTCTCGCTCACGCGCCATACCCACGCAGATGTTCAAGAAGGTTAGTTTGTCTAATAGGACGACGCATTTATTAACGCACAGGTAGTTTTCCGAAGAGATTCTCCTCACAACATTGCGGGACTGACGATCCTCGGCTACAATTCGCATAACATTATTTTGAGGAGGGTCACTATGACCACCGTAACGCAAAAAGTTCGTCGTGCATCTCGCTGGACCGAGAGCACCTGGTTGGAGGTTTCTGACCATGTCGCA
>CAYWJH010000063.1:0-18233 GCA_964458555.1 uncultured Spirochaetaceae bacterium | reverse complement strand
AAGGCAGCAGGAGTATCGATCGCCACCGTGAGCCGCGCGCTGCGCGGGCTGCCCAACGTCGTGCCGTCGACCCGCGACCGCGTGTTGCGAGTCGCCGAACAGCTGAGCTACGAGGTCGACGCGCACGCCTCGCGTCTCGCCTCCGGGAGAAGCATGACGGTTGGACTGGTGGTGCCGCTCACCGGCCAGTGGTTCTACAACAGCGTCGCAACGACGATCGAAGCGATCCTGATGCAGGAGGGCTACGACGTCCTTCGGTATACGGTGGAGAGCATTGAGCACGAGAGCCGCGTGTTCAGTCGGCTCGTCAGTGGCCGTCGGGTTGACGGCGTCGTGTTCATTACCGTTGCCATAGACGCGCGGAGCCTCCAGCTGCTCGAGAATGCGCGCCAACCGGTGGTGACGATCGAGAGCGAGACGGGGCTCTTCCCCGCGGTGAGCTGCAACAACTACGAGGCGGCGCGCACGGTCACGCAGCACCTGTGCAACCTCGGGCATCGTCGGATCGGGCTCATATCCGGTCTCAGAGACGACCCCATGCACTTCGGCCCGCCGGGCGAGCGGCGCCGCGGTTACGTCGACGTCCTGACCGAACACGGCATACCCGTTCGCCCGGAGCTCGAGGTACCCGGAAACTACTCGCTCGCCGGAGGCGCGGAAGCGATGGGTCGTCTGCTCTCCGTCAAGGACCCGCCCACCGGCGTGTTCGCGTTCTCCGACGAGATGGCCACAGGCGCGCTGAAGACGATCCATGAGGTCGGGCTACGGGTTCCCGACGACGTGTCGGTGGTCGGGTTCGACGACCACGACTTCTCGGAGTACCTCCACCTGACGACGGTGCGTCAGCCGCTCGAGGCGATGGGCGAAACCGCCGCGTCGCTGCTTCTGCGGCTGATCCGAGGCGAAACCGACGTCCCGCTGGAGACGTTCCTCGACACGCGCCTCGTCGTCCGCTCGACGACGGGGCGGGCACCCTCGTCGCCGGGCGGTGACGACTCCTGAGCCGGACCGCCCGCGCCTACCCGACGCCCGCCGGGCCGTCGGCCCTCAGTCGAAGTGAAACCCGCCGTTCATGTCCACGATCTCGCCGGTGATGAAGCCCGACTTCTCGCTCGCGAGGAAGAGCACGGCGTGCGCAAACTCGTCGGGCTCGCAGAACCGACCCACGGGTATCTTCGCCTCCACCTCCGCGCGCTGCTCGGCGGTGAGCTGCTCGGTGACCATGGGCGTGCGCACGTACGCGGGCGCGATTCCGTTCACGGTGATGCCGTCGCGCGTCGTCTCGGCGGCGATCGAAAAGGTGAGCCCGACGATCGCGGCCTTCGACACCGAGTAGGCGGTTCCGGCGGTGAGCCCGCCGCTCTTCGCTGCGTACGAGGAGGTGTTGATGATCCGGCCCCACTTCGCCTGCCGCATGGCCGGCAGCGCCTCGCGCGTCAGGTAGAACGCGCCGTTGAGGTTGATCGCCATGACGCGGTTCCATTCCTCGGGCGTCGTATCGAGCGCCTTTTGTTCGAGAGGATACCGGCATTGTTGACGAGGATGTCGATCGACGGCGGCGACACGGATGCCCTCGGCGACGAACGCCTCGACGACCGCGCGTCCCATGGTGCCCGCGGCGCCGGTTACGATGACTCGATGATCGGAAGACTCCATGCGCCATCGTGCACCGGAACGCGTGCGCGAGGCAAGGTGAACGCCGCACCCACGCTACGCCCCGGTCCAGACCTTCACGCGTCGCCCGGTTTCGGCGCTCTCGACCGCGGCGTAGACCATGGCGACGCTCCTGATGTTGTCCGTACAATCGGTCATGGGCTTCGTGCCGGCGTGCAGCGCGTCCAGGAACTCGCGGATGACACCTCCGTGCGCGGTCCACTCGAGGGGTTCCTCTTCGGGGAGGTCGAGCGCCGCGAGCTCGTGGATGAGGTTCTCTCCGCCGGCCTCGCGCTCGCCTGCGACCGTCGGGCCGCCGTCCCAGGTGAGCGAGCCGTGCTCGCAAGTCGCGCGCCAGCGGCCCTCCCACGAGGTATTGAGGCCTTCTGCGCACCAGCTCCCGCGATACGAGCAGCGCACGCCGTCGGTCATCTCGAAGAAGGCGACCGCGTTCGCACCGTGGGCGAACCACGAACCGGCCGGATTCCAGTCGGCCGCGTACACGTACTCCGCGTCGGCGCCGCTGATGTAGCGCGCCTGGTCGAAGGTGTGTATGGCCATGTCGATGAGCAGCACGTGGTCCATCTCGGCGCGGAACCCGCCGAAATGCGCGCCCAGGTAAAAGTCGACGTCCAGCGTCGTCAGCCGGCCTACCGGCGCGTCGCGCAACGCACGGCGGAACCGGCGGATACCCGGCAGGTAGCGCCGGTTCTGGATCACCGCGTACGTCTTCCCGGCCTTCTGCGCCGCGGCAACCATGGAGAGCGCCTCGTCGAGGTTCGGGGCCATCGGCTTCTCTCCCAGAACGTCGCACCCGTTCGCGAGCGCGGTCGTCGTGACCGTCGGGTGAGCGGGCGGGACGGTACAGTCGAACACCGTGTCCGCTGCGCTCTCGCGGATCACGCGTGCGATGTCCGGGCCCTTCGCGACCGGCACCACCCCCCACCGCTGCTCGAACGCCGCGATACGCTCGGGATCGAGGTCGCACAATCCCACGATCTCAACGTCGTCGAATCCGCTCACCGCCTGCATCCAGGCGCGCGTAATACCGCCACACCCGGCGAAAACCACTCTGCGTCGTTCCATCGTGTCTCCCGGAAGGCATCATGACAGACTGCAGGTGACGTGTCAGGGGGCCGGCGCATCCAGGCGCCGGAACCGCCTTGACACGCGGCCGAACCAAAGCGACGATCATCGCACTCGCCGACGTGGCGTGCAGCTCCATAAGAGCATGAAGGAGTCCGTATGATAGCCGGCATTCTCGGTACGATGGGCCAGGGCACGATAGCGCGGCATATCTACGGTCACTTCTCCGAGCACCTGGGACGGTGCATCTACGAGGGGATCTGGGTCGGCGAAGACTCGTCGATCCCCAACACCGAGGGCTACCGCGCCGACGTGCTGGACGCGCTGCGCGAGCTGCGGGTCCCCGTGCTGCGCTGGCCGGGCGGCTGCTTCGCAGACGAGTACCACTGGAAGGACGGCGTGGGGCCGCGCGAGAATCGGCCCACGATGATCAACACGCACTGGGGTGGCGTCACGGAGAACAACCACTTCGGGACGCACGAGTTTCTCAGGCTCTGCGAGCTCATCGAAACCGAGCCGTACATCTGCGGCAACGTGGGAAGCGGCACCGTGCAGGAGATGGCCGAGTGGGTCGAGTACATGACGTTCTCGGGTCGTTCGCCCATGGCCGACTGGCGGCGCGAGAACGGCCACGACGAACCGTGGCGGTTGAAGTACTTCGGCGTGGGCAACGAGAACTGGGGGTGCGGCGGCAACATGACCGTCGAGCGCTACGTCGACGAGTATCGGCGCTACGAGACCTACTGCCGTGATTTCGGCGACGAGCCGCTCTACAAGATCGCCTGCGGACCCAACTCGGGCGACTTCCGCTGGACCGATGTCATGATGCGCGAGCTCGCGAGGATCGACCGCCGGGAGCGACCGCGGCATATGCACGGGCTCGCGCTTCACTTCTACACGAACCTCTGGAACGAAGACGGTTCGCGCAAGCCGGCGACCGGGTTCGGCGCGGAGGACTACTACGCCGCGCTCGTCGAAACGCTCAGGATGGAGGAGCTCATCCGCGTCCACGGCGCGATCATGGATCGCTACGACCCGGACAAGCGCGTCGGCCTCATCATCGACGAGTGGGGCACGTGGCACCGCGTCGAAGAGGGGACGAACCCCGGCTTCCTCTACCAGCAGAACACCGTACGCGACGCGATGGTCGCCGCGATCAACCTCAATCTCTTCAACCGCAACCGCGACCGCGTGAAGATGGCGAATATCGCGCAGCTCGTAAACGTGCTGCAGTCGGTGGTGCTGACCGACGGGGCGAAGATGCTGCGTACGCCCACCTACCACGTCTTCGAGATGTTCAAGGGACATCAGGACGCAGAGCTGCTCGACCTTCAGATCGAAGAGAAGCGGATCGATGCCGATGGACGCTCGCTGCCGGCGATCTCGAGCTCCGCGTCGCGGGCGGACGACGGTTCGATCCTCGTCACTCTCGCGAACCTCTCGCACGACGCCGAGCAGACCGTGCGGATCTTCGCGCCGGACGCCGGCGACGTCCTCGAGGCCCGGGGACTCGCGGGCAAAACGGTCGACGCGCACAATACCTTCGACGCCCCCGACGCGGTCTCTCCGACGCCCATCGACGGCGCACAGCGCGACGGCGAGTGGGTCGTCGTGCCCGTCGCGCCGGCGAGCGTGGCGGCGGTAAAGCTCCGCGGCGGCCGAGGGTAGCGGCGGCGCGCGCGAGGTCAGCGCGCGAGGTCAGCCGGTCCAGGCGGCCGCCGCGTCCACGTCGTCCAGGAAGACCGGCTGCGTGAACGCGTAGCAGCCGGTGGTGTCGGCGACGCGCGCGCGGACGTAAGTCTCGTCGCCGGTGAACCGATAGGCGGCAGCGAGGCCGTGCTCGCTCGCGAGCAGCTCCCCGTGCGCGCCGACGAACTCGATCACCGCGTGCTCGTTCGACCACGATGCAATCTCCATCTCGATCGCCTCGCGCGTGACGCGGTAGGCGCCGAGCTCGACCCCGGTCGACGCGTAGAAGTGGCCCGCCTCGAAGGCGTCGCGCAGCGCCGCGCGCGACGCGTCCTCCGCCCGAATGACGACCCAGCCCAGCCCGCCGGTCATCAGGTGCGTCGGCAGCCGCCCGCCCCCCTCCGCCCCGCGATGCCAGTGTGCGTCGTCGGTGGCAACGCCGTAGATTCGCCGCCCCGCGGTCAGCGCGCGGTCCCAGATCTCCTCGGGACACGATCTGCCGAACCCCGGATAGCTGTTGCAGTCCGGAGAGGCGTTGAAGACCTCGAAGTGCGTAGCGCCCTCTATCTGCATCAGCGTCTCGTGGTCCCACGCCCAGTTCCAGCACGGGTGGCAGAGCACCGGCACGCCGCCGGCCGCCCTGATCCGGTCGACGCCGTCCTGGAGAATCTCGCGCGGCGCGGCGCTCGCCTGGTCTCCGGCCGGAGCGACCGCGGCGTCGACGTCGACCGCCAGGACGTGGCAGTTCTTCCCGCCGGTGTACTCGCACGACGGTATGCCGGGCACCTCGTCGTCGATCGCGTCGCCGTACTCGGCGAGCGCGGTCAGCCGGTTATGATCTGAGATGGAGACGAAGTCCATCCCCACCGATCGGTAGAATCGAGCGACCTCCTCCGGGGAGGAACGGCCGTCGGAGTTGGTCGAATGACAGTGAAGATTACCCTTGTACCAGCGCATGGGCGGCATACTATCACGTACGGCCGGCATGCTACACTCGGTCCGTGGGGTCGATCATCGTGGGCACCTCGGGTTACTCGTACGACGACTGGGTCGGGCCGGTCTACCCGCCCGGCACATCGCGGCACGAGTTCCTCGAGCACTACGCGCGCCGGTTCCGGATGACCGAGCTCAACTTCACCTACTACCGCCAGCCGGAGCCGTCGTCGCTGCGCTCGATCGCCGCGCGCACGCCGCCGGGTTTCCTCTTCACGGTGAAGGCGCACCGCAGCCTCACGCACGACCGCGGCGCGGACTGGCGCTCCGAGGCGGACCGGTTCGCGAGCGCGGTCTCGGCGCTCGAGGCGGTGCCGTCGTCCGAGCCGACGGGCGCGCACCGCCGCGAGAACAAGCTCGCCGGCGTGCTCCTCCAGTTCCCCTTCAGCTTCCACTACGAGCCGGACAATCGGCGCTACCTCGCCTCGGTGACCGACGCGCTCGCGCACTGCAGGCTCTTCGTGGAGTTCCGCAACGCCGAGTGGGACCAGGAGTCGGTCTGGCGCGAGATGGAGCGCCGGGAAGTCGGGCTGGTGGTGCCCGACCTGCCTGCGCTCGAGGGACTGCCGCGCACGCCGGCACGGCTCACCGCGCCGTGGGGGTACGTCCGGTTCCACGGCAGAAACGCGGCGCAGTGGTGGAGCGGCACGAACGTAACCCGCTACGACTACCTCTACCGCGAGGACGAGCTCGACGGCTGGGTCGGCCCGGTGACGTCGATGGCCGCGAACGCCGAGGCGGTCATCGTCGCGTTCAACAACCACTTCGCCGGGCAGGCTGTCGAGAACGCCGGGCAGTTCGTGTCGATGCTCTCCGACCGCGCTTCCCGCAACCGGCCGACTGCGGTAGAGTAGCGTATGAGACTTGGTGCCCCCCTGCAGTCATCGTTCGTGACCCCGGAAGCCTGGGTCGCCGCCGTGCGCGCGAAGGGCTACCGCGCCGCGTACTCCCCGCTGCCGCTCGACGCATCCGCGTCGCAGCGCGCCGAATACCGCCAGGCGGCCGAGGAGGCGGACATCGTGGTCGCGGAGGTCGGCGCGTGGTCGAACCCGCTGTCGCCGAACCCCGAGACGGCGAGCGCCGCCTTCGCCAAAATGGTGGAGGCGCTACGGCTCGCCGACGACCTGGGAGCGCGCTGCTCGGTGAACATCGCCGGCTCGCGCGGCGAGAAGTGGGACGGCCCCGACGCGGGCGACCTCACCGAGGAGACCTTCGCCGCGATCGCCGAGATGTGCCGCAAGGTCATCGCCGAAGCGGCGCCGAAGAGCGCCCGGCTCAGCCTCGAGCCCATGCCGTGGATGTATCCCGAATCAGCCGAGAGCTACGCGAGGCTGCTCACGCAGATCGACCATCCGCGCTTCGGCGTCCACTACGACCCGGTGAATCTCATCAACAGCCCGCCCAAGTACTTCGCCTCGGCGCGCGAGGTGGACCATTTCGTCGACCTGCTCGGACCTCAGATCGTGAGCGTTCACGTGAAGGACATCGTGCTCGGCGATCGCCTGACTACCCACCTCGATGAGTGCATACCGGGTACCGGCGCGTTCGACATCGCGCACCTGCTCGAGCGGCTCGACTCGCTCGAGCCCGACCTACCGGTCATGCTCGAGCACCTGAAGACCGAGGCCGAATACGACCAGGCCGCCGCGCACGTGCGCTCGGTCGCAAAGCGGGTGGGCGTCGGGCTGTAGCGAAGCAGCCGGCTCAGACGTCGCACTGACCGGCCATGCAGGCGAGCTCCTGCGCGGCGTTGGTCAGATCGGTCTCCTCGTAGCGGTAGATTTTCGAGAAGTCGACGTTCGGGAACGCCGTCAGACGCCGCTCGTACTCCTCCTCGGTGATCTCCTCGTAGGGCATCTGCTGGTAGTTCGCGTCCGACGACGGCAGGAACGCCATCCCGCCGATCTCGTCCTGGTGCTCCCAGACCCATCGCATGATGTCGAGGATCTCGTCGGGCTTGTACGTGATCGTCACGCTCGGGTTGTGCTCGGTATAGGAGCGCTTGTTCTGCAACCAGTAGTCGCACTGGTCGAGCGCGGTCCGATCGCCGCGCACCACCGCGCCTTCGGGCGCCTTCATGGGAAAGTGTACGACCCACGTCGTCGCGTTCTCGCGCGTCTGCCCGTTCTCCGGGTCCATGGGAACGCCTTCGTCGCGAAGCACCCGGTAGACCGGGGAGTGCGCGCTGACGCGGACGTTGCGGACGTAGTGCTTCGCCCAGCGGGCGTGCAGGCCCGAGGAACAGTTCACCAGCTGGCTCGAGTTACCGCTCGGCTTGACCGCGGTGGTCGCAACCGACTGGGGAATACCGAGCAGCTCGGCGTAGCGTTTGTTCGTCTCGTTCACCACGTCGCGCAGCCGCCGCTGGTTCGCCTCGTCCTGGGCGGCGACGCTGTCGAGCTGGCCGTTGAGATCGACGCCGAGCAGTCGTTCCTCCGCGCAGTTATCGCGCCAGACGGGCCGCAGGCCGGGGAAATCGACCGCCATGCTCTGGATCGTACCGATGATCGTCGCGACCTCGACCTTCTCCGTCAGCGTCTCGAAGGTGTCGTCGCTGCGCGCGACGGCGCTCGAGAGGTTGCAGAACTGATACGGTCGAAGGACGATCTCGCCGCACGGGTTCGTGCCGAACTCGGCGGCCTTGCGCCGCGCCGGCTTCTGCGCGAGCGCCGCACGCCGGTTGAAGATGCCCGGCTCGCCGGCACCGGAGGCGACCATATCCAGGACGAACCGGGATACCTCTTCCTGGTCTATCTCCCGGTCGGGCCAGACCGCCGAGTTGTTAGCGTTCCAGCGCTGGCTGTTGTGGATCCAGAAGTCGCCGTCCTTGGCGTGGCGCATCTCCTGGTCGTCGTAGTCGAAGAGGCTGATCATCGCGGTCCGCCGAACGCCCCCGGAGACCGCCGCGCCGCCCACGGCGCACATGATGTCGTGCGCGTCGAGCGTGGTCATGAAGCTGCCCTGACGAGCGAGAACGCGCTCGCGCGCAAACCGCAGCATGTTGCGAAGCGGCTCCGGACCGGAGGCGCGGCCCCCCTTCACGCGCAGCGGAGCGCCCGCGGGGCGGATCTCGCTCAGATCGAACTCGATGTCCTCCCCGGTGAACCACGTCTCCAGCCCGACGCGCAGCGCGTTTGCCCACCCGTCGGAGGTGTCGGGCACGGCGTAGGTCTCGCGCTTGAGGCCGGTCTGGCGCTTGATGCGCGGCAGCTGCTCGACGTACTGGCGCTCCACGCTGAAACCCACACCGCAGCCGCTCATCGAGATAATCAGCGCCTCGACGAAGGCGTCGATGCTGTCGGCCGGCAGGTAGGAGCAGTTGTAGATGGCCACGTTATTGCGACGCGCCGGCTCTCCGGCCATCGCGAGCAGGCGCATCGACGGCATCGCCTCCATGGTGAGGATCGCCTTCCGGATGCGCTCGTAGTCGCTCGCCGGCAGACGGTCCTCAGAGAGCTCGCGCAGGTAGTCGACGGAGCGGTCGACGGTCTCGAGCCACGTCTCGCGACGACCAAGATCGTAGTTGAACCGCGAATACTTGTCGTAGAACTGGAACTGCTGAATGGGTGTGGGGAAGTACGCGTCCGCCTCGGCGAACGAGCGCTGCACGTCCGACGGGACCGGACGCTCGCGGCGAAGTCGCGAGTGTTCGGCGCGGTAGAGAATGTAGGCCTTCGCCGCCGCGTACTCGCCGTTGGCCTGCAGGACGAGCTCGACCACGTCCTGAATGTTCTCCACCGTCGGCTCCGGATACTGCGCGGAGACCACGTTGACCACCTGCTTGGTGATCTCGTCGGCGCTCACCGACGGCGGGGTGTCGATGGCCGTGAAGCATTTCTCGACCGCGTGGCGGATCCTGCCCGGTTCGAAATCGACGACACGACCGTCGCGCTTCGTGATGGTCGAAGGCACGGCGGCCGCCTCGTCGTCGTGTCGGTTGCCGCGAAACGTGACGGGCTTCAGCGTGATCGTGTGTTCGCTCATAGTTCCTCTCCCTGTTCCGAGGAGAGATTGTACACCAGCGGTGGGGGGCCTGGCAAGCAGAATGCGCTAAATATGGCGGAGTTTCTCGGTTCGATCGGGCGCCGGCTTACCGAACCACGCAGCAGGTGTTAAGCGCTTTTACTGGCCGTCGCTCAGCATCAGCTCGTCGTTCTCGAGCTCCGCCTGTCGGATCTCGTGGAACTTGTCGACGAGCTTCTCCACGGTGAGGTTGCGCTTCTCCTCGCCGTCGACGTCGAGGATGATCTCCCCGCGGTCCATCATGAGCAGCCGGTTGCCGAACTTGATGGCCTGGCTCATGTTGTGCGTGATCATCATGCTCGTGAGCCCGTACTCCGAGATGAAGCGCGAGGTGAGGTCGAGCACGATCTGGGCGTTCTTCGGGTCGAGCGCGGCGGTGTGCTCGTCGAGCAGGACGAGCTGCGGCTCGGAGAGCACCATCATGAGCAGCGTGAGCGCCTGTCGCTGTCCGCCGGAGAGCAGACCCACGTTGTCGCCCATGCGGTGCTCGAGGCCCATTTCGAGGTCACCGAGCTTCTCGCGGAAGAACGAGCGCATCTTCGCGTTCAGGCTGATCCGCAGACCCTTCATCCCCTTGCGGTAGCAGATCATCATGTTGTCCCCGACCATCATGTTCGACGCCGTTCCCAGCAGCGGATCCTGGAAGATGCGTCCGATGTACTTCGCGCGTTGGTGCTCCGGGTGCTTCGTGACGTCGACGTCGTTGACGAAGACCCTCCCGGCGGACACCGGCATCGTACCGGAGATCAGGTTGAACAGCGTCGTCTTGCCCGCGCCGTTGCTGCCGATAATCGTGATGAAATCGCCCTCGCGGACGGTGAGGTCGACCTGGCGGATTGCGACGTTCTCGTTCGGCGTGCCGGGGTGGAAGACCTTGCTGACGTTCTCCAGCCGGATCATCGGGGCTTCTCCGCGCTCGACGGCACGCCGGGCGCGTCCGGCGGGATCGGCTGGTTGGGGTTGTGATCGAGGTCGAGGTCGATCGACTTCGCGCGCTTCTGCTTGCGCAGCTTCGTGACGATGAGCGAGGCGATAATGAGGATGCCCGTGATGAGCTTCAGGTCGTTCGGCGTGAGGTTCACGTAGTAGCCGTAGTATCGGCCCAGATACATGATCCCGCGAAAGGCGATCGACCCGAGGATCACGCGCAGGGTCAGCACTGCGATTCGATTCGACCGGACGATGAACTCCCCGATCATCACCGACGCGAGGCCGGCGATGATGATGCCCTGCCCCAGGTTGACGTCGGCGAAACCCTGGTACTGCGCGACGAACGCGCCGGAGAGCGCGACGAGGCCGTTGGAGAGCCCCACGCCGATCAGCTTCAAAACCTCAGGGTTGACCCCCTGGGTCACGACCATCTGCTCGTTATTGCCCATTGCCCCGAGGGTGAGCCCCAGGTCGGTGCGGAAGAAGAGGTCGAGCAGAACCTTCGCGACGAGCGAGAAGGCGACGAAGAAGACCAGCAGCGCCCACTCATCGGGGATGAAGGCGAACCACTCGGTGAACGTGGAGAGGATCGTCACCTGCCGCAGCAGCGGCAGGTTCGGCCGGTTGCCGAGCACGCGGATGTTGATCGAGTAGAGCATCGTCATCGTGAGGATGCCCGCGAGGAGGTTGGGAACGTGCAGCTTGTTGTGGATCGTCGCGGTGATCATCCCCGCGATCACGCCTGCGGCGAAGGAGACCAGCACCGCGACTATCAGATTCACGCCGTTGGAGATGAGGATCGCCATCACCGCGGCGCCGAGCGGGAACGAGCCATCGACGGTCAGATCCGGAAAGTCCAGGATCCGAAAGGTGATGAAGACGCCGAGCGTCATCGTGCTGTAGATGAGTCCTTCGACGAGGATGCCTTCGATCATAGGTGCCGGTACGCCGTCCGCCGGCGTACCGGCGGACGGCTCAGCTGCTCACCGCTCGGTGAGCGTTCCGTTCTCGACGAGCTTGTCCGCCTCGTCGACGATCGAGTCGGGAAGCGTGATGCCGAGCTCCTCGGCCACATCCAGATTTACGTGGAGGATCAGATCCTCGGCGTCGGTCAGGAACTGGACCGGAATGTCGTTCGGGTCTTCGCCTTCGAGGATGCGCGCGACGAGATCTCCGGTGGCCAGGCCCATCGTGTAGTAGTCGAAGCCGTAGGCCGCGATTACCCCCTGCTCCTCGGCCGAGCTCGGGTCTGCGGTCACGACCGGGACGCCGTCGCCGGCGGCGACGTCGACGAGCGTGCTCAGCGCGGAGACGACCGCATTGTCGGTGCTCACGTACATGACATCGACCCGGTCGATGATCGACTGCGTGGCCTGACGGACCTCGGCGGAGTTCGTGATGGTCGACGTGATGAACTCGATCCCGAGCTCGTCGGCGACCTGCGCCGCCTGTTCGGCGAGCACGAGCGCGTTCGCCTCGCCGGCGGAGTAGACGTGCCCGATCGCGTCGACCTCGGCGACCTCGGCGATGAGCTCGATCTGCTCGCGGACCGGGGTCATGTCCGAGTAGCCGGTGACGTTCCCGCCGCCTCCCGATAGCGACGGGACGAGCTCGGCGTCCACGGGGTCGGTGACCGCGGTGAAGACGACCGGGATGTCGTCCATCGCCGAGACGAGCGCCTGCGCGTTCGGCGTGGCGATCGCGACGGCGACGTCGACCCGGTCGGCCTTGAACTTCGCGGCGATCTGAGACGCGGTCGACATGTCGGCGTTCGCGCTCTGCAGGTCGTATCGCACATCCTCGTAACCGAGCTCGAGGAGCCGATCCTGGATCCCCTGCTCGACCGCGTCGAGGGCGGGATGCGCGACGTACTTGGAAATGCCGATCGTCGTGGCTTCCTCGTCCGCGCCGCTCGCGAACAGCGCAGCGGCGAAGGCCACGAGCGCCAGCGTCGTAATCAAAAGGCGTTTCATAGGTTCTCCTCCTTCAGGTGCAGGAGCCTACCGTACTCCTCCTCCCGCACCGTGTAAAGACCCGCGCGGAAGAACTCACGGTTTGTGTGCATTTTTATGCAGAAGGGCCCGCCAGCGGTTGCGCTCCTGCGCGCGCGCGCTGTATAACTAACCAAACTCTCACAGAAGGAGCCTCCCGTGGAAAGCTTGTTCAAACTCTCCGAGAAGGGAACCAACGTGAAGGTCGAGCTTCGTGCCGGTCTCGCGACGTTCCTGACGATGGCGTACATCATCGTCGTGAACCCGGACATCCTCAGCGCGACCGGCATGTCGTTCTCCGGCGTCCTGTTCGCAACGGTGCTGGTGTCCGCGATCAGCTCGATTCTCATGGGCGTCGTCGCGAACCTGCCGTTCGCGCTCGCGCCGGGGATGGGCATCAACGCCTTCTTCACCTTCGGACTCGTCCTGGGCATGGGCATCGAGTGGCAGACGGCGCTCGGCGCGGTGTTCATTTCGGGTATCGTGTTCATCCTGCTGTCGGTCTTCAAGGTGCGCGAGGCCATCGTGCGAGCGATCCCGGCCTCGTTGCGCTACGGAGTCGCGGCTGGTATCGGCCTCTTCCTCGCGTTGATTGGACTGACGAACGTTGGGTTTATCATCGTGGATGCGGGCACGCCGGTGGCCTTCGGCGGGCTGAACACGCAGACGATCCTTTTTGTCGTCGGCCTGATCATCACGAGCGTCCTCGTGATCCGGAAGGTAAAGGGAGCGCTCATCTACGGGATCATCGGCACGTCGATCATCGCGCTCATCACGAGCCTCATCGTCGAGGCGTCCGGCGGCGACGCGTTCATGAGCTTACCCGACCGCATCTTCGCGCTGCCGACCTTCGAGGTCTTCTTCAAGCTCGATATCCTCGGGGCGCTCTCGGTCGGTATGATCCTGCCCATCTTCACGCTCCTGTTCACCGATATGTTCGATTCGATCTCCACCTTCGTCGGCGTCTCGGAAGTCGGCGGGTTCATCGACGAGAAGACCGGCGAGCCAGAGAACGTGGGAAAAGCGCTCATGGTCGACGCGATCGGTACGACGACGAGCGGTCTGTTCGGGACCTCGAGCGCGACGACCTACATCGAAAGCGCCGCCGGTGTCGAGGAAGGCGGCAGGACCGGCCTGACCGCGGCGTTCGCCGGCGTCCTCTTCCTTCCGTTCATGTTCCTGTGGCCGCTGCTCTCGTTCATCCCGGGCGTCGCGACCGCTCCCATTCTCGTGCTCATAGGGATCTTCATGGTGAAACCGCTGATGAAGATCGAATGGGGCACCTTCGAGGAGTCGATTCCGGCCTTCCTCGCGTTGATCCTGATCCCGCTCACGTACAGCATCACGCAGGGCATCGTCTGGGGCTTTCTCAGCTACACGATCATCAAGGTGTTCGTGGGCAAGGCGAAGGAAGTACCCGTCACGCTCTGGATCATCGATGTCTTCGCGATCGTATCGCTCGTCGTCGCGGGAGCCTGAGCGTCTCCCTACCGACCGCAAACCCTCGGGGGGCCGGCGCGCCGGCCCCCCCCCTTTCCCAATACGGCAAACTGCGTTACTGTAGGACGATGATCAGGTTCACGCGGGCAGCGGCTTTCGCGCTCGTGACGTTCGTACTCGCTCCGGCGAGCGCGGCGGCAGTCGAGTACCACGACTATTTCGTCGGCTTCAGCACCGAGGCGCTCGTTTCGTCGGATCTTTCGGTCACGCCGACCGTACCCGACTCGCTCACGCTGGAGGCGATCAGCTTCGTGGGTACCTACGGACCGCCGGCGGCGTCCTGGCTGCGCGCGCGCGCCGGGCTCGGGTGGTTTCCGCGGCAGCCGTTTCGCGTTTTCGCCGGCCTGGAGATCCCGCTCTTCGAGCGCCTTAACCGTGCGCGTGCCCGATTGTTCGGGGTCTACCTCCTCGGCGACGTCGGGATGACGCTGCCACTCGGCTGGACGGCGAACGCGCGATTGGCGCTCCAGGTGCCTACCACGGCGCTCGGCGGCCTGCGGATCGGCGCAGGAGTAGACCGGCACGCGAACCTCATCGTATCGTTGGACATGGCAACCGGTGCGTATCCCATCCGCTCGAGCAGATAGGGGCGTAACTCTACACAACCACAAGGAGAGAGGATAACCATGAAAAGAACACTGACACTCATTGGGCTTGCGGTCGCCGTAGTTCTTCTGCTCGGCGGATGCATGACGCAGTTCGGCTCGTCGAACGGCAAGCTGGCATACGCCGACATCGACGGAAGCGCTCAGGGCCAGGTAAGCATCGAGAAGGGCTTTCTCTACATCATTCACCCAGACCTCGTGACGCTGGGTGACGGCAAGACCTGGGAAACCATCGACAAGGACCTCGAGCCGGAGCTCAACACCATGGGCGCGAACGCGGTTCGCGACCTCGAGCTCGGTTACGGTGCGAGCCTGGTCGACATGATCCTGTCGGCGGTTGTCCCCGTCGTGAGCTGGGGCACCTACACGATCGAAGGCGAAGCGGTACTTCAGTAGCTGATTCCCCCGCTTCGAGCGATTGAGCACCGGTTGCAGGGCCGCCCGCGAGGGCGGCTCTTTTTTTGGTCCGCCCGACAGCGGGCGCTGCCCGACTCGCACGCCGGCGACCTTCCTGCTACACTCGTCGCATGAAGTTCACCGAAGGTTTCTGGCGCATGCGCGAAGACCTCACGCCCACCTTCGCCGCCGAGGCGCGCCGCCTCGAGCCTGCGAACGGCGAGGCCGACGGCGCGCGCGGTCGCGCGGGCCGCCCCGAAGACGGCGGCACCGCGCTCACGGTCTTTGCGCCGGCAAAGCGGATCGAGCGGCGCGGGGACACGCTCAACGTAGGGGCGTTCACGATCACGCTCTGGTCGCCGGCCGAGGGGATCGTCGGTGTGCGGATCGTCCGGCACGCCGGGCGGGTCGATCGGGGCCCGCGCTTCGATCTGGCGGTCGATCGGCACGCCGCTCCGACGGTGATCGTGAGCGACGACGGAGCGACGCTCACGAGCGGCTCGCTCACCGCACGCGTGCAACCCGGCGCGCCGTGGTCGCTCGCCTTCGCAAGCGGGGCGGGTCCGGGCGAAGGCGGTGCGGCGCGGCACCTCACCGGCGGTGGGGCGAAGAGCGTTGGCCACATCGACATGGACGACGGACGCTGCTTCACCTACCAGGAGCTCTCGCTCGGCGTGGGCGAGTGCGTCTACGGGCTCGGCGAGCGGTTCACCGCGTACGTGAAGAACGGCCAGGTCGTCGAGACGTGGAACGAGGACGGGGGAACGGCGAGCCAGATGGCGTACAAGAGCATCCCGTTCTACCTCACGAATCGCGGGTACGGCGTTCTGGTGAACGACTCCGGGCCGGTCTCGTTCGAAGTGGCGAGCGAGAAAGTCGAACGCGTGCAGTTCAGCGTCCCGGGCGAGGAGTTCGAGTACTTCGTGATCGACGGCCCGACGCAGAAGGACGTCCTTCGTCGATACACCGCGCTGACCGGCCGACCGGCGCTGCCGCCGGCGTGGTCGTTCGGACTTTGGCTGACCACCTCGTTCACGACCGAGTACGACGAGGAGACGGTCACCGGCTTCGTGGACGGGATGGCCGACCGCGACATCCCGCTGTCGGTCTTTCACTACGACTGCTTCTGGATGCGCGAGTTCCACTGGTGCGACTTCGTCTGGGACCCGGCCGTCTTCCCCGACCCGCCCGGCATGCTCGAGCGGCTGCACGCGAAGGGGCTGAAGGCGTGCGTCTGGATCAACCCGTACATCGCGCAGCGCTCGCATCTCTTCGAGGAGGGGAAGGCGAACGGATACCTGCTCACGCGGCCGAACGGCGACGTCTGGCAGTGGGACGAGTGGCAGGCGGGGATGGCGCTCGTCGACTTCACGAATCCCGAGGCGTACCGATGGTACCAGGACAAGCTCGCCGCGCTCATCGACGAGGGCGTGGACACGTTCAAGACCGACTTCGGCGAGCGTGTTCCCGCCGACGTCGTCTACCACGACGGCTCCGATCCGGTCCGCATGCACAACCACTACACCTTGCTCTACAACCGCGCGGTCTTCGAGGTGCTCGAGGACAAGCGCGGAACAGGCGAAGCGTGCCTGTTCGCCCGGTCGGCCACCGTCGGCGGACAGCGCTACCCGGTCCACTGGGGCGGCGACAGCACGGCGACCTACGAGTCGATGGCGGAGACGCTTCGCGGAGGGCTGTCGGCGGCGCAGAGCGGGATCGCGTTCTGGAGCCACGACATGGGCGGTTTCGAGGATACCGCGCCGCCGGACATCTACAAGCGCTGGTGCGCCTTTGGCCTGCTCTCGTCGCACAGCCGGCTCCACGGATCAGGCTCCTACCGCGTTCCCTGGCTCTTCGACGACGAGGCGGTCGACGTGCTGCGCTTCTTCACGAAGCTCAAATGCCGGCTCATGCCCTACATCCACGCGAAGGCGGTCGAGGCGCACGAGACCGGCGCGCCGGTCATGCGGCCCATGACTATGGAGTTCCCCCACGACCCGGCGTGCGACTACCTCGACCGGCAGTACATGCTCGGCGACGCGGTCCTCGTCGCTCCAGTGCTCTCGCCCGACGGTGAGGTCTCGTTCTACCTGCCCGAAGGCCGATGGACGCATCTGCTCGACGGGCACGTTCTCGAAGGCGGCCGCTGGCACACCGAAGCGTACGACTACTTCGGCCTGCCGATCTTCGCTCGCCCCGAACGCGAGATCTCGTGGGGAACCGTCGACGATCGACCCGACTACGACTACGAAGAAAACTCGGAGGTCGTGCGGTATCCGTCGGACGCGTGAACCTATCGGATAGGACGCGACCCGCCGCCCCGCGCGATTATTCTTGACATACTTGATTGGGGAAAATAGGTTTTGAGGCGGAGGGTGTATGTGGGAAGCAATCACCGGCCCATGGCCGTGGTACGTGTCCGGACCACTGCTCGGGCTCATGGTGCCGATTCTGTTGATCGTCGGGAACAAGAACTTCGGCATCTCGTCGACGTTCCGGCACATCTGCGCGGCGACGATCCCAACGAAGGCGGCGTACTTCAGACAGGACAACTGGCGCGCGAGCGCCTGGAACCTCGTCATGGCGCTCGGCGTCGTGCTCGGCGCGCTCGTCGCGGTCGTCTTTTTGGGGGGCGACCGCGCCCCGCAGGTGAGCTCCGACGCGGTCGCGCTGTTCGCCTCGTGGGACGTTGCCGCTCCGTCCGCGCTCCAACCGGCCGAGATCTACGGTGCGGAGGGAGTCTTCACGGCCCGTGCGCTGGTCTCGCTGATCGCTGGGGGCTTCCTCGTCGGATTCGGGACCCGCTACGCAAACGGATGCACCTCCGGCCACGCGATCATGGGCCTCTCGCTGCTGAACGTCGGGTCGTTCGTGGCGACGCTCGGCTTCTTCGCCGGAGGCGTCGTCGTTTCGAACTTCGTCCTGCCGTGGGTACTGTCGTTATGAGTACCGCTCAATCGAAACAAAACGCAGCGCACAAGCCTTCGCTCTCGTTCCCCGAGGCGCTGAAGTACCTGGCGGTCGGCGTCTACTTCGGCGTCGTGCTCGTCAAGGCCGAGGTCGTTTCCTGGTATCGCATCCAGGAGATGTTCCACTTCCAGAGCGTCCACATGTACGGCATCATCGGTCTCGCCGTCGTCGTGGGCGCGCTGAGCGTCGCGGTCCTCAAGGCAGCTCGCGCGAAGTCGGTCGACGGCGTCGAGATCGCTCCGACCGGCAAGCCGTTCAACAAGATCGGCAACCCCGCCGGTGGGCTCATCTTCGGGTTCGGCTGGGCGCTGACCGGGGCGTGTCCGGGTCCGCTCTACGCGATCCTCGGCGCCGGCTACTGGCCCATCCTTCTCGCGATCCTGAGCGCGATACTGGG
>CAYWJH010000062.1:0-18959 GCA_964458555.1 uncultured Spirochaetaceae bacterium | reverse complement strand
GCGGGCCCTGCCAGACCTTGAGGAACTTGCCGCTCTCGAGGTCGACGTCGGGGCGGCCGTCAACGTGCTCGGGGAAGAGGCTGCGGTCCTCGTCGAAGACGCGCTTCGGTTGTCGTCCGTCGTTCGGGCGCGCGCGCAGCAGTCCGCCGTGCGGGGGGTTGTTCCAGGTACTCACAGATCGACCTCCGGGTAGAGCTCTTTCTTCATGACCTCGACCTTGTCGTGCTTCTCTCTGCCTGCGCGCGGGAAGTAGGTGCGCTCGGAGTACTCGCGCGTGTCGAAGTCGCGCCGCATGGGCGGCAGGTCGTCCCAGCCCTCGAGCGCGAACGACTCGTCTACGCGCGGGCAGCCGGGGAAGTCGATGCCGAACATCTCCTTGAGCTCGCGCTCGTACGTGGAGGCGCCCGCCCACAGGTGGTGGATCGAGTCGGCGCTCGGGGCGTCGCGCGAGACATCGGTCTGGACGCAGACGTCGATCCCTGCGTCGTAGTTGTGCAGCATGTAGGTCAGGCGGAAGAGGCCGCGCTCGATAATGTCGACCGCCGTGAAGAAGACGAGGTGCGTGAAGCCCCACGTCTGCTTGAGGTGCGTGATCGCCGCGACCGCCTCGCGCTTCGGCACGGCGATGAACGCGAGGTCGTCGCGTCTGCGGTCGGCTGATCCGGCGTGGAACCGTGCGCTCAGGTCCTCTGCGACGGTGTCGATCGTGACCGGCGATCCGGCCATCGGTGTCTGTCTCTCGCTCATGGCTCACCTACCAGTTGTAGTCGGGCATGTTCCAGTCTTTGATGATTCGCTTCTGGTTCGCCTTGTACCAGTCGAAGTTCCGCGCGTACTCGTTCGCGCCTTCGGCCTTGCCCTCGCGGATGAGCTGTTTGAGCTTCATGAACCCGGCGAGCAGCGACTCGGGGCGCGGCATGCAGCCGGCGACGTAGACGTCGACCGGGATGTAGTGGTCGAGCCGATTGACCGTGTTGTAGCTGTCCCAGTACATGCCGCCGTTGACGGTGCAGCTTCCCAGGCCCATCACGAACTTCGGGTTCTGCATCTGCTCGTAGCTTCGGACGATGCGCTTCATCGTCTTCACGCTCGCGTACCCGCCGATGATGAAGACGCTCGACTGCCGGGGCGTGGGACGCGGCTGGATGCCGTAGCGGTACATGTCGTAGCGTGCGGTCATCAGCGGCCGCAGCTCGATCGCGCCGCAGCCGGTGCCGAAGCCGAGGATCCACAGCGACTGGCTCCGCGCCCAGTTGAGGAATTTCTCGACGATCCCCTTGAACGGCTCTACCGCCTTCGGCGGCTCGTCGCAGAAGTACTTCCGGTCGAGCTCGGGCAGCTCGATGCGAGCGCGGTCCAGCTGGTCTGTTGCCGCCTCTCGGGCGGTGGTGTCGTCGGTGGTGCTCACTGGCTCCTCCTAGAAGGCGACGATCAGGATACCGGCGAGTCCCAGCAGCGCCGGGACACCGAGGAAGAACCTGATCGACTGGTCGGTGCGGAATCGGGGGAACGAGACGCCCACGAAGACGGTGATGAAGTAGAGCAGGAAGGTCTTCACGATGAGCTCGATGAAGCTCGTCGCTCCGCCGAAGAAGAGATTCACGTAGAGCACGAGCTTGGCGGCGTTGAAGACTGCCCGGTTCGTCTGGATCATGCCCATGTACGAGCTCTGGTACTCGGTGGGCGGGCCGATGGGTATCTCCTGCGGCGCGATCACGACGCTGAACGGGTTGTTCATGCTCATGCCCAGGAACGCGATGATCGCCGCGAGCGTGGCCAGCGGGTTGGTCATGAGGTTCCAGTTCATGATGCCGCCCTGCTGGACCGCCACGAGCTCGGTTATGGAGAGCGTGCCGTGCTGGGCGGCGAGCGCGATCACCGCGAGCGCGAAGGGCACCTCGAAGGCGGTCATCTGCGCGAGCCCCCGGCTGACGCCCACCGCGCTGTACGGGTGCCCCCCCTCTCCGGCGCCGAGCGCCATGCCCAGCTGGCCGAAGAAGATGAAGTACATCACGAGCAACGCGTCGCCGGCGAAACTGAAGTTGCCGAAGACGACCGAGTCGAAGATGACCGGCACGAACATGAGCGTGCCCAGGCCGCCTGCGAGCCGGAAGATCGGTCCCAGGTAGAACATGATCCCGTGCGTGATGCTCGTGCGCTTCGCGAGGTTCTTGATGATGTCGAGATACGGCTGCCAGATGGGGATGCCGATTCGGCCCTGAACGCGGGCGCGGATCCGGGCCATCGATGCCTGGAGCAGAATCCCGTAGTTGAACATGATGAACACCGTCAGGGCGGCGAAGCCGACTCGGGCGAGCAGGGTGGGCTCCATTACATACCTCCTGCGATGAAGTAGAGGACGACGGTCAGCAGCAGGATGTGCAGCGCGTAGGTCTGGCCGTTGCCCGTGTAGATCTGGCGGATCGCGCCGGCGACCGAGTCGACGGCCTCGATCGCGTATTCCCACGCCCGCTTCACCGCGGGTGCCGCGAGGAAGCCGAGCGCCTTGCGGTACGGGGCGAAGAAGTTGTGCGCGTAGTGCGTCGTCTCCGGCCGTTCGGGCCGCTCGGCGGCGTAGACCACGTTGAACTGGCGCACCTTCTGCGGCCGACGCATGACGATCATGAGCCACGCGAGCGGCAGGATGAAGACGCCCATCGTCACCCACATCACCGCGTTGCCGTTCCAGTAGCCGAGCGCGGTCACGACCGTCATCTCGCTCCACTCGACGGTCGAGGCGAAGAACGGCTCCACCCCGGCGATGATCGGATCGATGATCACGTTCGGGTACATGCTGATCGCCATTAGCGCGCCCATCAGGACGACCTGCGGGACCAGCACGGAGACCGGCGCCTCGCGCACCTCGCGCAGCGGGTCTTTGAGCTGCCCGAGGAAGACCGTGTAGATGAGTCTGAACAGGTAGAGGAAGGCGATCGTGCTCGCGAAGAACGCGACGCCTGCCTGGAAGTACCACTCGCTCTCGAGCAGCGCTCCGTAGATGAGCCACTTCCCGCCGAAGCCCGCGAGCGGCGGGACGCCGGAGAGCGCGATGATCGCCACGAGGACGGAGACGAAGGTGAGCGGCATCCGCTTGATCAGCCCTCCCATCTGGTACATGTAGCGGGTTCCGGTGCGCATGATCACACCGGTCATGCCGAGGAAGAGCAGTCCCTTGAAAATGAAGTGGTTGACCGCGTTGTAGACACCGGCGAGCCACCCCAGGTGCGTCGCGAGCGCGATGGCCATGACCATGTAGCCGACCTGGCTGAGCGACGAGTAGGCGAGCAGCTTCTTCACGTCCTCCTGGAAGACCGCGAGGAGCGCGCCGAAGAGCGCGGTCAGCGCGCCTACCCAGCCGAGGACGGCGATCAGGCCCGCTCCTCCGGCGCCAACGAGCACGACGAGCACGACGACGCCCAGCAGCCCTGCCTTGCTCAGCGACGAGGAGAGGAACGCGGTCGTCTCATCGTCGGCTTCCGCGTAGCTGTCGGGCAGCCAGATGTGCACGCCCATCGCCCCCATCTTGATGAGGAGGGCGAGGCCGAGCAGGACGAAGACCGCGACGCGCGTCCCGGACGGGACGCCGGTCGCCCACGCGCCGATGGCGTCGGTAGCACCCCCGCCGCGCGCGCCAGCCCCCGAGCGCAGCACCGGCAGCTCGACGTAGCCGTCGGCCGCGAGTAACTCCGGCAGGACGATCGAGGGGCCGGCCAGCTGCGCGCCTCCCTCCCGGTCCTGCTCCTCGGCGATCGCGCCGCCGACGCGCTGCAGCGATCCGTGCGACGCGACGATGAGCCCGCTCATGAGCAGGAGCGCCGCCGCGAACGAGAATCCAAGGTAGCGCAGCGCCGCCGAGGGCGCTCCGGGCCCCTCGCCGCGGATCACGCGGCGTACGAAGCCGGTACCGCCGGTTCTCGCCGGGCGATCGGCGGGCTCGCCGGTGACGCCGTGCGGGATCGCACGCGACGATCGGGCGATGAGGAGGTAGCTCCCGATCGTCATGAGCTCCCAGAGGAGGAAGAAGGCGATCGGCTCGGAGGCGATGACGAGCCCGGTCAGGCTCGTTCCGGCGAGCAGGAAGAGCGTGTACGTCCCGAACGGCGTCGTGCGCCGTGCGAGGCTCGCCACGACTGCGGCGATCGCGCCGAAGGCGAATACCCCGCCCAGGATGAGCGGAATGCCGGAGACGAGCGGCGCAGCGAGCCACGCGTAGAACCCCAGCCCGGCGAGCGCGAGCACGCCCTTCACGCGCGAGGGCAGCCATTCGAGGAGCAGGAGCGCCGCGGAGAAAAAGAACGGCGCCCAGACGAGCCGGTCGTTGAGCCCGAGCGTCCATCCGGCGAAGACCCCGGTCGCCGCGAGGAAGACCGTCACGATCGCGAGCGCCGCGCCCACAGCCGGCGCGACGCGGATGGGGGTACCCCCGTCACCCGTCGCCGGGGCGCCGGTGGGAGCCGCGGCATCACCGTAGCCTGTCTCCGCGCCGCGGGCGTCCGCCCGCGCGGGCGTCTTCGCTTCCGGTCGCGCGACGAGTCGGCCCGCCCAGCGTAGAAGGTAGATAGCCTCGAAGAGCGTCCCGGCGAGCAGGAGCACGAGGAGCGCGATCCGGTCGGTCGCGATCAGCGTATGCACCACCTGCCACTTCGCCCAGAAAGCGGGGAAGGGCGGCAGCCCGACGAGCGCGAGCGCGAGCAGGATTGTCGCCACGCCGGCCACAGGCCCGATGCCGCGCGCGCGGGCCGATCCGGTCGTGTGGTCAGCCTCGGCTCCGGCCGGGGCTCCCGCCGCGCCGGCGATCCAGAACAGACCCGCCTTCGCGAGCATGTGGTTGACGAGCAGTCCGCCGCCGACGATCGCGATGTAGAAGACGCCACGGCCGTCGGCCGCTACGAGCGCGACGATCGCTGCGATGAGCCCGATCTGCGCGACCGAGCTGTAGCCGAGCATGCGTCGCGCGTCGCGCTGCCTCAGGCCGACCAGGTTCGACGCGGCGAAGGTGAGGATCCCCACCCAGACGAGCGTAGAGACGATCGGCTGCGGGAAGATCGGCACGAGCTTGTAGAGCAGCATCACGACCGCCGTGGCGTTCACCGCGGAGATCAGCGAGGCCACGCCCGGGTGCGAGGCCTCGTAGGTGTCGAGCGCCCACCCGTTGGCCGGGAAAGGCTTGAGCTCGATCAGCAGTCCGGCGAACAGGAGGAAGGGCGCGGTGAACCCGGCGCCGATCGCGAGCAGGCCGCCTCCGCCGGCGGCGTCGAGCGCGCCGTCGGCCACCGCGGCAACGATGCCGTCGATGTTCAGCGTGCCGGTGAGCCGGTAGAGGTAGACCGTTCCGAGCAGGAAAAGCACCGTCGAGAGTCCGCCGGCGATGAGGTACTTGAAGCCGGCGGCGTACTGCTTCGCATCGTCGTCGACCGCGATGATCCCGTACGTGCCGATAGAGAGGATCTCGAGGAAGACGAAGGCGTTGAACAGGTCGCGCGTGAGGACGAGCCCGTTCGCGCCGAGGAGCACCATGAGCACGAGCACGTACCCGGCGGCGCCGCGCGCGTGGATCGCGCGTAGCGCGGCGACGACCGAGAAGAGCCCGACGACGTTGACGAGCGTGAGGACGACCGCCTCGATGAGCCCCATCCGAAGGTTGATCGACAACGGCGGACGCACGCCCGCGGTGAACACCTCGGCGTCGGCGGCGCCGGATGCGAGCGGTACGAGCCAGGTCGCCGGGATAACGACGAGCGCGGCGACGACCGCGAAGAAGAGCAGTGAGGCAAGGACCGACTCGCCGTCCTTCGTGCCCGGCCCGATCTGCGCGAGTAGCGGAATGAGGAATCCGCCGGCGAGCGCGACGACGACGATGAAGAGCGGGCTTACCATTTCATCTCCCTGTAGCTCGATACTTCGAGAGTCCCCTTCGTCCGCGCGAGTCGCACGACGTAGGTGAGCATGACCGCGGTGACCGCGAGGCCGATCACGATCGCGGTCAGCACGAGCGCCGACGGCACCGGGTCCACGAAGGGCGTGCCGGCCGTCACGTCGGCGTCGAGAATGGGCGCCGCGCCGCCTGTGACGTAGCCGATCGCTACGATCATCAGGTGAACGCCGGTGTCGATGATCGAGAAGCCGATGACCATCTTCAGCATGTTGCGCTGCGTGAGCATGCCCCACGCGCCGATGACGATGAGCAGGACGCCGATGATCGGTATGTATTGCATTATCGATGCTCCTGCACGCGAAGACGGTCGACGACGCCGGCGAGCTCGGTGCCCACCTTGATTCCCACCACCGAGTAGATGAGCGGGACCGCGCCCGCGCTCAGAAGCGATCCGAGCGAGCCCGGCGGCAGGTACGTCGGGTCGAGGAATCCGCCGGCGAGCACGAGACCCAGCACGCCGAGCGCGACGTAGGCCGCGCCGGAAAGCGATTCGAGGACGGTCATCGTGCCGTGAGCGAGCCGGCGATCGGGCGCGCCGAAGACGCGCAGTACTACGGCGGCGGCGAGGATGACACCGCCCTGGAAGCCGCCGCCCGGCGTGAGGTGGCCGTGCACGAAGATATAGGTCCCGAACAGAAACAGAATGGGCGCGAGGAATCGCGACGCGGTCTGAAGGATCTCGCTCGGGCCCTGCGAAGCGTTTCCCGCGCTCGCACCTACTGCGCGGCCTTCGCGAACCGCGAGCTCCTCCCGCCTGCGCCGCCGGGTCATCACGAACCCGACGCCGGCGGTCGCGGTAAACAGCACCGTCACCTCGCCGAGCGTATCGAGCCCCCGATACGTGACGACGACGGCGGTCACCGCGTTCGTGGCGCCGACCTCCGAGGCGCTGCGCTCGACGTACTCCTCGCCGAGCGGTGGCGTCTGCTCGTGGAAGGCGACGTCGAGCGCGAGCGGAGCGAGCAGTACCGCGAGCGCGGCGACGACGACGAACGCGACGATCCGATTAGCCATGCGTGTCCTCCGTGTCGGTGTCCGTTCCCTCGGCGCCGCGGCTTCGGTCGCGCAGCCGCGAGAGCGCGAAGAGGAAGACGATCGTCGTGAGCGCAGAGCCGATCGCGGCCTCGGTCATCGCGACGTCGGGCGCGGCGAGAAAGAGGTAGATGACGCTCGCCACGAGGCTCACGGCACCGGCGGCGAGGATCGACGTGACGAGGCTCGTGTGCATGAGCGCGACAACGGCGGCGGTGACCATCACCGCTCCGAGCGTGAGAATGACGAAGGTGGTCATCGGGAGCCCTCCTGCTGCTCCGGGCGGCGTGCCGGGTGCCCGGCGACGTCCTCTGCGAGGTCGTCGGTTACGCTCCGGTCGGACATGGGGATGCCCGCGAAGTGCGCGGCGCGCGCGAGCGCGTGAGAGCTGATCGGGTTCGTGAAGACGATGAACAGGATGAGCACGAGGATCTTCGCCCACCAGTCGGGCCTCGCGACCGCCACTCCGATCAGGAAGAGCATGCTGCCGAGCGTCGTTGCCTTCGTGCCGGCCTGCATGCGATTGTAGACGTCGGGCATGCGGATGAGGCCGAGCGCCGCGAGAAAGAGGAGCAGGCTACCGGCGACGCTGATGAGTCCGCCGACGATCTCGAGCGCGGTCATGAGAGCCCCCGTTCCATGTAGCGCGCGAGCGCCACGATCCCGAGGAAGCTGACGAGGGCGTAGACGAGCGCGACGTCGAGGTAGATCGAACGCCCGGCCATGAGCGCGATCGCCGCCATGAGCGAGACCGATACGATCGTGACCGCGTCGAGCGCGACCGCCCGATCGGGACCCGTCGGGCCCAGGACGCCCCGCACCGCCGCCAGGACGATCGCGGCGAGTACGAAAACGACTGCGATGCTGAACAGGATATTACCCAAGGAAGACCTCCAGATAGCGCTCGAACGTGCCCACGATACGGCGCGTGGCGTCTTCGGTGTCGCCGCCCGCGACCGAAATCCAGTGGACGTAGAACACGTCATCGCGCGCTTCGACGGTGATGGTGCCGGGCGTGAGGGTTATCGCGTTCGCGAGCAGCGTTCGCGCCAGCGGGGTTCTGAGCGAGGTCCGAATGCGCACGATCCCCGGTGAGATGGGCAGCGACGGCTGGAGGACGCGAAAGGCGACGTCCAGGTTCGATCGGACCAGCGCTCCAAGGAAGGCGACCAGGAAGCTGAGCGCCGCGACGATAGCCCGCGGTGTCACCCGGATGTCCTGCATTACCCCCAGTGCACCCGACGAGATGAGTGAGATCACGACCGCCGCGATCGCTCCGGCGACGAGCTCCTGAGTCGAGAACGGGTAGGTGAGCAGCAACCAGATCGCGAGCAGGAGGAGAGTTGACAGCACGAAGCCCTTGACGTGTTTCATAGGCAAACCCCGATAGACCTCGCCGCCGCCTGCGCGCGCCGAGGCTGAATCGCTTCTTCGTTATCTATAATGGATTCTTAATATAAGGGCGATTATATGCTAGGCCGGGCGGCCTGTAAAGAAGAATCTGCGTCTATTGTGATGTGTTCTTCAACAGAGCTGACCAAACGTCCTCGTTGAACCCGAACGTGAACTCGCCGTCGATCTCGAGTACGGGATAGATGACCGGTTTGCCGTAGATCTCGCGGAAGCGCGCGAGCACGGGCCGCCTCACCTCCGGCTCGAGCCGGTCGAGGTGGGTGTGCGAGAAATCGACACCGAGGTCTTCGAGGAAGGCGCGTCCCTGCGCGCAGTGGTCGCAGAAGGAGAGGCCATAGAGGATGATCCGCGCGGGTTCGCCGGACTCGTCTGCGGACCGGGAGGTTTGATAGGGGATGGTACTGAACATGCGCGGCTCCTGTATCTTGAAACGGTTATATTCAACAGCCTATACCCGTTTTCGCGACTACGCAATGCGGAGGGCATCATCGGTTCGCCGCCGCCTTGACCCCGACGAATCCGCTGTCCTATAAATGATCAGCCGCGCGCGGCCGCACCGATGAAGAAGCCCTCGCTCCGTACCCAGGTTCAACCCCGCAGTGCAGACCGCAGCGCGAAGCAGCTCGGCCTCGCGGTAATCATCCTGATCATGACCGTTGTGATCGGCACCGTGGGGTACATTGTCATCGAGGGGTGGTCGTTTTCCGACGCGGTCTACATGACGATCATCTCGCTGACGACAACGGGCTTCACCGAGGTGAGGCCGCTTTCGGAAGCGGGGCGCGGACTTACGGTCTTTGTGATCGTCACCGGTATTGCCTCGCTCGCCCACGTGGGCGGGCGGGTGCTCCAGCTCACGATCGAGCTCTACCTGATCCGGAGAGGGCGTATGGATCGACAGATACAACGGCTGCGTGGACACGTCATCCTCTGCGGGTTCGGCCGTATGGGCCGTCATATCGCTGAGGACCTCGCCGAGGCCGGCGTGCCGTTCGTCGTGCTCGAGAGCGACGCGGAGAACGTGTATACGACGCTGACCGCGAAGGCGATCAATCCGGACATCACGATCGTCGCGCGGGCGCTCAGCGACGAGAGCGCGCCGAAGTTGCGCACCGCCGGCGCCGACCGGGTCATCAAGCCCTACGAGATGGTCGGCCGGCGCGATCAGCTCGCCGAGCTCTCCGTGCTCTGCGGGATCGAGGCACCGTAGATGCTCGTCGCCGTTCCTCTCGCGTCAATCTACTTCCTCGCAAGCGCCGCGGCAGCCTTTCTCGCCGCGCGTACGCGGGACAACCGCGGTGCGGTGGCGACCGAGCTCTTCGGGCTCGCGCTCTGCGTCGCCGAGTGGTCGTTCTTCTACGGGCTCGAGACGCTCTCGCAGTCGGTCGCCTATCGCGAGCTCTGGTCGCAGTTCGCGTACATCGGGACGTACGGGACGGTGGCCTTCATGCTGCGGTTCTGTATGAGATGGTTGAGTCCACGCGCCGCCGGATCGTGGATGTCGCTCCTGTGGGTCGTGCCGTTCGCGATGATTATCGCCGCTTTCACCAACGGTCTGCACGGGCTCGTCTGGCCGGAGATCCGGCCCGCGGAGACGATCCCCTTCGTCTACGAGTACGAGCATGGCCCGCTCTTCTGGGTCGGGATCGTGTACCAGTACCTGGTCGTGCTGGTATGCGTCGCGCTCGTCTCCGCGGGGGTCGTTCGGCGGCGTGACATCTACCGCCAGCAGGCGCTGCTCGTGCTCTTCGGCCTCCTCGTGGCGGTTGCCGGTAACGTGCTCTACGTCTCCGGCGCGCTCGGGGCGATCCCGCTGGACATCACGCCGCTCACGCTCGCGATCGCAACCGGATTCTTCCTGGCCGGCATCTCTCGCGCACGGCTTCTCGAGCTGCTGCCCACGGCCCGGCATCGTGTCGTCGAGCTCATGCCCGACGGTCTGCTCGTGCTCGACGAGGAGGCCCGAATCGTCGACTGGAATCCCGCTGCGCTGCAGCTATGGGGAATCGACCAGGCTTCGATCATGGGGGTCCCCGTAGCCGACCTCATTCCCCGCTGGTCGCGGATCGTCCCGTTTCCGGTCCCTGACTCGTTGACCACGACGCTCGTGACCGACTGCGACGGGCAGACGCGACACGTCGATCTCGAGATCTGCCGCATCGACCACCCGACCCGCCAGAGCTCCGGCTGGATCGCGCTCTTCCACGACGCGACCGAGCTCCGCTCGGCGGAACGGCGGCTTCAGGAGGCGAATACGCGGCTCGAGCAGCTCAACGCCGAGCTTGCCCGCGAAGCGGTCCACGACGGACTGACCGGGCTCTTCAACCGGGCGTACCTCGACGACTCGCTCGTACGCGAGCTCGCGCGCGCCGACCGCGAGCAACGTCCGGTCGGACTGCTGATCCTCGATGTCGATCACTTCAAGACGATCAACGACCGTCACGGGCACGGTGTGGGAGACGAGGTCCTGCGTACCGTCGCCGAGCTCGTTCGTACCCAGGTGCGCGCCGGTGACATCCCCTGTCGTTACGGGGGCGACGAGCTCGTGGCCGTGATGCCCGGGGCGACGGTTGACGAGGCGCTCCAGGTGGGTGAGCGGATCAGGCGGTCGGTGGCACAGACGAGCCTCGCCGCCGACGCCGGCTCCGTTCACGCGACGGTCTCGGTCGGCGTGGGGGTCTACCCGGACAACGCGGCGACCGCGGCCGATCTGTTCCGCGTCGCCGACCGGGCGCTCTATCTCGCCAAGGACCGCGGACGTGACCAGGTACGCGGGGCGCCCGATGTCTGATGTTGGCCCACCGGCGGATCCCCGGCGCCCGGGCGGTGTCTTCGACGCGTTGACGCCGCAGACGATGATCGCCGCGGTCGAGCAGGCGTACGACCTCGTGCTCGACGGGACAGTCATGCCCTACCCGAGCTACGTGAACCGTGTCTACGGCGTGCGCGCTCAGTCCGAACGCGACTACATCGTCAAATTCTATCGGCCCGACCGCTGGAGCACCGAAGCGATCGCCGAGGAGCACGAGTTCGTCCTCGATTGTGCCGACGTCGACCTCCCGGTGGTCGCGCCGATCGCCGATGGCGAGGGCTACACGCTGCAGACGGTCGAGGTCGAACCGGCCGACGGCGCAGCCGCGTTCGCCTACGCGTTCGCGCTCTATCCAAAACGCGGCGGACGCGGATTCGACGCCGAGCACGACGAGGACTGGTTTCGCCTCGGAGCGCTCGCGGGGCGCGTTCACGCGGTAGGACGACAGGGCGTCGCTGCGCACCGGCTCGTCTGCACGCCTTCGGAGTCGACGAGCCGTTTCGCTCGGGAGCTGCGCGAGGCCCGGGTCGTCCATCCGGAGATGCACGACGAGTTCTTCGCGCTCCTCGAGCGGGGCATCGATCTGATCGCCCCGCTGTTCGAGGGCGTCGAGCTGCAGCGCATCCACGGCGACTTCCACCGCGGCAACGTACTCGACCGCGGCGAGGAGGGGCTCCTGCTCATCGACTTTGACGACACGATGCGCGGACCGCCGGTGCAGGACCTGTGGCTCCTGCTGCCCGACCACGCGTGGGCCGCCCGTCGCGAGCTGACGCACATTCTTGACGGGTACACGCAGTTCTGCGACCTCGACGAGTCGACGCTGCGGCTCGTCGAGCCGCTTCGCTTCATGCGGATGGTCTACTACCTCGCCTGGAGCGCGCTGCAGCGCGACGACCACCGATTCCGCGAGCAGAACCCCGACTGGGGTTCCCGCGCGTTCTGGATCCGCGAGGTGGAAGATTTGCGAACCCAGCTCGACATGGTGGCCGAAGACGTTGGACGCTGATACGATGGCGTCTATGTCCGAGAACAGCCCACGCATCCGACCGTACAGGTCGGATGGCGATGCCCGCTTCGTAGAGCGAATCCTGCTCGAGGTCGGCTGGCGCAAGCCGTCCGAGCGGAAACCGGAGAAGGCCGCGCGCGAGGCGTTCCAGAACGCCTCGGACGCCTTCGTCGCCGAGCTCTCCGGCGAGCCCGAGTGCTACGTGGCGACCATGTCCGGCGACTACGACTACCGCGGCGAGCGGCTTCCGTTCTCCGCGGTGACCGGCGTGGTCACGAGCCGCGTGGCGAGGAAGCAGGGGCTCGCGTCGCGCACGACCGCCCGGGCGCTTGCCGCCGGCGCCGAGCGCGGCTCGGTCGTCGCAGGGCTGGGCATCTTCGACCAGGGCTTCTACGATAAGCTCGGCTTTGGAACCGGCGGGTACGAGCACTTCGTCCGCGTCGACCCGGCGGCGCTCACCGTGCCGTACTGCCGGCGGACTCCGGTGCGCCTCACGACCGAGGACCTGCCGGAGATGCACGCGGGGCGTCTCGCACGGCGCCGCCGTCACGGCTCGGTCTCGATCCACCCGGAGGAGTTCACTGATTTCCAGGCGGTGGAGTCCGAGCTCGGCTTCGGCCTGGGGTTTCGTGACGAGGAGTCCGGCGAGCTCACGCACCACCTCTGCGTCCACACCGACAACGGCGAGGAAGGTCCGTACCGCGTCATCTGGATG
This sequence comes from uncultured Spirochaetaceae bacterium, assembly GCA_964458555.1. Classification (GTDB taxonomy): domain Bacteria; phylum Spirochaetota; class Spirochaetia; order DSM-27196; family SLST01; genus SLST01. The sequence goes on along the minus strand of CAYWJH010000062.1, from coordinate 6,043 downwards.
GCGTACCGCACGATCGCGCAATTCGTCGAGCTGCTCGGCCTCCTGCGCAACCTGGGCGACCAGGTCTACCTCGTGTGGCTTGCCGAGCCGGAGGGTGTCCAACTGCAGGACTTCATCGACCGACCTTTTCGTCGGCATCGCGAACGGAGAAAGGGAGACTTCGAGGTCACCAACGCCGCGACCGCGGTCTTCCAGTACCGCATGCTCGACGTCGAGCGCGCGATGGCCGCCGCGGCGCAGCGTCGCGCGCTTCCGCGCTTCGTGATGCGCGTGGACGATCCGGCGTCGCGCTACCTCCACGACCACGACGGCTGGCAGGGAGTTGCCGGCGACTACGAGGTGAGCGAGACCGGGGCGGTCCGTGTCGACGGTCGGCTTGCGAAGCCCGACGTTGTGATCGGCGTTGGAGACCTGACGCGCGCGTGGTCGGGCGTGGTGCCGGTGACCACGCTGCGCGATACGAGGGGCGTGCGGGTCGGCGATGACCTCGCGGCGGCGCTCGACGGTGTGTTCGCTGGGAGCCAGCCGCGTACCGACTGGCTGTACTGATCGGCACGAGATGGTAGAATAGCCCGATAAAAGGTGTGATTGTTATAGCGGCGGGTCGACACGCGCGCTACTGTTGAACCAAAGAGAGGTGACCGATGGCTGATTTGAACGCAATCTCTGAAGCACTCCAGAAGGGCAAGGCCAACGACGTCAAGGAGATGGTCCAGGCCGCGATCGACGAGGGTGTCACCGCGCGTCAGGTCCTCGAAGAGGGCATGATGGCGGGCATGGACGTAATAGGTCAGAAGTTCAAGAACAACGAGATCTACGTCCCGGAGGTCCTGATCGCGGCGCGTGCGATGAACGGCGGCATCGAGATCCTCCGTCCGCTGCTCGTGAGCGAGAACGTCAAAGCGAAGGGCACGGTCGTCATCGGGACGGTCAAGGGCGACCTCCACGATATTGGCAAGAACCTCGTCAAGATGATGATGGAGGGGAAAGGCTTCAAGGTCGTCGACCTCGGAAGCGACGTGTCGGCGGAGAAGTTCGTCGAGGCCGCGCAGGAGAACGAGGCCGATGTCATCTGCTGCTCGGCGCTGCTCACCACGACCATGACCGAGATGAAGAGCGTCGTCGAAGCCGCCGACAAGGCCGGCATTCGCTCGAAGGTCCATATCATGGTCGGCGGAGCGCCCGTGACCGAGCAGTTCTGCGAATCGATCGGTGCCGATGCGTACACCCCCGATGCCGCGAGCGCGGCCGAGCGGGCGATCGAGCTCGTCGGCGCCTGACCATACCCCGTCACCCCTCCCGATGGGCGCTCGGCGGAGCGCCCGTGATCGAGCGAAACACCTTCGTGAAATAGCTGTGATCGCTGAACCCGCAGCGGTGCGCGATCTCCTGAACCGGCAGCGACGTCGTCCGCAGGAGCTCGCTCGCCTGCTCGCAGCGAATCCGGTTGAGGTAGGAGACGAACGTCTCGCCCATTTCCGCACCGAAGACGCGGCTGAAATGACTGGAACTGAGCCCGACGGCCCGCGCTACCTCCGCGACGCGCACGGGGCGATCGGCGTGCGCCCGCATGTACGAGAGCGCACGGCGCAGCGTCCGCGCGTGGGTGAGGTGCGGCAGGTAGAGAATCAGGTCTGCGAACCGCCTGACGATCCGCGCCATCCAGTACGCGACTCCCGTCGTGTCGCTTTGGTGGTCGATCGCGTCGACAAACTGGTAGTTGAGCCCGAAGACCTCCTCCGGGTCCGCCCCCTCGGTGAGGACCGCTCGGGAGAGCAAAACGACGAGCTCGCGCGCGCGGAGCTTGGTCTCGTCGAGCCGTGAACCGGTCGCGAAGAAGACGTGGCCGAGCAGCTCGTTGAGCGTCTTCTGGGCCGCCGGCACGTCGCCCGAGCGTATCTGGTTGAGTAGCCTCGTTTCCTTCTCTATCGGATAGGAAGGCAGGTTTGGGTCGACTCCGTCGCTTTCGCGACGTGTCTTCAGCGCCTGGATGTACTCGTTGATTCTCGACTGCTGGGCGAGCGAATCCTCCGACTCGCGAAGAACCGACGTGTCGTGGCTGATCGCGGTCGCGAGCTGCAGCAGCAGCTGCGACAGCAGCGTCACGCGGGCGGGCTCGAGTCGCGGCACGCGCTCGTAGAGCCTGCGCAGCCCGTCCACTACGTCCGATGAGCGGTCGCCGTTGAATCGGGCGAGGAGCTCGTTCTCGAAGAAGCCCTCCTCCTCGATCGTCAGAACCGGTCCAGCCACGAGCGCGCCGATCATACGCGCGCCGTCCACGATGGGTGCCGTCCAGTGCGTGAACGCGTTGCCGCACATGAAGATGCTGCGCCCGCCGAAACGCATCGCCTCTTCGACCCACTTCAGGTGGCGCGCGCCGTCGGTCGGAACGTCGGGATGAGGCGCACCCGGCTCGTCCGCGGCGTCTCCGGCGATCGTCCGGCACAGTCGGCAGGGGGAGTCGTCCGGGTGCGGGTGGAGCACCGAACCGGTGCGGTCGAGGACGACGCACGGCACGCCGGTCACCGAGGTGAAGAGGTCCGCCTGTCGGGCGGCGATCGTTCGGTCGAGGGACGCCATCGGCCCAGGATCCTACCAGACCTCATACGATTTTCATAGCGTCCCCCGATCGCGTTCGGTATGCTGACACAGACGGTAAGGAGGCTGCATGACCGGAAAAGAACTCGTTCTCGCGACGTTTGCCCACGAAGAGACCCCCTCGGTGCCCTGGGTACCGTTCGCGGGCGTCCACGCCGGCAAGCTGGTCGGCGTCGCCGCCGACGAGCTCTACCGGGACGGCGAGAAGCTCGTGCGCGCGCTGCGCGAAGCGCATCGGCTCTACCATCCCGACGGGATGCCGATCATGTTCGACCTGCAGCTCGAGGCCGAGATCCTCGGCTGCGGTCTGCTCTGGAGCGGCGACGCGCCGCCCACGGTGACCTCGCACCCGCTCGAGGCCGACCCGACCATCCCGACGAAGCTGCCCGAGCCCGACGACGGCCGCCTGCCCATCGCGCTCGCGGCGACGAAGGCGCTGGCCGCCGAGGTCGGCGCGGAGACCGCGCTCTACGGCCTGTTCTGCGGACCGTTCACGCTCGTCTCGCACCTGCGCGGGACGAACATCTTCATGGACATGTTCGACGATCCCGACTACGTCAAGCGGCTCGTCGGCTACGGTGTCGAGGTAGGTAAGCGGATGGCCGATCTCTACGTCGACGCCGGCGCGTCGATCATCGCGAGCGTCGACCCGCTCGTCTCGCAGATCTCGCCCGATCACTTCACCGAGTTCCTCAGCGACGCCTATACCGAGCTCTTCGCGCACATCCGGTCGCTCGGCGTGCCGTCGTCCTTCTTCGTCTGCGGCGATGCGACGAAGAACGTGGACGTGATGTGCCGCACGAAACCCGACGGCATCTCGATCGACGAGAACATCAACCTCCCGGCGGCGAAGGAGATCACCGATCAGCACGACATCGTGCTTGCCGGCAACATCCCGCTCGCGAGCGTCATGCTCTTCGGCAACCAGCAGGACAACATGAAGACGACGCTCGACATCATGGACTCGGTTACCCACCGCAACTTCATCGTCTCGCCGGGCTGCGACATGCCCTACGACGTCCCGCCGGAGAACACCGTGGGCTGCGAGCAGGCCGTGCACCAGACCGAGCAGACGCGGCAGCTCGTCGAGAACTACACGTCCACGACGCTCGACATTGACGTCGATCTTCCCGATTACGGATCGCTCGAGCGGCCGCTCGTCGAGGTCTTCACCATCGACTCCGACACGTGCGCCGCGTGTACCTACATGTTCCAGAGCGCGATGGACGCGAAGAAGACGTACGGCGAGGGGATCGATGTAGTCGAGTACAAGGCAACGAGCGCAGAGAACATCGCGCGGATGCAGAAGGTCGGCGTGACGCAGCTGCCGGCCATCTACATCAACGGCGAGCTTGCCTTCTCGTCGATCATCCCGAGCCGGGAGGCGCTCAACCGCGCGATCGAGGCGGTCCGCCGCTAATCCGGGGCCGAAGGGGGCCGGTCAGGCTACAGCAAGTCCGCGACCGGCCGTTCGAGCTCTTCCTCGAGCCAGACGCGCATCCGGTAGAGCGCCGAGCGGGCGGGCGCGGACCGGTTGTAGCGCATGTGCGGCGAGGCGGTCGGATCGACGTCGGTTACGGGTCTGATCTCCGCGAGGTACGAGCGCGCGATGCGCAGGTTGAAGTCGTTCGGCATGAGCTGGTAGGAGAAGAAGCTCGAGAGCGCGTTGAGGAAGATCGGGTACTTCACGCGGATCTCCGGGTATCCGGCGATATCAGGGCGACGAGCGTGGAACTGCTCGTCGTAGGCGGCGAGCGCCTCGCTCGCGCGCGCGGTGTACTGCTCCGCCGCGGTCGCAGCCGCCGCGAACGCCGCGGCGCACGCCGGCGAGAGGTCGCGGCCGTCGATCTGCAGGCTCGGCAAGAGCGCCTTGTAGCGGTAGAGCGAGCTGAACACCCGATCGCGCGGTTCCTCGCCGGCCGCCGGAGCGACATCGGCCTGTAGACTCGAATCCGAGTGCCTGTGCTGTTCGCTGCGCTCGATCAGCAGCGTGAGCGCGGCGTGGTAGTGATCCTGGAGCTCGGCGAACGCCGACGCGTCGCGCGACGAGGTGTCCGGGTGCGTCCGCTTGGCGAGGAGGCGAAAGAGCTCCTTCAACTCGGGCGCGCCGGCCGAGCGATGGGTGTGGAGGTAGGCGAGGAACGGATTGCGCTCCATCGGCACGTGCGCGTTCTCCTACGGTTGACCGGAGATGTCGCCCACGATCATGTCGTCGGCCTGCCGAAGCCTTCGGCTGATCTCGCGGGCAAGGTTCATCACGAGCAGCGCGTAGGTCTTCATATCGGTCCTGGAAACTTTGTAGAGATCACGGTTGGAGAGCGAGAGCGTTTCGGTCGGTTCGAGCGCTCGAACCGACGCTGCGCACGGCTGGATGTCGATGAGCTCCATCTCGCCGAACGTCTCACCAACACCCATCCTCGTGAGCTGGCGTTCGGCGTGCTCGTCGCCGGGACGCAGTCGCTTGAGAACTTCCACCGATCCGAGCTCGATGAAGTAGATCCGATCGTTGACCTCGCCTTCGGTCACGATGCGGTCGCCCTCGTCGAAGTGCATGTGCTGGATGTGGGGACGGATCGTATCGAACGCCTGCTCGGTTACGCCACCGAACAGCGAGCATCGTTTGAGCTGAGCGAAGTCGAGCTCGCCCCGAGCTTGCATATCTCGAAAATATCAAATGAGCCGGGACAATTCCAGCACGCCCGGTCAATATGGTAGGTTTTTTCCATGTTTGAGCGCAGCTACGAAGTGGTGTGGAGCTATTCGCGACCGGGCACATCAGAGACGCGCGGATGATAGCGAATCGGCTCAACACACGCTGGGATCTCGTCGCGCTCGGCGTGCTCGTGAACATGTGCCTCGGCACGGTGTACTCGTGGTCGGTCTTTCGCGCGCCGCTCGAGGAGTCCCTTGCGCTGACCACCGCGCAGAGCGGCCTCCCGTACTCGGTGTTTCTCGCCGTCTTCGCGTTCTCTATGCCGATCGCCGGTTTGCTCATGGCGAGGATTGGAACCCGCGTGACGCTGCTCGTCGGCGGGTTGCTCGTGGGAGCCGGATGGATCAGCGGCGGGCTGATCTCGAGCTTCGTGCCGCTCGTGATCTCGTACGGCGTCGTGGGAGGCGCCGGCGTCGGGTTCGCCTACGGCGTGCCGCTCGCCGTCGCCGGGAGCTGGTTCCCGGCACGGCGGGGACTCGCGATGGGCGTGACCCTCGCGGGATTCGGCGTCTCGCCCTTCGTCACCGCGCCACTTGCCGAGCTGCTCATCGTCCGAATCGGGGCCCAGCCGGCGATGGTCGCGCTCGGAGCCGGCTTCGTGGTCGTGATCCCGGCGCTCGCCGTCTTCTTCACCGGGTACGAGCCGGACGCCGAGCGCGCGAGACCGTCGAAGGCCGCCTCGCAGGCATCCGCCCGGCCGAACGCGCGGCCGGCCCCGGAGGCGACGAGTCC
>CAYWJH010000061.1:0-19127 GCA_964458555.1 uncultured Spirochaetaceae bacterium | reverse complement strand
GAGTTCTCCGCGCGGAAGGTGGGGCCGAAGGTGTAGACCCGGTCGAGCGCGCTCGCGTAGATCTCCGCGTTGAGCTGGCCGCTGACGGTGAGGAACGCGCGCCTTCCAAAGAAGTCGCGGTCGTAGTCGACGCCGGGTGCGACGGGCGCGGTCGGGTCATCGGTGTCGCGCGGGGCTTCGGGCGTGCCCGAAGCGTCGGTCTGGCTGCGTGCATCGCCGCCGGAGGCGAGACGTTCGAGATCGAGGGTGGTGACCTGGAAGAGCTCCCCGGCGCCCTCCGCGTCGCTCGCGGTGATCACCGGGGTATGCACGTAGAAAAACCCGCGTTCCTGGAGAAACCGATGGATCGCGAAGCTGAGATGGTTGCGCACGCGCGCGACCGCGCCGAAGGTGTTCGTCCGCGGCCGCAGGTGCGCGATCTCGCGGAGGAACTCGAAGCTGTGGCGCTTCTTCTGCAGCGGGTAGTCGTCGGCGGGTGCGGCGCCGATGAGCTCGACGTCGGTCGCGGTGACCTCCACGTTCTGATTCTTCCCCATGCTCTCGACGAGGCGTCCGGTCACCGCGATGCTCGAGCCGGTCGTGACCGGATCGACCGTCGCCGCGAGGTCGGCGTTCTCGCCCTCGACGATCACCTGAACGTTGCTCAGACACGACCCGTCGTTGATCTCGAGAAAGGTCACGTTCTTGCCCGTTCGCTTGGTACGCACCCAACCGGCTACCGCGACCGTCTGGCCGGCCGGCGTGCGGCGAAGCAGCTCCCTCACCCGCGTGCGACTCTGCATGGATCCTCCTCAACAGCTGTGCGCTGGCCTGTCGAGAAGTACCACATTGGAGCTACCGGGTCAAATCGGGAGAGCGCGCTCGGCGGGGTGTCCGCTTTCTTGATTCCTCTCCCGCGCCGCCCTACAATGACGGCGTGATTCAGATCTACGGCAGGAAGAAGTGCAAGGACACGAAGAAGGCCGAACGGTTCTTCAAGGAGCGTGCGATTCCCATCCAGTCGATCGACCTCGACGTGAAGGCTCCCGGCCCGCGCGAGCTCGAGCTCTTCGCGCAGGCGGTCGGCGCGGAGGAGCTCATCGATACCGAGGGGAAGGAGTTCCGCGCTCGCGGACTCGCGTATATGGAGTACGATCCGCTCGAGGAGATCGCAGAGGATCCGGCGCTGCTGCGTACGCCGATCGTGCGTGAGGGGCGCGAGGTCGCCGTGGGCGCCGACGAGACGTTCTGGAAGCGGCTCGCCGAGGCGCACGGGTGAGCCTCCGCGCGCCCCGCGGCGACGAGCGTGCGGGCCCGGTCCGGATCGATAGTGAGATTGGACGACTGCGTTCGGTCGTGATCCACACGCCGGGGTCCGAAATCGAATCGATGACGCCGCGGACCGCGACCGAGGTCCTCTACAACGACATCATTCCCATCTCGGTCGTCTCGGACGAGCACCGAACGTTGAAGCGGTTCCTCTCGCTCGTCGCCGACGTCCACGAGGTGACCGACCTCGCCGAGAGCGCGCTCGAGCCGGTGGATGTCCGCGAGCGTCTCGTGGAAGCGATTTGCGATGCCGGTGGTGGCCGGGAGCGTCGGGACGAGCTGCTCTCGCTGTCGCCGGGCGAGCTCGTGCGGACGATGATCGGCGGGCTGCGTTCCCGGAAGGACTCGCTGACCGCGGTGCTCGGTGGACCCGAGTACGATCTTCCTCCGCTGCCGAATCTCTATTTCATGCGCGACTCATCGCTCGTCGTGCGCGACCGCGTCGTCGTCGGCGCGATGGCGCACGACGTACGGTCCGCGGAAGCGCGGCTCCTGCGCTCGGTCTTCTCTTCGGCCCGGGGAATCGCGAGCGGCGGAATCCTCTGGGACGGAAGCGATGCCGATGGAGACTCCTCGGGCGGTGCCCACGCGCCTCGCGCCGGCGAGTCAGGGCGGCACGGCGGTCGACCGGAAGGCGCAGGCGCCGACCGTCTCCCGCCGGTCCGGCTCGAGGGCGGGGACATCCTCGTGGCGCGACCCGACCTGCTCGTCGTAGGCATCTCCGAGCGGACCTCCGCCGCGGCGCTCGACGCGCTCGCCTCACGGCTGCTGGCGACGTACGAGGAGCCGGTAACGCTCCTCGCGGTTGTCCTTCCCCGCGAGCGATCGACGATCCACCTCGACATGATCTTCACGCTCGTCGACAGCGACGTCGCGCTCGTCTACGAGCCGTACGTGACCGGTCCGCACCGCGTCGACGTCTACCGGATGCAGCTCGCCCCCGGATCGCCGACGCGGATCGAGAAGCGCGACGGGTTGCTGCCCGCGCTCGCGGCGAGCGGGATGCCGCTCGAGACGGTTCCCTGCGGCGGACGTGATCCGGTCGTACGCGAGCGCGAGCAGTGGCTGAGCGCGGCGAACGTGTTCGCGTTTGCGCCCGGCAAGATCGTGGGATACGACTGTAACGCGGCGACGATGGAGGCGTTTGCGCAGGCCGGTTTCACGGTGGTCGGCGTTGAGGAGTTCCTCGCCCCCGGTGCCGCGGCGCGCAGCGTCGACGACGAAGGGCGGCTCTTCGTCGGGCTGCCTGGAGTGAACCTCGCTCGAGGTGGGGGAGGGCCGCGCTGCATGACGCTTCCCATCGCGCGCGACTCGGTTTGAGACCGGGCCGTGCGAGGCCGGGAGTTGGTTCGATCGGCCGGCGTCGCTATACTGTCGGCGTATGCACAAGACGAGCGATGTCCGCATTCACAGCCTCGATCCTCTCGTCCCGCCGAGGACGCTGAAGGAGGAGGTGCTGGCGAGCGAGGCGAGCCTCGAGACCGTCCTCGAGAGTCGGCGCGTGATCCAATCGATCGTCTCGGGTCACGACCGGCGTATGCTCGCGGTCGTGGGGCCGTGCTCGATCCACGACCCGGAGGCCGCGCTCGACTACGCGCGCCGGCTGAAGCGGCTGCACGACGAGCTCGAGGACCGGGTCTTCCTCGTGATGCGCGTCTACTTCGAGAAGCCGCGCACGCGGCTCGGGTGGCGCGGGCTCATCCTCGACCCGCACCTCGACGGAAGCTACGACATCCAGACCGGTTTGCGCACCGCCCGGCAACTCCTGCGCGACATCACCGACATGGGGCTTCCCGCCGGAAGCGAGATGCTCGACCCGATCGTCCCGCAGTACACCGACGACCTGACGAGCTGGGCGTCGATCGGCGCGCGAACGATCGAGAGCCAGACGCACCGCGAGATGGCGAGCGGGCTGTCCATGCCGATCGGTTTCAAGAACTCGACCGACGGGAGCATCGAGGTCGCGGTGAACGCGCTCGCCTCCTCGCGCAACCCGCACAGCTTCATCGGCATCGACCCCGAAGGCCGCACGTGCGTGCTCAACACGACCGGTAACGAGTTCGGCCACGTTATCCTGCGCGGGGGACGCACCGGGCCGAACTACCACGACGAGTCGGTCGAAGAGGCGGTGGGCATGCTCGAGAAGGCCGGCTACCCGCCGGCGGTCATGATCGACTGCAGCCACTCGAACTCGCTCAAGGACCCGTCGCGCCAGCAGAAGATCCTGCGCTCGGCGGTCCGTCAGCGTCGCGAGGGGCAGGACGCGCTCGTGGGCGTCATGATCGAGAGCAACCTCGGCTACGGCCGGCAGGACATCCCGGAGAACCGAGCGGATCTGCTCTACGGAGTCTCCATCACCGACCCGTGCCTCGACTGGGACACGACCGAGGAATCGCTTCGCTGGGCGTACGCGCAGCTCGAGAGCGCCGTGCGCGTGCCGGGCTGAGCCGGCGCGGCGCGCCCGGCAACACGTCAGGCATTGTACGTGCTCGACGAGACGTCGCCGCCGGTTCCCGTCCAGTTCGTGTGGAAGAACTCACCCCGCGGCTTGTCGACCCGCTCGTAGGTGTGCGCGCCGAAGTAGTCGCGCTGCGCCTGGATCAGGTTCGCCGGTACGCGCGCCGAGCGGTAGCCGTCGTAGAAGCTGAGCGCCGTGGCGAGCGCCGGAATGGGGATGCCCATACTCGCGGCCGCGCCCACCACGCGGCGCCACGAGCCCTGGCAGCTCGCGAGCGTGTCGCGGAAGTAGTCGGCGAGCACGAGGTTGCGCAGATTCGGCTCCTTGTCGTAGGCGCGCTTGATATCGCCCAGAAAGACGCTTCGAATGATGCAGCCGCCGCGCCACATGTTGGCGACCGCGCCGTAGTCGATGCTCCAGTCGTACTGCGCTGCGGCGGCGGACATGAGCATGAACCCCTGCGCGTACGAGATGATCTTGCTCGCGAGGAGCGCCTTGCGGATGTCCTCGATGAAGACCTCCATGTCGCCGTCGAACGCAGCGTAGGCCGAGCCCTTGACCGGCCCGGCGAGCTTCGCGCTCGCGTCGACGCGCTCGTCCTTCAGCGATGAGAGGAACCGCGCGAAGACCGCCTCGCCGATCAGCGTGACCGGCATGCCCTGCTCGAGCGCGCTCACGGCGGTCCACTTGCCCGTGCCCTTCTGGCCGGCGGAGTCGAGGATCTTCTCCACCAGCGGCGTACCGTCGTCCTCTTTGTAGGCCACGATGTCGCGCGTGATCTCGATCAGGAACGAGTCAAGGTCGCCCTCGTTCCACGACGAGAGGATGTCGTGGAGCTGGTCGTAGCTCAAGCCCATTCCGTCCTTCATCAGGTGGTACGCCTCGGCGATGAGCTGCATATCGCCGTACTCGATCCCGTTGTGCACCATCTTGACGTAGTGGCCGGCGCCGCCGTCACCCACCCAGTCGCAGCACGGCTCGCCGTCGGGCGTCTTCGCGGCGATCGACTGAAAGATCTCCTTCACGTGTGGCCACGCCTTTGCGTTACCGCCGGGCATGATCGACGGTCCGTGCCGCGCGCCCTCCTCGCCGCCGGAGATGCCGGTTCCGATGAAGAGGATGCCCTTTTCGCCGAGCTCGTCGACGCGGCGCATCGTGTCCGGGAAGTGCGAGTTACCGCCGTCGATCACGATGTCACCGTCCTCGAGGTGCGGCAGGAGCTGCTCGATGAACTTGTCGACCACGGGTCCGGCCTTTACCATGAGGATGATCCGCCGCGGGCGGTCGAGCGAGGAGACGAACTCCTCGACCGAGTGCGCGCCGGTGATCTCCTTGCCCTTCGCGGGGCCGGCGAGGAAGTCGTCGGTCTTCTGCGTCGTGCGGTTGTAGACCGCCACCGAGTAGCCGTGGTCGGCGATGTTGAGGACGAGATTCTGGCCCATGACTGCGAGGCCGATCAATCCGATGTCTGCCATGTCGTGCTCCTTGCGGTGCGCCCGCGCGTCGCGGCCGCGCGCTTCTTAGTGCGTGTCGACGAACCTCGACCGCTCCGCCCACAGGCCGAGCGCCGGGTTCGAGATGTAGTAGACTTCTTCCCCGTCGTCGGTGGTGTTCCACCCGTCGCGCATCGTGTCGGGGGGATAGCGGCGCAGGACGTCGTCGACGTCGGCCGGCTCGAAGCCGACCGCTTCGATCTGCTCGCTCGACAGCCCTCCGGCCGCGTAGCGGATCCGGAACCGGCCCTCGGACGACCCGTGCATGAGGTGCGCGGCGACGCTCAGCGTGTTCGCGAGCTCCTCGTCGCTCTCCACGGCTCGAAGCGTCTCCTCCGTCCCGCGGTAGCCGAACTTCGCGATGAGCCGGTCGAAGAGCTCGTTCTCGCCGTACTGCCGGACGCTCGGCGCGACGACGACGAGCTCCCCCCCGTCTTCGATCGCCATGCGCGTGCGGTAGATCGCCTTGTTGCCCACCCAGGTGCTCACGTACTCGCGTGGGTCCATGTAGGCGACGACCTTCGAAAGCGGACGGTCGAGCAGGAAGACGTTCACCTCGCGCGCGAGCGCTGCGGCGCGGTAGAAGCACTCGTGATCGTCGCCCACGTAGAGACCGCGTACGACGAGCCGCCCGTCGGAGGCCGCCTCGACGACGGTGAGGACGTAGACGATGGGCAGGTCGGAGGCGAACCGCTCGCTCGCCTCGTTGAGCACCGCGCGCACCGGCGAATCGGCGTGGCCCATGTAGCGTTCCATGCCGTAGACCGCGCCCAGGTAGTGGCTCTTGGCGATGCCGTCGGCGCCGCCGGTGCCTACGAAGATATTCTTGTTGTAGTTCGCCATCCCGATCACCTCGTGCGGGACGACCTGGCCAATGCTCAGGACGAGGTCGTGCTCGCCGGAGGCGATCCGCCGGTCGACCTGCGCGGGCCACGCGAAGTCGAGCTTGCCCTCGCTGAGCTTGCGAATCCGTTCCGATTCGATCCAGCCGAGCGTGGTGAGGTCGTTCTGCCAGTCGTGCACGAGAAAGAGCTCGCGCGGCAGATCGCCGTACATGAGCTCGATCTGCTCGTCGCTCATCGGGTGGTGCGTGCCGGTGGCCGGCAGGATGCCGGCGAGGTTCTCACCGTAGTGCTCGTACGCGATCCTCGTGAGCGGCCCCGACTGCGAGGCGAGCCGCGTGATGTCCGGCGGGACGGCCAGCACGCTCTTCTTCGGGCCGATGCGCTCGAGCGCGCTCGTGAGCCCGGCCCGCAGATCGGTGACCGAGAGGTCGGTCGTGGCGCTTCCGGTCTCGAAGTAGATCATGTTGCCGTCTCCCAGTGCGGTTCGTCGGGGAGGACCGCGGTGAACTCGGCGAGGAGCTCGGCCTGGTAGCTTCCCGCGTAGCTCCCGTCGAAGAAGCGCGCGATCGCCTCGGTGGAGAAGCGGTGCCAGCTCGCCTCCTCGTCGCCCGGGAGCACCGGGTAGAAGAGCGCTCCCACCGCCTGCGCGGCCTTGTAGTCGCCCGGGGCGTCGCCGATCATGAGCACGTGGTCCTCCTCGTAGCGCTCCGCGTCGGGCGCCCCCGCGGTCGCCTCGAGGTGCTCCCCCTTCGTGCCGAGCTCCTGCCCGGCGATGAGGCTCACGTAGCCGTCGATCTTCTGCTCGGCCCACTCGCGCAGGAGCGCCTCGGCGGGCGTCTGCGAGACGACGATCACATCGGCCTTGCCCTGCATCTCCTCGAGACTGTCGACGACGCCGGGGAAGGGCGGTACGTCGCGGACGATCTTCGCGACCGCCTCGTTGACGTCCTTCGACCACGCCATCACGCGCTCGAGCTCCTCGTCAGCGGTCCGGCCGATCTCCTCGGCGAGCTGCGGGTTGCCCAGCTTGCTCTCGCGGCCGACCCACTCGGTGAGCACCGGCAGCTCCGGTACCGCGACCTTCCGCTCCACGATTTCCTTGCGGTGGCGGCAGTAGTCGAGCGCACGGAGCACCGCCTTGAACCGGTTGATTCCGCGCGTCTGCGAGTAGAGGTTCACGAACTCCCACACCTCGCGCGCGTAGCGCGAGGCGGGCTGCAGCCCGTAGTGGTTGATGAAGGCGGGGCAGAAGCACTCCTTGTGCTTGATCTCCATGCTGTCGAACACGCACCCGTCGGAGTCGATCCCGACGAAGTAGTCGTGCTTCTTCTCGAATGCGTCAAGGGTTGCGGCGGCGCTCATGGTTTTGATTCCTTTCGGTCTGCGGTGCAATTCGACTATACCGGCTGCCGCGGCCTCGATCAAGCAGCCCGATCGATCCGCGTCGGTTTGACACGCCCGCGCTTCCATTCTATGGTCCAAACAGAAAGGAAACAAAAGTGCCGCTCCCGGACCGAACGAGGACGTCCTGCGCATCATCGAGTCGCGCGAGCGGGTGAGCGTCACCGAGCGGGCTGACGACCGACGGCGTGTTCAGCTCGCAGAACGTTATCGAGGGCGCGAGGCCGCGCCTTTCGAACTATTAACAGTTAACGAGGAGAAGCTATGAGTTACGTAGAGAAGATGTTCGGCCTGGCCGAGCTTCGCGTAGTAGTGACGGGGGGAGCCGGCGTGCTCCCGAAGGCGATGGCGGCGACGCTCGCGAAGGCCGGCGCGTCGGTTTCCATCTGGGGCCGCGGAACGTCGCATCCGGTTCAGGAGGCGGTCGACGAGCTTGCGAAGCAGATCGCCGACAGCGGCGACGGCGCGAACGCAGGAAACGTTGTCGGCGAGACCGTCGACACGGGCGACGAAGCGGCGGTCGCGAAGGCGTTCGACGCGACGGAGAAGGCCATCGGCATGCCGAACCTGCTCATCAACGGCGTGGGCGGCAACAAGGGCAAGAGCGAGTTCGTCGACATAGACACAAAACTCTTCGGCGAGGTGCTCGACATGAACCTTCAGGCCGGGCTCGTGATCCCGTCGAAGGTATTCGGCAAGCGGTGGATCGAGCAGGGCGTGAAGGGCTCGATCATCAACATCGCCTCCATGACGAGTTACGTCCCGCTGTCGGGTGTCTGGGCGTATACCGCCGCGAAGAGCGCGGTGCTCAAGCTCACCGAGGGGATGGCGAACGAGCTCGCCGATCACGGAATCAGGGTCAACGCGATCGCGCCGGGATTCTTCATCGGCTACCAGAACAAGAAGCTGCTCATCGCCGACGAGGCGACCGGAGAGCTCACCGACCGCGGCCAGTCGATCATCGACCGTACGCCCTTCGGACGGTTCGGCGTTCCCGAGGATCTCGAGGGGACGACGCTCTACCTCGCGAGCCCGAAGGCGAGCGGCTTCGTCACCGGCGTCTGCATTCCCGTCGACGGCGGGTATCTCATCGACAGCATCTGATCGGGAGACGGAATGGGACCATTCATAACGAAGGACTTCATGCTGGGTAGCGAGCCGGCGAAACGGCTCTACCACGACTACGCGGCGAAGATGCCCATCTACGACTACCACTGCCATCTCCCGCCGGCGGAGATCGCGAGCAACCGACGCTTCGAGAACATCTCGCAGGCGTGGCTCGCCGGCGATCATTACAAGTGGCGCGCGATGCGCACGAACGGCGTGGACGAACGCTTCGTCACCGGCGACGGGAGCGACCGCGAGAAGTTCCAGGCGTGGGCGCAGACCGTGCCGGCGACGATCGGCAACCCGCTCTACCACTGGACGCACCTCGAGCTCGACCGGCCGTTCGGGATCAACGACGTGCTGCTGAGCGGCGAGACCGCCGAGCAGGTGTGGACCCGCGCGAACGAGCTCCTCGCGCGTCCGGATTTCTCGACGCGCGGGATCATGCGCCAGATGAACGTGAAGTTCGTCTGCACGACCGACGATCCGGTCGACAGCCTCGAGCACCACCAGGCGATGGCCGCCGACGACGCGCTCGCGGTGACGGTGAAGCCGGCCTTCCGGCCCGACAAGGGCATCCACATCGAGGCGGCCGACGCGTTTCGGGGGTGGCTCGGACAGCTCGAAGGCGTGGTGGGGCGGAGCCTGTCCACCTACGACGATTTCATGGGGGCCTTGCTCGAGCGGCTCGACTTCTTCCACGAGCTCGGCGCCCGGATCAGCGACCACGCGCTCGTGACGCCGGTCTACGCGCCGGCATCGCCGGACGAGGTCGCGAGGATCTACCGCAAGGTCCGCGACGGGGGGACGGCCGACGGCCAGGAGGTCGAACGGTACCAGACCGACGTCCTGCTCGCGCTCGGTCGCGCCTACGCCGAGCGGGGCTGGGTGATGCAGTTCCATATCAGCGCGCTTCGCAACAACAACGTCCGCATGTTCGAGAAGCTGGGCCCGGACACCGGGTTCGACTCGATCGCCGACGAGCCGGTCGCCGCGCCGCTGAACGCGCTACTCGGCGAGCTCGACCGGACGAACGAGCTTCCAAAGACGATCCTCTACACGCTGAACGCGAACAAGAACGACATCATGGCGACGACGATCGGAAACTTCCAGGACGGGTCGGTCGCGGGCAAGATGCAGTTCGGGTCGGCGTGGTGGTTCCACGACCAGAAGAACGGGATGACGAAGCAGATGACCACGCTCGCGAACATGGGGCTTCTGAGCCGGTTCGTGGGTATGCTCACCGACTCGCGGAGCTTCCTCAGCTACACGCGCCACGACTACTTCCGGCGCCTGCTCTGCGATATCGTGGGCGGCTGGGTGGCCGCGGGCGAGGCCCCGGCCGACTACACGCTGCTCGGGGGCATGGTCGAGGATATCTGCTGGAACAACGCGAAGAACTACTTCGGCATCGAGATCGAGGAGGGGTGAGATGGATACATTGGCGAAACTGGTCGTCGAGCGCGACCTGCTGAATCTGAGCCAGGCGGAAATCGACGCGATGAAGCCCGAGGACGACGACGACGAGCTCCTGGTCCGCTCGGGAAAGGCCGCGCTCTACAAGCGCAGCCTCCAGGTGCTCGGCAACGCGCTCGTGGGCGTCGCCCGGCTCGCGACCGACGGGACCCCCGCGACCGAGAGCGGCGCCGGTGTGGGCGCGGCGGCGCAGGCGGTAACCGGGCCGGCAGGCGGGGCGACGTTCGGGAAGCGGCTCGTCGTCTTCAGCCCGGAGCCGGTGCGGCTCGGCTTCCACGGCCCGACCGGTCTTTCCGGCGCCGTGCACTACCAGGAGGTCGTACCCGGGCCCATCAACCTGGGCCCGCTGTGGGAGCTCTTTCCGTGGACGCGCCCCGTGTCGCTGCGCAACGAGCGGACGACCATCGGCATGGGCGACCGGATCGGCATGGCGAGCGCCGGGCATATCCGGGCCGCGCGCCGCTTCGACGTCTCGCCGGTGCTCGCGCAGCAGTCGATCCGCGAGCTCGACTTCACCGCGCGCAGCTTCACAGACGTCGTCGCCGACGCCGCGTTCCTCGTGTTCCAGGAAGGCTACACGGGGGGGTACGGTGCCGACGGCGATCACCTGAAGACGATTCCGGATATTGACCGCGCGCTCGCGAACTCCATGCCCATGATCACGCTCGACCTCACCGAGGTAATGAAGCCGGAGGTCGCCGACTGGTCGGACAGCGAGGTGGAGGCTGCCTTCAAGCACCTGCCCTCCGAGTTCCGAAAACGCGTCGAGGAGAAGTACGCCGACAAGACGGTCGAGCTCGAGACGACCCGAATCACGATCGACGCGGCGACCGCGCGGCGGTGCGCGGTCATGTACGGCGAGGCGCTCTCGTTCACCGAGACCGTCGACGCGCACCTCAAACGCCGGACCGGCGACGCGTACGACCTCGAGATCAGCGTCGACGAGACGACGACGCCCACGCTGCCGACCCACCACTTTTTCATCTCGCGCGAGCTCGAGGTGCGAGGGGTGACGGTGAACAGCCTCGCGCCGCGGTTCATCGGCGATTTCCAGAAAGCGATCGACTACATAGGCGACGTCGACGAGTTCACCGAGCAGTTCCGGGTGCACGCGGAGATCGCGCGCGCGACCGGCGGCTACAAGGTCAGCGTCCATTCGGGAAGCGACAAGTTCAGCGTCTATCCGGTGGTGGGCGAGGAGACGCAGATGCGGCTCCACCTGAAGACCTCGGGCACGAGCTGGCTCGAGAGCCTGCGCACGATCGCGCAGACCGAGCCCGCGCTCTACCGGCTGATCCACCAGCGCGCCTTCGACTACTTCCCCGAGGCGTTGAAGTCGTACCACATAACCGCGGACATCGACGCGATCGACGCGCTCGACGGCAAGGCGGACGGAGAGCTGCCCGGCTTCCTCGACGACCCGAACTGTCGCCAGCTCCTGCACATCTCCTACGGCGGGCTGCTGCGCGACCCGGAAGTCCGCGAGAAGTACTTCAGCGCGCTCCACGTCCACGAGCAGCAACACACGAGGAACGTGCGTAACCACATGCGCAAGCACCTCGAGCTGCTCGGAGCGTCCGAGCGACGGCCTTGACACCCGCCGGGTGACCCCGTACCTTGTGGCGAGTTTATCCCAGAGGAGGAAATCATGGCAGCAGCAGCTGGAAATGTTTCCAAGAACGCCCGTCGTGAAGGCGCTCAGCAGCTCACGAGTCGCTGGGGTGGCAAGATCATCATGAAGTCTGTTTTCGAGAACGGAAAAATGAAGCATTTTGCGCAGTGCGACAAGACCGGCAACACCGGCCGCAAGCCTCGCGACCTGATGTAATGAGGTGGCCCTCGGTTCGGGCCCCGGCCGTCGCGGTCGGATCTCCGGATGCGAGGGTCGTTTTGCATCCATGATCCTTTCGGGACGTGAGATCAGACGCAACCTGGGCGGGAAGATCGTCATCGATCCCTTCGACCCCTCCCGTCTCAACCCCAACTCGTACAACCTCACGCTCCACGGTCGGCTTCGGACCTACCGCGAGAGCGCGCTCGACATGCGCGTGGAGAATTACTCGGACGAGGTGATCATCCCGGAAGACGGGCTGCTCCTCGAGCCGCATCGCCTCTACCTCGGACGAACGGTCGAGTACACCGAGACCGACGGGTACGTCCCCATGCTCGAGGGACGCAGCTCGATCGGCAGGCTCGGCCTCTTCGTGCACATCACCGCCGGCTTCGGCGACGTGGGCTTCCGCGGTTACTGGACGCTCGAGATCTTCTGCGTCCAGCCCATCCGCATCTACGCGGGCGTGCAGATCGCTCAGATCTTCTACCACACGATCGAGGGCGACTACGAAAGCTACGCGAGCGGCAAGTACCAGAACAACACCGGCATCCAGCACAGCATGCTCTTCAAGGATTTCGAGAAGAAGTAAGGGCCGATGTCGCTCTCGCGGCGGCCGCCGGCTACCGGGCCGCAGGGGTGTGCGCCCTGCCGGCCCCTGCCGCGCCCGCGTGCTCACGCGGGCCGGAAGCCCTCGCGGTAGAAGCAGGTCCGGTTGCCGGTGTGACAGGCCGGTCCGGTCTGGTCGACGAGCATGAGCACCGCGTCCTCGTCGCAGTCGACGCGAATCTCGCGCACCCGCTGCACGTGCCCGGAGGTCTCGCCCTTCTTCCAGAGCCGGTCGCGGCTGCGCGAGTGGTAGTGCGCGTACCCGGTTTCGACGGTCTTCTCCCACGCCTCGCGGTCCATCCACGCGATCATGAGAACGTCTCTCGTCGTCGCGTCCTGCGCGATCGCCGCGACGAGCGGCGCCCGGTCGAAGTCGGGCTCGAGCGCCGGTGTCTGTTCGTGCGCGTCGGCCGGGCCGCTCACGCGCCGCCCTTTTCGGACGAGCGGTCCGCTTCCACTTCTTCCTCGATGTCGGCGGCCGGAAGCGGTTCCCAGCGGTCGCCCTCGCGGCGCATGCCGTACTCGTTCTCGAGCTTGGAGACGAGCCCCTCGTGGAGCTTCTTCGCCGTCGACCGGAGGTCCTCGGTCGGGTCGTCGCTCGTGGGGTAGGCGGGGTCGTCGATCGCGATCCCGCTCGTCATGAGCGTCTCCGACAGGAGCTTCGCCGCGAGCAGCCGGTTCCACTTGGAGACGCTGAAGACGAGGAAGTCGTCGAGCATGCCGATCACCTCCCAGGTCACCTGCTCGGCCTGCGAGTAGCGGCCGGCGTCCTTGTCCTGATCGGTGAAGCGCGTGGGAAGCTCCTTGATGATCCGGTCGAGGTTGGGTACGAGGTAGTCGAGGCTGAACAGCCCGGTCGCGGCGTTGAACAGGATGGGCTTGCCGGCCTCCTCCGCCTTCGCGACGTCCTCCTTGCTGACCGCCGGACCTATGTCGGCGCAGTTGAGGTGGCCCGACTGGTCGCGCACGAGGATTCCCCCTTTCACGTCGACCGGCGTCTTGTACGCGAAGTCGAAGCCGGCCTGTTTACCGGTGAGCGCGAGATAGGCGACCTCTACCGGATCGGGCAGGAAACCCAGGTTGTCGACGTTGCCCAGGTAGACGAAGCGCTTGCCGCCGTCGTAGAGCCGGCGGTAGACGTCGCGGAGCACGGAGAAGTTCTGGCCGTGCCCGCCGGGCAGGGGAAGCGTCTCGTTCTCGCGCCCCCAGGCGGTCGTGAACACGCGTTTCGGGCGGCCCTCCTCGCTGTGCGTGTACGCCGAGATCAGCGGTTGGACGGCGCTCTCCGGGTCGGTCGGGTCGAGACCCGTGAGCCCGATCAGGTCCGCGAGCGGCTGCTCGCTGCGATAGTCGGTGTAGCTCGCCGCGAGCTCGTCGTCGGTGTGGATGCTCGTCATCTGGAAGAACGGCAGAAGCGGCATGGGAAGCGCATCCGCCGACCCGGGCGCCCACGCCTCGAGCGCGGCCCGCGAGCGCAGCGCGGTGATGAGGAGGTTGCGCATCTTGAGCTGCAGGAAGCTGGGTCCGAAGCTACCGTCGGGTTGGACGAAGGCGGGAGTGAGCCCCTTCGCGCGACCTCGGCTGAGCTCGGCCATCCGCTCGAACGTGTCGCCGAGCAGGTCGAAGAGCTCGGAGCTGAACGAGGAGTTTTTCGTCGTATCGGCGTAGCTCGTCGCCGACCCGCCGTTGAGCACGCCGTAGGCCACGCGCGGCATGAGCAGCAGCCCGAGCTCTTCGAGCGCCGGTCGCTCGAAGACGAGGTCGCCGCCCTCGGACCGGGTGGCGAGCTCCTCGAGCCGGTCGGTGATCGTCTCGGGCAGCATCTCGGCGAGGCGCTGCCGCGCCGTCTGAGTGGGCACCGTGATGGAGGGGTCGCCGGTGAAATCGATGACCGTCGAGCCGTCGACGTTCGGCATCTCGCCGACGGTGATCGGCTCGAAGTGGTCGAATTCGCCGCGATTGAACGCCGCGAGGATCGAGAGCGAGAGCTCGACATCGATATTCTTGCTCTCCATGTTCTCGCGGATATCCGGGCTGATGTCGGGGTAGCGATCCATAGGTGCTCCTTCGCGCGACCGCCCGCGTCTGAGCGTCGGCTCAGCTGTGCGCCAGCGAGATCGCGGCGTGTGCCGCGCCGTAGAGCGAGACGGCGTAGTCCTTGATCAGTACCACCGGCGTCTCGTGGAGGAGCGGCGTGATACGATCATTATAGTTCGTTTCGAAGGTCCTCATGAAGAGGTCGTCTCCGGTGAACCACGACTCGTTCTTCGCCGCGATGCCGCCGGCGAGGTAGAGCCCGCCGGCGGGGAGGAAGAAGATCGCCGTGTTGCGCGCGTACTGCGCGTAGAGGCGGACGAACAGCCGCATGACCTCGGCGAGACCGTCGTGCGAGGATGCCGCGCCGGCGATCGCCCCCGGCTTCTCGCTATCCGGGAGCGCCGCGACGCGCTCGACCTCCGCGTCGCGTTCGAGGCGGCCGGTGTGGAGGAAGAAGTTGAAGCCGTTCGCGATGCCCTGCCCGGAGACGTACTGCTCGACGCCGGGTGGGGTCTCGAATCGGCCCCGCAGGAAGCGGACGAACTCCATGGAGAGCTCGTCGGTCGCGGGGAAGTCGGAGTGACCGCCCTCCGAAGGGTGCGCGGCGTAGTGGCCCTGGTCTTCGATCAGGTAACCGGTCCCGAGGCCGGTTCCCGCGCCGACCACCGCGCGCACCGGACCGTGCGACGCCGGCCGCGAGCCATCGGGATGCGCGATCGTTACCGTGTCGATGTGCTCGTGCGTGTCGAGCAGCGGTAGCGCGTAGCAGATCGCGGTAAAATCGTTGACGATGTGCGTCGGCACGCCCACTTTCCGCTGTATCTCGTCTCCGCGGATGGTGAAGTGGACGTTCGTCATGCGGCAAACGTTGTTGCGTACCGGCCCGGCGACGCTGAAGCACGCGAGCTCGTTCCGGCTCCACAGATCCGCGTGCCGCTCGCGGAAGCGGTCGAGCGCGTCCTCGAGCCCCGACAGCTCGGAGGTGGCGAAGCGCTCCCGCGCTTTCACCTCGAAGCGATCGGCTGTATACTCGACCGCGGCGAGCGTTGTATTGGTACCTCCAATATCGCCAACCAGAATCATTCCGCGACTCTACCGGAGCGGTGGGAAAAAGGCAAGGAAGAGGTTATCTTGAAGCCGTGGCTGCCTTTCGGTAGCATGGCCGGACACGGGAGGAACCCATGGGGGGCGAAAAGAAACGCTACCGCCTCGTGACTCGGAGCGATTTCGACGGGCTCGTGTGCGCGGTGCTGCTCA
This sequence comes from uncultured Spirochaetaceae bacterium, assembly GCA_964458555.1. Taxonomy (GTDB): domain Bacteria; phylum Spirochaetota; class Spirochaetia; order DSM-27196; family SLST01; genus SLST01. The sequence goes on along the minus strand of CAYWJH010000061.1, from coordinate 3,305 downwards.
AGGAGCGTGATCTCATCGACGAGATCAAGTTCGTCCACCCGAAGGATATGCAGGACGGCCTCATCGCGATCAGCGACAACGACATCACGACGAATCTCCCCTACGTCGAAGGCGTTCACCTCGCGTTCGACCACCACCACTCCGAATCGCGGCGCAACGCAGGGCACGACAACTACGTCATCGACCCCGCCGCCCCCTCCGCGGCGCGCGTGGTGTACGACTACTACGGCGGAGCGGACAGCTTCCCCAACGTGCCGGCGGAGCTCATGGAGGCGGTGGACAAGGGCGACTCGGCCAACTTCGAGATGGACGAGGTGCTCCAGCCGCGAGGCTGGAACCTGGTCAACTTCATCATGGACGCGCGGACGGGCCTCGGCCGATTCAAGAACTTTCGGATCTCCAACTACCAGCTCATGATGGATCTCATCGATTACTGTCGCGAGTATCCCATCGCGGAGATCCTCAAGCTGCAGGACGTTCGCGAACGCGTCGAGCTCTACCGCGAGCACGAACGGCTCTTCCAGGAGCAGACGCGCCGGTGCTCGACCGTCCACGACAACGTGCTCGTCGTCGATCTGCGCGGCGAGGAGACGATCTACGCGGGAAACCGCTTCATCAAGTACGCGCTCTTCCCGGAGACCAACGTCTCCATCCAGATCATCTGGGGATTCAAGAAGCAGAATACGGTGCTCAGCGTCGGGAAGTCGATCTTCAACCGCAGCTCCGAGGCGAACATCGGCGAGCTGATGCTCGAGTACGGCGGTGGGGGCCACGAGGCCGCCGGAACCTGCCAGGTGGACAACGACGCCGCCGACTCCATCGCCACCGAGATCGTGGAACGACTCAAGGACAGATAGATGCGCTTTCCCGAAGACCTGAACGCCGCGGCGCGAACCGATCGCCTCGCGGCGCTGAAGCGGCACGTGGAGCAGAACACCGACGGGATCTCCGGGCGGCCGTTTTCCGACGAGGTGAACAACCACGTCCATACGATCTACTCGTTCAGCCCGTACTCGCCTGTCGCGGCCGCCTGGATGGCGCGCTCCGCCGGCCTTCGCGCGGTGGGAAGCGTCGACCACGACTCGATCGCGGCGGCCCCGGAGACGCTCGACGCGTGCCGCATCATCGGTATGGGCAGCACCGTCGGCTGCGAAGTCCGGGTCAACTTCACCGGCACCCCGATCGAAGGGCGCCGGATCAACAATCCGGACAGCGCCAATCTCGCGTACATCGTCTTCCACGGCGTGCCGGCGAATCGGGTGGAGGAGGTCGACCGCTTCCTCACCCCGATTCGCGAGCGGCGCAACGAGCGCAACCGCGCGCAGACCCGCGCGATGAGCGACCTGCTCGAACGCGCCGGTGCGCCGCCGGTGGAGTTCGGGGCCGTCGAGGGCGCGTCGATGGCGCACGAAGGCGGCGGTATCACCGAGCGCCACATCCTCTACGCGGCGAGCCGGGCGCTCATGGACGCGTTCGGCCCGGGGCGGAGGCTTCGCGCCTTCGTGGAGGATCGCCTCACCGGAACGTTGCCCGACCGGCTTCGGGGCTTCCTCGACGACGCGGACAACCCGCACTACGTCTACGATCTGCTCGGCGCGCTCAAGAGCTCGTTTCTGCCCGAGTTTTTCATTCAGCCGACGGAGGCCGAGTGTGTGCCGGTGAGCGAAGCGGTTGCCGTCGCCAATTCGGTGGGCGCGATTCCCGCGTACGCCTACCTTGGCGACGTCGGCGAGTCTCCCACCGGCGACAAGAAGGCCGCGAAGTTCGAGGACGACTACCTCGACGAGCTCTTCGACGTGATCACCGCGATCGGGTTCCGCGCGGTGACCTACATGCCGCCGCGGAACACGCTCGAGCAGCTGCGCCGGGTGCAGCGGCTCTGCGCTGAGCACGGGCTGATGGAGATCAGCGGCGTGGACATCAACTCGTCGCGGCAGGAGTTCACGTGCGGCGAGATCCTCCAGCCGGACTTCCGCCACCTGATCGACTCCACCTGGGCGCTCATCGCGCACGAGAAGCTCACCGCCGTCTCGCCCGACTACTCGCTGTTCGCCCCCGACAATCCGGTCGGCGGCGATCTGGACGCGAAGACCGAGCGATACGCGCAGATAGGACGCGCGATCGACCCCCATCACCCCGAGGCCGCCGCCGAGGTGGCCGGATTCTGACGAGGACTTCATGGCTTCACCCGATCTGACGAGGATTCTTCCCGCTATCCGGGGCGCCTTCGCGCGCTTCGGCCCGGCTCCCACGCTCGCGGTGGTCCCGGACGCGGGGACGGGCGGCGCCGCGAGCGGGCCGCCGCTCGCGGTCGAGCCGGGAAGCGAGACGCCGGGCGGTCCCGAGCTGGTCGCGGCGATCGAGGCGCACGTCGAGCAGTCCGGCTCGCTCCCGCGGCGCGTGCGCATCGAGGGCGGACCGGAGGTGGTCGTCGGCGCTACGCTCGCGGTCGCCGACGAACGCGAGCGCGAGTCGCTGCTGACGATCGAGCAGTGCGCGGGCCGAGACGGCGTCGTGCGCGGCCGCGTGGCGGTGGTCACCGGCGGCGCGCAGGGGTTCGGCGAGCAGCTGGTCCGTGCGCTCGTTGCTCACGGCGCGCGCGTCGTAATCACCGACCTCAACCTCGACGGCGCGACCGCGCTGAGCGAAGAGCTGAACGCGGCACACGGACCGGTGACCCGCGCAGCGCGCGTCGACGTCTCCGACGAAGAGTCGGTCGCCGCGATGATCGCGGAGATCGTCGAGATGGCCGGCGGAATCGACCTCTTCGTCTCGAACGCGGGCGTGCTCAAGGCGGGCAGCGTGAAGGAGCTGTCGAAGGACGACTTCGACTTCGTCACCCGTGTGAACTACACCGGCTTCTTCCTGTGCACGAAGCACGCCTCGCCGGTGATGGCCGCGCAGAACGCCGCGGCTCCGACCGATCGGTATACCGACATCGTGCAGATCAACTCGAAGAGCGGGCTCACCGGCAGCAACAAGAACGGCGCGTACGCCGGAAGCAAGTTCGGCGGGGTGGGGCTCGTGCAGAGCTTCGCGCTCGAGCTCGTCTCCGACCGGATCAAGGTCAACGCGATCTGCCCCGGCAACTTCTTCGAAGGCCCGCTCTGGTCGGATCCTGACCGCGGGCTCTTCGTGCAGTACCTCCGCGCGGGCAAGGTTCCCGGTGCGACCAGCGTCGCCGACGTCAAGGCGCACTACGAGGCGCGCGTGCCCATGGGGCGCGGCTGCCGGGGTGACGACGTCTCTCGCGCGCTGCTGTACCTCGTCGAGCAGCGCTACGAAACCGGGCAGGCCGTACCCGT
>CAYWJH010000060.1:10654-19344 GCA_964458555.1 uncultured Spirochaetaceae bacterium | reverse complement strand
GAGATCGTTTCACGTGACTGGAGTTCAGACGTGTGCTCTTCCGATCTGGTCACGGCGCCCGCCATCCGGGCGAGCTCGGGCTCCATCCACTCGTCGGCGAACGACATGGCGCCGCCGGCGGTGAAGTCGACCGACGGGATGTCGACGAGCACGGTCTCTCCCTCGTACGGTCCCGGCACGACGAGCGCCCGGGGAATCGCGGAGACCGCGTTCGTGACGTCGAACTCGACATCGCGGAGCCAGGCGTCGCCGGAGGCCAGATCGCCCGCATACCGCAGCGATGCAGTGCCGTTCTGAGCCACCAACGGCGTGGCCAACCGGTAGTCGCTGAGGGTCATCTGCCGAAGCTCCGCGTCGTGCTCGAGGACGATGTGCGCCTCGTCGAGCACGAGGAAGTCGCGGACGTCGCCCATCCAGCCGACCTCGCGCAGTACCTCCAGAAGCGCCCGCTCGACGCCGGTGAGCTCGGCGGAGTGCACCGTCGCCTCGGCCCGTCGTACACGGAGGAGCTGTCGGTCGATCGGCTCCTCGAGCATCGACCCGTCGAGGTCGCCGGCAAGCGCGACACGGAGACGCTCGGCACGAAGCCCGGGGCCGTCGGGAACCGTGCCCACGACACCGGCCGCCTCGAGATCGAGCGACGACAACGCGATGTCGTTGTAGTTCCCCGTGAGGAGCGCCTCCCGCGCGCGGAACGCTTCGAGCCGCGGGACACGAACCGTCACCGCACGGGCCCGCAGATCGACACCGCTCATCGGCTCATCGATCGCGACCTTCCGGGCGGTGACCGTGCCGGCGATGCTCGAAACGTCGATCGCGTCGTACGAGAAGATATCGTCGAGACCCTGCTCGGCGAGCGCTGCGGCAAGACCGTCCTCCACGCGTTCCTCGAGCCGCGCGTCGACGACCAACGAAGCCGCGAGCAGCCCGCCGGCGACCACGAGCACGACGCCGCCTGCGATCACCGGGATCAGCCACCGGCGCCTGCGCGGTCGCACGGGCGGTCCCGACTCGTCGGGCGCGTGCGCGTCGGCGATTTCCGGTACCGACGGTTCGGAGCCCGCGGCGTTGCTTCCGGCCGCGGACTCGCCCATGCCTGTGAGGTACCACTTGAACCGCCGAATCTGCCCGTTGAGCCGGTCGTGCTCGGCCTTCGTCGCGTTCGCTTGCGCGGTGAGGTCGCGGATCCGCGCGTCCCGCGCCGCCGGACCGCCCGACACCTCGGCGGTCGACCCCTGCAGCTCTCGAATCTCCCGGATGAGCCGTTGGAATCGTTCCTTCGTCTCCGCCCGCTGTCGCACCAGCCGCGCTGCTTCTCGCTTCGCCTCCACGGAAAGCGATGCGTATACTCGTTCGTCTGCCATGGGAATCGATTATGACAAAGGCCGGGCGGGATTTCCACTCCAAAACGGAGAGGGCCGCATCGCATTCATTTCGCAGAAATCGTCAGAATGAGCCGGTCCTCGTAATCGCCGGCGTCGAGCGTGACGCTCCCGAAGTACGAGATGCGCAGCTCGCGGGCGATCCACTCGGGCGGCGCTTCGAGCCCATTTTTCGGTCCCGTCGAAAGCTTTTTGACGATCACGCGATGCAGTGCTACGATTATGGAAAACTCCGCGAACGCCTGGTCAAGGTGTGCGTCCGCCGGCCCGGTCACGCGCCGAGGAGGCCCACGTGAGCGACGAGCACTACCCTACCCCCACGCTCGACCTCGTCCGTGCGAGGCGGCAAGGCATGCCTCCGGCGCTGCGGCGTATCGCCGACTTCGTCCTCGATCACGCCGACCGCGCGTTCAAGATGTCGACGACCGAGCTCGCGCGAGAGACCGGGACGAAGAGCGAGTCGACGGTGGTGCGCTTCTACCGCGCGCTCGGCTTCGAGAGCTACCACGAGTTCAAGGTTACGCTCGCAATCGACGTGGGCGGAAACCGCGTGCTGCACGCGGTGGAAGACATCGACCGCGACGACACGACGGCCACGCTCATCGCGAAGTACTTCGCCGGGGTCGAGCAGACGCTGCGGACGAACGCGCGCGTACTCGACGCAGCCCGAATAGACGCGTGCGTCGATCTCCTCGAGCGGGCGCGCCGCGTGTTCCTGCTCGGGCAGGCCGCCTCCTCAGCGGTCACCCTCGACGCGTACCACAAGCTCAGCCTCCTCGGCCTCGACTGTCACTGGAGCGTCGATCCCCACGCGAATGCGATCGCGCTCGCCGACGCGCAGCCCAGCGACGTCGTCTTCTGCGTCTCGCACTCCGGCGAAAGCCTCGACGTGGTCGAACCAATCGGCGCCGCCCGGCCGACGGCAAAGGTGATCGCGCTCACCGAGTCGCCCGACTCGCCGCTGGGCCGGCTCGCGGACATCGTGCTACCGGTGATCACCGAGGAGATGAACTACCGCACCGATGCGGTCATCGCGCGCGTCGTGCAGACGTGCATCGTAGGCACGCTTTTCCTCGCGCTGCTCCTGCGCCGGGGCGACGAGGGCGAGGAGCGCGTCGGCCGCGCGCGCCGGTCGCTCTCGCACCTGAAGTACTGAGGGGGCCGACGGTGTTACGGGCGCCGCCGGCTACCGCGCTACCGGCGCCCGCCCGTTCGGCGATAGAAACTATTTCGATCGGTACAACGAAACTGGACAAATTATAGAAGATCTTTCTTGACACCGCCTGCGGTTCCATAGGATGCTGAAAGGGGCGTCCGGCCCGCGACGAGGGTTTCATGTCCGCAAGCAACAGTCCGTCATTCGATCTCGTAAGCCTCGGCGAGCCCTTGATCGGCATCTATCCGACCGAGGACGGCCCCGATATCTGTCGAGCCGCGCTGGGAGGCGACACGTCGAACGTAGCGCTCGCCGCCGCGCGCCTGGGACTCGGCGTCGCCTTCGCGACCGCCGTGGGCGACGACCCGTACGGCGCCCGCTTCCTGCGAACCTGGACGGACCGGGGCGTCGACACCTCGCTCGTCGCGCGCGACCCGCAGCGGTTCACCGGGCTCTACGTGATTTCGTTCGACGAGGACGGACACCGGTTCGCCTATTACCGCGCGGGTTCGGCTGCGAGCGCGTACGAACCTACCGATGAGATGCGCGCGGCGATCGCACGGGCGAAGGTCCTGCACGTCAGCGGCATCAGCCAGGCGATCAGCCGGCACATGACCGAGCTCTCGTTTTCGCTCATGGCGGCGGCGAATGCGTCCGGCGCGCTCGTCTCCTACGACGTCAACTACCGTCCCGCGCTCTGGGCGCCGTCGCTCGCCGGCGCCGTCGCCGAGCGGACGATCCGGGAGCACGCGGACATCGTCTCGGCGAACCGCACCGAGATCGACCGCCTCCGCCTCGCCGCCTCGCCCGAAGCCTTTCTCGCGGACACGACGGCTCGGTGCCGCGCGGCCGCGGTGCGCGACGGCGAATCGGGGTCGACCGTTCGCCTCGGCGGCGAGACGGCGCGCGCGCCCGCGTGTCGGGTCAACGTCGTGGACACCGTGGGCGCCGGCGACGCCTTCGACGCCGCGTTCATCGCGACGATTCTCTGGGAGTTCGACGCGGAGCGGGCGGTGCGGTTCGCCAACGCCGTGGCGGCGCTCACGTGCACCGCCACCGGCTCGACCGACGGTCACCCAACGCGCGAAGCAGCCGAGCGCACGATGCGCGCCTGCTTCGGCGACACATAGGAAGGAGCACGCATGAAAGCACGAGACTACACTGGCATTATTCCCCCGCTTCTGACCCCCTACACGAACGACGGCGAGGTCGACGAGGCTGCCCTGCGCAGACTGCTCGACTTCGTCGTGCCGCACGTGCACGGCCTCTACCCGGTGGGTACCTACGGTACCGGACCGTTCATGACCGTCGAAGAGCGCAAGCGGGTGATCGCAGTCATCCTCGACCACGTCGCCGGGCGGATCCCCGTCGTCGCGCACGTGGGCGCGCCGTCGGCGCGCGTCGTGGTCGAGCTCGCGAAGCACGCGAAGGAATCGGGCGCGGCGGGGGTCGGAGCGATCTCGCCCTTCTACTCGCCCGGCCTTCCGGAAGACAACCTCTACGCGTACTTCGCCGCGCTCATCGACGCGGTGAACGAGGAAGAGTTTCCGGTCTTCGTCTATAACAACGCGCACTACTCGCAGAACACGATCACGCCGACGCTGCTCGGCAGGCTCGCCGAGCACGGGCTTCGCGGGTGCAAGGACAGCTCGTTCGACCTCGTGAACTTCTACCAGTACGTAGACGCCGTCGCCGACTACCGCGACTTCAACGTTATCGTTGGGACCGAGGCGTTCGTGGTCGCCGCCTTCGACGCAGGTGCGATCGGGACGGTCTGCGGCATCGGTAACATCTTCCCGGAGCTGCTGCGCGAGATCTACGACACTTACGAGGCGGGCGACCGCGAAAAGTCGATCGAGCTGCAGCGCCGTATCCTCCGGGTGCGTAAGATCATCAAGGCCGGGCCGACGGTGCCCATCATGCACGCGATTCTCCGGATGCGCGGCATCGACGCCGGCTTCTCGCGTACGCCGCTCGTTCCGGTCTCGACGACGCTCGAGGAACAGGTCCGCGAGGGACTACAGAAAATCGGGATGTTGTAGGCGAGCGGCGGCCTAGAAGCTGCCGCCGTACTCGATAACGTCGGAACCAATATCGCTCTTCATGCGATCGACGTTTCGGCTGATCGTCGCGCCCGTCTGCCACGACCGACCTAACCGGTCGGAGATGCGGCGCAGCAGCACGCGGGAGAACCACGCCCCTACTCGCCTGCCGAACCTGCGGGTGAAGCTCACGACCGCGTCGTCGGGGGACGCCGACGGGCGCTCCTGCTTCAGGAAATACCAGTGGTCGGAAACCTCGATGTAGAGGTCGCCAATAGGCTGCTCGGGAAAGGCACGGGTCGCCTGCTGCCGCTCGAGCGCCTCGAGCAGGGGGGTCATGACCGTCTCTTCCCACGAGTACGCAGCGCGGCCCCAGTCGACGGCTCCGTCGCTGCGCAGGTCGAGCAGATACTTGTGCGTGCCAATATGCTCTTCGATCCGATCCCACGCATCGCTGCGCGCAAAATGTACCCCTCGTCTGCGCAGCAGTCTCTCGACGGCGGACCGGAGGTCATCGTGTACGTTTTGATCGATCTGCGTTGTTCTTGTATCGTTTGTCATCTTCATCTCCCGCCTAATATACCGACTTCTGCAACTTTTTCAAAGTTTTCCTTGACAGATCGGTGATTTCCCCCTTATCCAGCGCGATTCTTCTTGCCCTCCAAAATGCCTAATACGTACTCTTTAGCCGTAGGAGGACCATATGCACCGATTTCACCAGCTCGTTCTGCTCAGCATCTCGCTTGCGTTCATCGCGGGCGGGGCATTCGCAGAGGGTGGCCAGGAGTTCACCGAGGAAGAATTGGACCAGTTCGACGTCTGGACCGGCGAGAGGATCACGTTCACCAAGCCCGACGGCGCCGAGCCGACGCTCGAAGAGAACCAGGACCGAATCACGGACAGCGTCTGGATCACGCGTGGAAATGAGGGCGGCCAGATCTTCAACGTTGCGCAGCGCGACCGGTACTCGAAGCAGGAGAGTCCGGTTGGGACGCTTTGGGCGGTCGGCACGACCGATAACCTGCGCGACCTCGAGTTCGCGCCGTTTCGGCCCACGGTAGGATCGCCGAAAGACGTCGAGGGAAAGGACCTCGTCATGTTCATCCGTGAGGAGGGCGTGTTCATCGACGTGACCTTCCTGTCGTGGTCGGAGGGAAAGCGCGGCGGCGTCAGCTACGAGCGCACGACCCCGTAGGGGCTCGTGACGACGCCCGTAAGGCGCTCGTGCGTGGTCCGGGCCGCGTCGCAGATCTCCGGATACGGCCGGTGGCAGACGTCGATGAAGCCGATCTGGTACGCCTCGCCGTCGAACCTGCCGATCGCCGACGATTCTGGTGATGCCCATGGAGTGCTCCCCTGCGTGTAGCGTCCTCAGAACCCCTTGTACCGTCCGTGCTCGTCGCGCCACCGCTGGTAGGAGCCCCACTTCTCGCGGCACGCTTTGTCGAGCTTGAAGATCCGCGGGATCGCCCACTCCTTCGGTGGGAGCTGGTCGGCGACGAAGCGGCTGAACGCCTTCAGGTTGTAGCACGGGATCGCTGCGAACATGTGGTGCTCGAGGTGGTACTCCATCCGCCAGTACAGGAACGAGGTGAGCGGGTCGAGGATCGCGTCGCCGCAGGAAACGCGGAAGTCGGGGTGATTCGCCTCGCACGCGGCGTGCTGGTGGATGCCGGCCATGAACCCCATGAAGCGGGCGCCGTAGAAGGGCGCAAAGGTGACGAGCAGCGGGAGGAACCTGAGCCCGGTCGCGATGCACGCGGCGGTGAAGCCCACGTGGATCACGAGGTTCGCCACCGCGAGCCGGTAGACCTGACGCCGCTCCTTCTCGCTCGCCTTCTCGAGCACGAAGCGTTCCCACGTATCGAGCTTCGGGCCGCGGCCTCGCCACCCCTTGCTCGTCGGCGTGATCGTGAAAAGCCGATAGAGGTTGTGGATGAGCGACTTCACGTGGATGACGCGGAAGAAGAGGTCAAAGATGAGCCGCGGCTCGAGCTCTACATAGCCGGGCACGTCCTCTCCGTCGCTGCCGTGATGGAGGGTGTACTGGTGGTGGAACTTCGTATGGCTGAGGCGGTAGAGGTGCGGGCTGTACGGCCAGTAGAGAATTCCGTAGAGCGTCGTGAAGCCCACGTTCAGCCACCTGCTCGCGAAGACCGTCTTGTGCGACAGCTCGTGGATCGCGTTGCCGAAGAACCCGTAGAAGGTGCCGTGGACGTAGAGCGCGAGCGCCATGAGCACCCACCGTTGGCTCGCGAAGGCGAGGTAGGCGAGCGTCCCGGTCGCGCCGATGAGCAGCAGAAACGAGATGGCGTAGAGCAGCCCCTTCGCGTCGCTCCGCGTCGTGAACCGGCGCAGGTCGTCGCGCGAGATGTTCACGCGCACCCAGTCTATTTTTCTCGGGCTCCACTCGGTCAGCGGATTCCACGTAGCGATCTCACTCACTTCGCCAGAGTATCACCAGTTTGCTCAGGTTACAAGCGCAGTTGTCGTCAGGGCGGTTCGTCGCGCGGAACGGCGCCCGCTATCGCCGCTCGACAATCCGCGACGGGTCCCAATCTCCGACCTCGGCGATGCTCCGCTCGGCCTCCTCGAGCAGTCCGAGCGAGATATCGTGACGACCGCCCTCGTACGCGGTCGCGAGCCAGACGGCGAGCATGTCGATCGCCTCGAACACGCCGGTGACCCTGCCGCCCAGGCAGAGGATGTTCGAGTCGTTGTGCGCCCTCGTCATCCGGGCCTGGTAGGTGCTCGTGCAGTGCGAGGCGCGCACGCCGCGATAGCGGTTGGCCACGAGGCTCATGCCGATCCCGGTCGAGCAGATGAGCACACCGCGAGCGATCTCCCCGCGCGAGATCGCGCTCGCGACCTCGCCGGCGTAGTACGGATACCGTACGATCTCCTCACTCTCGCACCCCAGGTCGCGGTATCGGACATCGTGGTCCTCGAAGTACCGGACGAGCTCGACCTTCGTGGTGTAGCCACCGTGGTCGTTGGCGATCCAGATACGACGGTCTGTGTCGGTCGGCATAGCTTCCCCTCTCTACGAAAACACCCGCATGCTGCGGAAGAGCAGGTCGAACGTTGCGTCGCGGTCGATGTGATAGCACCGGAGCATCCGGCCCGGCTCGCCGGTGAAACGATACGTCAGATCCCAGCCGACCTCCGGACAACCGGTCTCCTCCCAGCACGCCACACCGGGATCGGCAAGCGCGGCGATATCGCCCAGATCGAAGAACCCCTTCTCGTCGGTCATCCAGTGAGGACGGGCACGACGATACTCGTGCAGGTAGCGCCCCAGCTCGCCATGCACCGCGAGACGCCGCTCGGTCTCCTCCATCGTCGCGCGCAGATACGTGCCCGTGTCGAAGAGCACGAAGGGCAGATTCGAAGCGAAGAGCGACCGCGCAGCGCGCACGTCGCCGTAGACGTTGAAGTTCGCGCACTTCTCGGGCCAGTGCGTGCGGCCGTGCCAGAAGGCGACGACACGATCGGCGATTTCCGGCCTCGCGAGCCACGCCGAGGCGATGTTCGTCGCCGAGCCGAGGCTCACGATCCACAGCGGATCGTCCGGCGTCGCCGCCATCGCCCGCTCGACGATGAAATCGACACCTTCGGACCGCGAGGGCTCCCGGCTGTATCGCATGGGGTCGGAGCCGGCGAGCACCGGGAAACGCCCGCGCATGCCTGCCTTCTCGAGCACGAGCTCGATCTCCGCCACCGACTTCGCGACGCTCCCCGGCCCGCCCCACGAGTTGTCGTAGTTGGCGCCCACGAACCCCTCGATCGCGAAGCGCTCGGGGCACGCGAGCGCGAGCGCGATGGCGTACTGGTCGTCGATCTCGTTCTTCGCATCGCTGTCGATCACCACGCGCAGGCGTTGGTCGGCCGGCGGGATAGACGGTACGCGCCTTACGGATTCGTCCACGATTCCTCCCGTCCCGGTGCTATCGGGACGGCCGGATCCTACCACGCCACCGGTCGTGCGTGCCAGCCGGATCGACCCACGTGTACGCGCATCTTGAGGGAGAACCATCTGCAAACCGCTCGGAACCGGAGGTAGTCATGCTCGATCTGGCGTAGTACGAGCAAAGCGTGTGAGAGCTGGAA
>CAYWJH010000060.1:0-10554 GCA_964458555.1 uncultured Spirochaetaceae bacterium | reverse complement strand
GGCCACTACTTCGAGAGCCCCGGCGGCTCTCCGTTCTTCTACCTCGCCGACACGGTCTGGATGCTCTTCAACAAGCTTCGCGAAGAGGAGGCGCGCGAGCTCTTCGCCGACCGCGCGGCGAAGGGCTTCACCGTGATCCAGGCGGTCGTCTTTCGCGACCTCTTCGAACCGAACACCCCGAACGCGTACGGCGTCCGCCCGTTCGCGACCGACGAGGACATGCGGGCGGTGCGGATCAACCCCGACTGGCTCGACTACGTCGTCCGCATCACCGCGATCGCCGGCGAGTACGGGCTCGTCATGGGCATCCTCCCCACATGGGGCGACAAGTGGAACGAGCACTCCAACTCCGCCGGACCGGTAATCATGGACCGTGATTCAGCGCGCGAGTACTGCCGCACGCTCTCCGACGCGCTCGCCGACCAGGCGAACGTCATCTGGATCCTCGGCGGGGACAGCCCCGTGCAGAAGCAGGAGTACGCCGATACGATCCGCGCGATGGCCGACGGCATCCGCGCCGGCGGCAGCGGCGGTCGGCTGACGGCGTTCCACCCATCGGGGATGGGCACGTCGGCGATCTTCCACGCCGAGCCGTGGCTCGCGTTCAACGCGCTGCAGACGAGCCACTACAAGCCGAACATTCCCGGCTACCTCTACATCGAGCGGCTGTTCGCCGAGCAACCGGCAAAGCCGTGCCTCGACATGGAACCCAACTACGAGCTGAGCCCCATGTTCGTCGTTCGCGGCGGCCCCGAGGGACAGCCGTACACCGCGGTCTTCAGCGACTACGACGTCCGCAAGAGCTACTACCGCACCGTCCTCCACGGCGCGGCCGGGTTCACCTACGGGTGCGACCCCATCCGGCAGCTCGTCCGCGAGGGAGACCGGATCCACGTCTGGGCCGATGTGGGACTGCCCACCTGGCGCGAGTCGCTGTCCGCGCCGGGCTCCGGCCAGCTCGCGCTGCTCAGACGGGTGCTCGAGGAGCGCTCCTACACCACCCGCGTGCCCGCGCAGGAGCTCCTGCTGCCGCACCGCCAGACGCCGGCCTGGCCGGACCGCATGGCGATCGGCCTCGACTTCGCCGGACAGCAGAATACCGACCCCGCCTCGCACGTCGCCGTCGCGCGCTGCTCGGAAGGCCGATGGATCATGGCCTACCTCCCGGTGCGCCGGCTCGCCGACCTCGACACGAGCTGTCTCGCCGGATCGCGCATTCGGGCGCGCGTCTACGACCCCCAGGCGGGCCGGCTCGACCACGAGTACGAGACGCCGAATACCGGTCTGTTCCGCTTCGTGCCGGAACACAACCTCGACTCGCTCCTCGTACTCGACGCCACCGAGACGTAGCTCGCGCCGCCGGAGAGCGCGGGGCCGGAGGTTGCACGAGTCGGGTCGATCGGCATACGCTGAACCCGGAGGAAAACCTATGGCCCCACTCGTATCCCCACGCTCGGTCACACCCCGATCCGGCTCGTTCTCCTTCGGCGACGAATGCACGATTGCCGGCATCCACGACGAGGATCGCCTGCCGGCGCGTCAGCTCATCGACGAGCTCGCGCCCACAGGCTGCCGCGCACGCTTCGCCACGCGCACGGACAACGCCGGGGTCGTCGTGCGTCGCAAGCGCGCGATCGCCAACCCGGACGGCTACGAGCTCTCGATCACCCCCGAGCGCATCATGATATCGGCACCGACGGCAGCCGGCGCCTATTACGCCGTCCAGACGCTGCGCGAGATCGTCCGCGCGGAAGGTCGCACGCTCGCCGCGTGCGAAATCGCCGACGAGCCGGATTTCGCCCGTCGCGGCTTCTACGTCGACTGCAGCCGCGGGAAGGTGCCGGAGGTCGACACGATTCGACAGCTGGTCGAATGGCTCGCGCACTGGAAGCTGAACGAGCTCCAGCTCTACGTCGAGAACGTCTTCACCTTCGCCTCGCACCCGCACATCGGCGAGGGATACTCCCCCTTCACCCCCGAAGACATCCGCGCGATTGGCGAGCACTGCCGGCTCCACCACGTCAGGCTCGTGCCCTCGCTCACGAGCCTGGGACACTTCGAGAAGATCCTGATGCTCCCCGAGTACGCCGATCTGGGCGAGCTGCCCGGCTTCCGCGACCTGCCGGGAGGCACGACGATCAACCCGCTCGATCCCCGCTCCGTCGATCTGGTCGCCGACATGTACGACGAGTTTCTGCCGCTCTTCGACGCGGTGGACTTCAACGTCTGCGGCGACGAGCCGTGGGAGCTCGGCCAGGGACGATCGAAGGAGAAGGCCGACGAGGTCGGCGTGGGACGCGTCTACCTCGACTGGATGCTCGAGCTCCGTCGCCTCTCGGTGCGCCACGGACGGCGCATGAACATGTGGGGCGATATCGTACTGAAGCACCCGGAGATCATCCCGGACCTCCCGCCGGAGATCGTACTGCTCAACTGGGACTACACGCCGAACGGACGGATGCTCACGCGTACCAACGAATTCGCCGAAGCCGGACTCCCGCTGGTCTGCTGTCCGGGCACGAACGGGTGGCAGAGCCACGGGACGCGGTTGGGCGTGAGCATGCGCAACATCCACCAGTTTGTAGGCATCGCGCGCGAGTGCGACGCCGAAGGGATCCTCAACACCGACTGGGGCGACGGCGGCCACCGCAATACCCTGGGCGTGAGCCTGCACGGAGCGGCCTACGGCGCGGCGTGCTCGTGGAACTACGGCGGGACGCCGGGCCCGGAGGGCGACGAGTTCACGCGGGCGTTCACCGCCGGCGTCTTCGGCGACGAGAACGGAGCGCTCGCGTCGTACCTCCGAACGATCGGCGACGACGAGTACGGACAGTGGGCGTACCACGCGCTGCTCGAGAGCTTGCGGGAACCTCAAGCCTTCGGCCGCGATTTCGCGCAGGCACGCACGCTCATCGACAAGGTCGAGCTCTCCGACGAGGCGCTCGAGGCGAAGATGGGCGCTGCCTCGGACCTCGCCGAGAGCGGCGTACCGGTAGCGCCCAGCGCCGAGACACCCCGGTTCCTCGCGACCGCGCTCGAGGAGTTCGCGCTCGCCAACGCGATGAACCGCGAGGCGGCGCGGCGCGTGCTGCTCGCGCGCGCGGTGCGCGGCGGTGGCTCGCTCGACGAGACGGCGGCGCGCGAACACCGGGACCAGCTCGTGCGGCTGCGCGACGAGCTCGCGAGGGTGTGGATGGCGAGAAACCGACCCTCGCGCCTCGCCGATTCGCTCGTAGGGTTCGACGCCGCGGTCGCCGAGCTCGAGGAGATGCTGTAGCAGCGCGCACCGGCCCGCGGTCCGCCTCGCCCCCGCGCCACGCCCCGAAAGTATCGGCTTGACGGCTCGCAGAACCGGGCTGACAATGGTTCTCAGGGCCATGAGTACGATCACGTGGGTCCAGCCGGAATCCCTCGACGAGCTGCGCGCCGCCCTCAGCGACGGCGCGCGGCTTCACGGCGGCGGGACCGGCCTCATGCGCAACCCTCCCGCACGCGGGAAGATCGCCGATCTCTCGCGGCTCGGCATCGACGGCGCGCGTGCGAACGGGACGTCGATCCGGGTCGGGGGAGCGGCGTCGATCGCGACGGTCGTCCGCGAGGTCGAACGCGCGCAGCCGGATCACATCGTCGTGCACCCGCTCTCGCGGATGGCCGCCCCGGCGCTGCGGAACCGCATCACGCTCGGCGGCAGCGTCGCGCTCTTCCCGCCGTGGAGCAGCGTCGTCGGACCGCTGCTCGCGGCCGGCACACGGCTCGCGCTCGTCGGCGCGCACGAGGCGACCGTCGGACTCGACGAGTACCTCGAACGCCGCGAGCTCCGACGGGGCACCGCGATCGTCGATGTCGACATCCCGCTCACCCCCGGACTGCGGAGCTCGTGGTTCGCCTTCACGCGTGCCCGTTTCACCTACCCGCTCTTCTCGGTCGTCGTCGTAGGGCGGTGCGAGCGCGCCGCGCTCACCGAGCTGCGCGTCGTCGTAACCGGCAGCACCGGACGGTACACACGCCTGTCGGAGCTGGAGGAGCGGTTCGTCGGATCCGGGATTCCTCGCGAGCTCTCCGCAGACGATCTGGGGGTGCGCATCCCCGGCCGGCAGGGCTATAGCGGCGACTATCTCACCCGACTCGCGACGATCCAGATCCGCCGGGGGATCGCCGCGATTGCGTCGTCCGACCCCGAGGAGGCCGGCCCATGAGCGACCCGCGCATCACGGGCACCATCACGGTCAACGACCGCGATCTGGCCGTCGGGATCGACCCGGCCGACACGTTGCTCGACGTGCTCCGCACGAATGGCCACACCGAGGTCAAGCGCGGGTGCGATCGCGGAGAGTGCGGCGCGTGCCTGGTCCTGCTCGACGACGTCCTCGTGAACTCGTGCCAGGTGTTCGCCGCGACCGCGCTCGGTCGGCGTGTTACCACGAGCGTGGGTCTCGCGGGGGACGAGCACGCGGCGCACATCCACGAGGGCTTCGCGGAATCGGGTGCCGTGCAGTGCGGCTACTGCACCCCCGGGATGGTCATGGCGACGTGGTGGCTGCTGCGGGCTAACCCCAACCCCAGCGAAGAGGAGATCCGCGACGCGCTCTCCGGCAATCTCTGCCGCTGCACCGGCTACGTAAAGACGATCGACGCGGTAAGACTCGCCTGCAAGAGGATGGCCGACCATGGCTGATCGCACGGTCGTCGGGCGTTCGCTGCGCAAGATCGACGCGCTCGGCCTCTCCCGCGGAACCGAACCGTTCACCGCGGACGTGCCGCTCGAGCACGCACTCGTCCTCAGATTCCTCGTGTCGAACGAGCCCCACGCCGAGATCCGCTCGATCGACACCTCGCAGGCGGAATCGCTACCGGGCGTGGCGGGCATCTACCACCACGGCAACTGCCCGGACACGCTCTACACGACCGCTGGCCAGGGGTTCCCCGAACCCTCGCCGTACGACTACCGGCTCTTCGACCACCGGGTGCGGTTCGTCGGCGACCGCATCTGCCTCGTCGCCGCGGAATCGGGCCGGATCGCCGACGAGGCGCTCGCAAAGATCCGCGTCGAGCTCGACCCGCTGCCGCCGCTCTTCGACCCGGAGACCGCGATGGACGCCGATGCGCCCCGCCTCCACGACGAGGACGAGCACGCCGTCATACCCGCGATGTACGAGCCGGAGCGAAACGTCGCGGCAGGCGTCGACATCTCCGTGGGCGACACGAGCGAGGGAATGCGAGAGGCCGATTTCGTGGTCGAGGAGCGCTACACCACGCAGCAGGCGGCGCACGCGGCACTCGAGCCGCACGTCGTCGCGTGCACGCTCGACGCGCGAGAGCGGCTGACGATCGTCTCCGCCACGCAGGTGCCCTTCCACGCGCGGCGCATCGTGAGCCGCGTGCTCGACATTCCAATCCACCGCGTCCGCGTGATCAAGCCGCGGCTCGGCGGTGGGTTCGGCGCGAAGCAGGAGGTATTGCTCGAGCCGTACGCGGCGCTCGTGACGCTTCGAACCGGCCGGGCTACCTTCTGCGAGCTCTCGCGCGAAGAGACCTTCGCCTCCACCCGGACCCGCCACCCCATGCGGATCGTCCTGCGGACCGGCGTCAAGGAAAACGGAGAGATCACCGCGCTCGAGATGGACGCGCTCATGGACACCGGCGCGTACGGCTCGCACGCGCTGACCGTGCTCTCGAACGCCGGCGCGAAGGTGCTGCCGCTGTTCAACAAGGTTACGAACATCGCCTTCACCGGACGATCGGTCTACACGACGCTCCCGGTGGGCGGCGCGTACCGCGGCTACGGCGCGACGCAGGGCTACTTCGCGCTCAATCAGCAGATCGACATCGTCGCGCGTCGACTCGGCGTCGACACGCTCGACTACTGCGCCGCGTGGCACATCCGCGAGGGCGAAACCTCGCCGGTCTTCCGCGCGCTCGGCGAGGGCAAGGAGGGCGTCGACCAGGTCATCGAGAGCTGCAGCCTCGGCGCGTGCATCGAGCGCGGCGCGGAGGCGATCGGCTGGCGCGAAAAACGCGGTGCCCGGCAGACGACCGGCGATCGCGTGCACGGCGTAGGCATGGCGATCTGCATGCAGGGCTCGGGGATCCCGATGATCGACATGGGCGGCGCGACGATGAAGCTGAACGAGGACGGGTCGTTCAACCTCGCCGTAGGCGCGACCGACCTGGGCACCGGCTCGGATACGATCCTCGTCCAGATCGCCGCGGAGGCGCTGCGCATCCCCGCCGAGCGGATCGAGATCCTCTCCTCCGACACCGATCTCACGCCCTTCGACGTGGGCGCCTACGCATCGTCCACGACCTACGTCTCGGGCACCGCGGTGAGAAAGTGCGCCGACGCGATGGTCGACGAGATGCGCGGCGTCGCCGCGGCCATGCTCGACTGCTCACCGGAGGATCTCCTCCACGAGGAAAGCGGCTTCCGCTCGTCGTCCGGCGGGACGGCGACCTTCGAGGAGATCGGCTACCGTTCGCTCTACGGCGCCGACCAGAGACAGCTGCAGACATCGGCCTCTCACACCTCCCCGGTCTCGCCTCCGCCGTTCATCGCCCAGTTCGCAGAGGTCGCGGTCGACCGCGAGACGGGCGACGTGGAGGTCGTTCACTTCGTGAGCGCGGTCGACTGCGGGCAGGCCATCAACCCGAAGCTCGCAGAAGGACAGATCGAGGGGGCGGTCGCGAACGGGATCAGCTACGCGCTCACCGAGGAGTACCTCTACAACGCGCGCGGCCGGCTGACGAACGGCAGCTTCGGGCGCTACGGCCTGCTCACGGCAGCCGACACGCCGCGCATGACGACCATCCTGGTTCCTTCGGACGAACCCACCGGTCCCTTCGGCGCCAAGTCGGTGGGCGAGATCGGCATCAACGGTCCGGCCCCGGCGATCGCGAACGCGATCTACGACGCGGTGGGCGTACGCCTGCGCGACTTGCCCATGACGAGCGAGCGGGTCTACCGCGCGCTCGAGGAGGGACCGGTCTCATGATCATCGCCGGCGGCCTCCTCGCACTCCCCGACGAGCACGAACCGGCACGGGCCGACCTGCACGTCCGCGACGGCCGGATCGTGGGCGTCGAGCACGCGAGCCGTCCCGCGGTTCGCCGCGACGATGGCGAGGAAGTCGTCGACGCGCGCGGGTGCCTCGTGCTGCCCGGCGCGATCGACCCGCACGTCCACTTCGACGACCCCGGCTACACCGAGCGCGAGGATTTCGCGCACGGCAGCGCCGCGGCGGCATCCGGCGGCGTGACGACGGTGATCGATATGCCCTGCACCTCCCTCCCGCCGGTCACGAGCCGCGCGAATCTGCTCGCGAAGCTCGAGGCGATCGAAGACCAGGCCGTGATCGACTACGGGCTCTACGGAGGCGTCTCCGCGCAGGTCCTCGACGACGACCCGGAGGCCCGGATCGCGGAGCTCGCGCCGGACGTCCTCGGGTTCAAATCGTACTTCGTGTCGGGCATGGACACCTTCGCGCGCGTCGACCACCGACGGTTCCTCGACGTGCTGCGCATGACAGCGGCTGTCGGGCGGCCCACCCTCCTGCACGCCGAGGACTTCGACTTCGTGACGGCCGCGACGGCAGCCGCCCGGTCGCTCCCGGATGGCCCGCACGCGTGGTACGAATCGCGCCCCGAAGAGGCGGAGACCCTCGCGGTACTCGCGGCGTGCGAGCTCGCCGAGCGCGCCGGTGGCGACCTGCACGTCGTCCACGTGTCCACCGGGCGCGCGGCCGCGGTGATCGCCGCGACGCCGGGAGTGACCGGCGAGACGGCGCCCCACTACCTCGCCTTCTCGCTCGACGACTTCGAGCGCCTGGGAAGCCCGCTCAAGGTCGCCCCGCCGGTCAAGCCAAAACCGAACGCCGAGCTCCTGTGGCAGGCGCTTGGAGACGGGAGCCTGAGCTTCGTCGCCTCGGATCACGCGCCGGCGCCGACCGAGCAGAAGCGCACCGGCTCGATCTGGACCGACTACGCGGGTGTCCCCGGAAGCGGCACGCTCTTTCCCTACCTCTACAGCGAGGGCTACCACAGCGGACGCCTTCGCTTAGGCGAGCTCACCGCGCTCACCGCGCGAAACGCCGCCCGCCGCTACGGGATCGCCGACCGCAAGGGTGCGCTCGCACCGGGCATGGACGCCGATTGCGTCATCGTTCGCGAAAACGACGACTGGACGGTTCGTGGTGAGGCGTTCCTCTCGAAGGGCCACGTGACCCCCTTCGAGGGCATGCGCCTGCACGGCCACGTGGAGAAGACGCTCGTGCGCGGCACGGTCGTCTACGACGCCGCGCGCGGAATCCTCGTCGACGGCGGCTACGGCCGGCTCGTACGGAGGAGTCCATGACGCGTCGCTACGTGCTCGGCGGCGGGCCGCTCTTCGACGGACGCACGCTCTACGCCGATGGCGCCATCCTCGTCGACGACGGGTCGGTCGCCGCGGTGGGAGCGCTCGAGCCGATTCGTTCGCACCACGAGGCGACGTTCATCGACGTGGACGGCCGGCTCATCCTGCCGGGGCTCCTGAACGCGCACACGCACCTCTACTCGGCGCTCGCGGCCGGGCTGCGTCCGCTCGGCCCGACGACGAGCTTCCGCGACGTCCTCGAAAACCTTTGGTGGCCGCTCGACGCGGCGCACGACGAAGAGAGCGTCTACTACTCGGCGATAGTCGGGCTGATGGACCACATCCGAAGCGGGACGACGACGCTCTTCGACCACCACGCGTCGATGAACTGCGTTGGCGGCAGCCTCGAGGTCATCGCCGGCGCCGTAGGCGAGGCGGGGCTGCGCGCGACACTCTGCTTCGAGATATCCGAGCGTACCGGGCGACGCGCGGTCTGCGACCAGATCGAGGAGAACATCGAGTTCTTCGAGGCGCATCGGCACGACGCGTTCGTCGAGGGTACGATGGGATTGCACGCGAACCTCACGCTCGGCGACGTCTCGCTCGCAGAGATCGCGGATTCCCGCCCGAAGGCGATGCCCGTCCACGTCCACGTGGGCGAGGGGCCCGAGGACCTCGCGCGCAGCGTCTGCGACGGGTTCGAAGGGCCGATCGACCGGCTCCACGCGCACCACCTGCTCGACGCGTACTCGATCCTCGTCCACGCGATCCACCTCTCGGGCCGCGACGCGGCGCTGCTGCGCGAGGTCGAGCCGGTGGTCGTCACCGCACCGCAGTCCAACGCGAATAACGGGGTCGGCCACCTCGCCCCCGCTGTCGTCGGCGGCTACGTGCTGGGAACCGACGGCATGACCGCCGACATGGTCGAGACGCTCCGCGCGCAGTACCTGCTCCTGCGTACGCTCGACGAACCGGCCGACCCGCTCGCCGACGCGTTCTTCGGCCGCAGCACCGCCGTGCGCCGGCGGTTCTTTCCCTGCACGGGTACGCTCGAGGTCGGCGCGCGCGCCGACGTCGCGGTGCTCGACTACCGGCCCGTCACCCCCATCGACGAGAGCACACTCCTCGCGCACCTCGTCTACGGTGCGCGCCGGGCGGTCGCCTGGGCGACGATCGTCGACGGCACGGTGCTCTACCGCGACGGCGAGTTTACGACGCTCGATGAGGAACGCATCCGCGCGCACGCGCAGCGCGTCGCGCGCAAGCTGCACGCGAGGTTCTATGGCTGACCTCGCCACGCGCGTCACCCGCATCGAGCTCGCCCACCCAGTCCTGCCCGCCGCCGGCCCGAACGTCCGGACTGGCGCCATGATGGCCGCGGCGGTCGGCGGAGGCGCCGCGGGCATCGTCTCCAAGACCGTCAGCACGACCGCCGCGACCGACGCGCGCCCGACCATCCGACGTACGACGAACCGCGGCATGGTGAACGCGGAAACGTGGTCCGAGATCCCGGTGGACGACTACCTCGCCCACCTCGCGGAGGCGAAGGCGACCGGCGCGCCGCTCGTCGTATCGATCGGCTACCACCCCGACGAGGTCGCGACGCTCGGACGGCTCATCGAGTCCGAGGTCGCACCGCACGCCTTCGAGTTCTCGACCCATTACACCGGAAGCGAGACGGCACCGCTCGTCGAAGTGGCGCGAAGCCTACGCGAGACGGTATCCGTTCCGGTCTGGATGAAGATCTCGCCGGGCTTCCCCGACATCCCCGCCCTCGCCTCCGCGGTCGCGCCGTACGTGGACGCCTTCGTCGCGATCAACTCGTACGGGCCGGTGCTCGACTTCGATCCCGCGAATCCCGCGCCGCCGCTCGGCAGCCCCGACGGCACCGGGTGGCTCTCCGGGCCGCCGATCCGCCCCATCGCGCTTCGCATCGTCGCCGAGCTCGCGCGAACGCAGGAGAAGCCGGTCGTCGGTGTGGGCGGCATCGCCTGCGGCCGCGACGCGGTGCAGTTTCTCATGGCCGGCGCGAGCGCGGTGGGCGTGTGCACCGTCGCGATCGAAGAGGGGCACGGCGTCTACGGCCGCATCGCGCGCGAGATCGACGCCTGGCTCGACGAGCACGGGTACGCGAGCGTCGACGAGGTCCGGGGCGCCTACCCCGCCGGGCCGGCGATGCCTGCCCGGTCGCCACGCCGCCGCTCTAG
>CAYWJH010000059.1:2900-19349 GCA_964458555.1 uncultured Spirochaetaceae bacterium | reverse complement strand
GGCGCTCCCATCTACGCGGGGACCATCCCGAAGTCGGTCAGCCGCTTCGTCGAGGCGAACCTCGACGCGCTGCTCGAGCGCCGCGTCGGGCTCTACCTCAGTTGCCTCTACGGCGAACAGCGTGCCGAGCAGCAGCTCGCCGACAACTTCCCCGCCAGACTCGTCGCGCACAGCTTCGGACAGTACTACGTCGGCGGCCGCATCGTGCTCGACGAGCTGCGATGGCTCGACCGAGTGATTATGAAGCGCGTCGGCGGCGTCGACCACGACGTGGACAGCTTCAACCTCGAGGAGATCGCGCGGCTCGCGGACGACGTGACGGGGGAGTAGGCGAGCATGGCAATACCGGTCATCCTCGACACCGATATAGGCTCCGACATAGACGACACGTGGGCGCTCGCGATGCTGCTTCGCTGCCCGGAGCTCGCGCCCGGGCTGGTTCTCACCGACACGTGCGACACGGTCTACCGCGCGCGCGTCGCGGCGAAGCTCCTCGAGACGGCCGGCCGGACGGAGGTCGATGTGGGCGTGGGGCTGCGCTTCGACGCGTGTCACGAGTTCCAGGCGCCGTGGCTCGGCGACTACCGGCTCGACGACTACCCGGGCATCGTCCACGAGGACGGGGTTCGCGCGATGATCGACCTGGTGCGCGCATCCGACGAGCCGGTGACGATCATAGGCATAGGGCCCGCCCCCAATCTCGAGCGCGCGCTCGAGCTCGCGCCGGACATCGCGCCGAAGTGCCGGTTCGTGGGCATGTTCGGCAGCGTGGACCGGGGGTACGGCGAGGCCAGCGATCCGGTCGCCGAGACCAACGTGCGCGAGAACGTCTCCGCCGCGCGGGCGATCTTCGCGGCGCCGTGGCGCGAGATCGTCGTCACCCCGCTCGATACGTGCGACCAGGCGATCCTGCGCGGCGACGGCTACGCTCGCGTGCGCGACTCGAACGACACGCTCCTGCAGGCGCTGATGGCGAACAACCGGACCTGGGCGCGGCTCGTGCCCTGGATCGACGCGAGCTTCATCGAGCATCGCTCGTCGACCCTCTTCGACACCGTCGCCGTCTACCTCGCCTACTCCGAGGACGGGCTGGACGTTCAGGAGATGGGCATCCGCGTCACCGACGACGGGCGCACCGTGCGCGATCCGCAGGCGAAGCCGATTCGGGTCGCGATGCGGTGGAGCGATCTGGACGGGTTTCTCGAGCACCTGACCGAGCGGCTACTCGCTTCGCTCGCCGGTCGTCGGCACGCCACCTGAGAATGGTCACCGGCGTCATGACCGCGGCCCACGCGGCGAGCCCGGGGAGCAGCGAGAGCGCGACGCCCATCCCGGCGAGGGTCTGAGACAGCCGCATCACGAGCATCATCGTCGAGACTGCGAGGATGAGAAGCGGCGCCTGACGGCTCAGCGTCCACAGGCTCTTCCGCGTCTCGTAGACCGTCGTCACCCCGGCGAGCGGGAAGGTCGTCATGAATCCGCCGAGCATGCCCTTGAGAATCACGACGAGCGTTACCACCGCGCCCACGGCGAGAAACTTGACCGGTACCGGGAGCTCGCTGCGGTGGCGCGGTTCGCTGCGGTCCGGCAACGCGAAGAGCAAGGTGACGCCGGTCGCGACGACGACGGAGTAAGCGACCCAGAACGCGGGCGCGGTGTCGGGAATCACCGGGTTGAGCGCCGCCCCGATGCCGATGTACGCGCCGGCGGAGAGGACGATCGTGGGAACGATCGGCACCCGCGCCCCGACGTGCAGCCAGCGCGCGAGATTGACGAAGAGCAGCAGGTTGAGGAGGCCCACCGCGTGTGCCGCGCCGATCGGGGTACCCAAGGAGAGGTTCGCGAGCGAGAAGGGGATGGGAAACGAGAAGATCAACGCCTTCACCCGCGGCTGATCGACGAAGGCGATCACCGTGACCAGGCAGGCGACGCCGAGAATGAGTACGCTGTCGAGGAGGTCGAGCGCGAACACCAGCGGCGTGTGGGTCTACGGTCGGTCTCGACGGCCGGGCTCCCGCAGCGCCGCGGGTCGCCCGAGAATCTCGCTGTACGCTATCGCCCGCTGCATCGGCGTGAGACGCGCGAGTCGGTCCTCGATCGTCTGTTCGCCAGCGCTCGCCTTCCGGCCCGGCGCGGTCGAGCCTATCGCGGTCGCCGTCACCGAACGGGCGGTGCCCGATCCGGCGATGATCGCCGCCTCGCGCAGCTCGCGTTCGCGCGCGGACTCACCCGACTGCTCCTCGTTCCGTTCGTCGCGGGCCAGGCGCCCGAGGATGGGCCGCTCGCCGCTGTCGGCGTTCTCGCGGGTCATCGGGGGCGGGGCCTCCGCAGCGCTCGCCGGCGAGCGCTCGGACGACTGCGTCCGGCGCTGCATGCGCCGCCTGCCGAAGAGCAACAGCACCGGCAACAATCCGAGGATCGCCGCGGAGATAAGCGAAAAAAGCGCGGGAAGATCCATCGATCCTACATCCCCTCCGGCGGCGTGCCGTCTGAGCCCTCTTCGTCGCCCTGACCGCCGATGCTCTGACGCATATCGGTATCCGCCTGGATGTTCCGCAGCCGGTAGTAGTCCATCACGCCCAGATGGCCCTGCCGGAATGCCTCCGCGATCGCCTTGGGAATCTCCGCCTCCTGGAGCACGACCTCAGCGCGGTTCTCCTGC
Source organism: uncultured Spirochaetaceae bacterium (assembly GCA_964458555.1). Lineage (GTDB taxonomy): Bacteria > Spirochaetota > Spirochaetia > DSM-27196 > SLST01 > SLST01. The sequence continues at coordinate 16,687 of CAYWJH010000059.1, read as the reverse complement.
GTGAGCGCGCGCATCTCCTGCTCGCGCGCGAACGCCGCGGCGCGCCGCTTCTCGGCCTCCGCCTGGAATCGGCGCTTGTCGGCTTCCGCCTGATCGGCCTGCAACTTCGCTCCCACGTTCTCGCTCACGTCGATGTCGGCGATGTCGATGGAGAGGATCTCGAAGGCGGTGCCGGCGTCGAGGCCCTTTTCGAGGACCCGCTTGGAGATCAGATCGGGATTCTCGAGGACCGCCTTGTAGTTCTCCGACGAGCCGATGGTCGTGACGATGCCCTCACCGACGCGCGCGATGATCGTCTCCTCGGTCGCGCCGCCGACGAGCCGCTCGATGTTTGCGCGCACCGTGACGCGCGCCTTCACCTTGAGCTGGATCCCGTCTTTCGCCACGGCGTCGATCGCCTGCTTCCCCTTTGTCGGGTCCGGGCAGTCGATGACCTTCGGGTTGACGCTCGTTTTCACCGCCTCGAGCACGTCGCGTCCGGCGAGGTCGATCGCCGCCGCGCGCTGGAAGGGCAGGGGGATGTTCGCCTTGTTCGCCGCGACGAGCGACTGGCTGACGCTCATCACGTCGCCTCGCGCGAGGAAGTGCGTCTCCAGCTGGTCGGTGTCCAGCGGGATTCCGGCCTTCGCGAGCATGATCCTCGCGTCGACGATCGTGTTCGGGTCGACCTTGCGCAGCCACATGCCGATCAGCCGCGCCGGTCCGACCGGTGCCCCGGAGAGCAGCGCCCGGAACCAGAGCCCGAAGAACTTCACGAAGAGCACGAGCAGGCCCAACGCGACGATGCCCAGTACAACGTAGAGTATGATGATCTCCATCGGTTCCTCCCTTACGATTCGCTGCGGGGTGCTTCGCGCACGACGACGCGATTACCTTCGACGCGCACGATCCTGATGGGCGCGCCCTGCTCGATGAACTCCCCGCTCGTGACGACGCTTACCCGGGCCCGCCCGAAACGACCGGTGCCGGACGGACGAAGCACGGTTACGGCCTCACCCTCGGTGCCGCGGGCGAGGTCGGCGTAGCGGCCGTCTCCGCCGGAGGCAGCGCCGCCGTCCGCCTCGCCTCCGTCGCTCTCTTCGCGCCCGCCGCCCCCGCGTCCCGCCGACTGGTCGGCCGACCGCTCGGCCGAGCGATCGGAGCTCAGAATGAGCCGCTTTCCTACCGGCGTGTTCGGGAACGCCTTGAGGCCGAGGAAAATGGCCGTTGGCGTGAGCACGAGGCTCACAAACAGCACGATGCTCCCGGTGAGCGGGTCGTGGTAGGCGTAGCCGAGCACGACCCCTGCTACGATCATGCCGCCGCCGGCCAGGCCGATCAGCCCCGCGGCAGGCACGAAGATCTCCAGGTAGATCGCGAGGATGCCGGCGCCGAGCAGCGCGAAGGAGACCCACAGGGGTATCAATCGGCCCTCCTGACGACGACGCGGTTCCCGTTGACCGAGACGATCTCCACCGGCGTTCCCGAGTCGATGTACTCACCCTCCGACTCGACGACGATCGTCTCCTCGTCGAAGGCCGCCTTCCCGCTCGGCCGCAACGTCGTCACCGTTACGCCCCGCACGCCCAGATAGCTCGCGCTCTGCGACTCATCCTGCACGGTGTAGCCGGCGCTCGTCTCCTGCGCTTCGGCGAGGACGAGCCGCGAGAAGAAGCGGAACCGTGGCACGAAGTGCGCGAGCACCCCGACCGCGATGAGCGCGCCGAGGATGTTCCCCACGACGATCAGCACGTTGCGGTGGAACGCCTGCCACTCCCACTCGAAGGTCGGTACGACGAAGCTCTGCATCGAGAGGACGAGCGAAACCGCGACGAGCGCGATGCCGGAGATCCCTGCGACACCGAACCCGGGTATGACGAAGACCTCGAGCACGAGCAGGATGGTCCCCACGAGGAAGAGCAGCAGCTCCACCGACCCAACCCGGCCGAGCAGTCCGTTCGCCGTAAAGATGACGGCGAACGCGAGAATGCCGACCGCGCCGGGCACCCCGAATCCGGGGCTCGTGATCTCGACGAAGAGCGCGATGAGTCCCACGAGGATGAGGAGGCTCGTCACCCCGCCGCTCGTCAGGACGGAGACCGCCTGGTCGGCCGAGCTCGGCTCGAGTCGGACGATCTCGGCGCCGGCTGCGCCGAGGTCGGCGAGCACGGCGTCTATCGACGAGAGAACCCCGGAGGAGACGTCGTAGCGCTCCATCTCGCCCGCGGTGAGCGAGAGGAGCTTGCCCGCCTCGGAGATCGTGCGGCCGATCTCGACCGAGCTGCCGCGCGCCTCGGCGTCGCGCACGAAGGCCTCCTGTTCAGAGGCGTCTACCGCCACCGGCTCGCCGTCGACGATCACCTCGACGACCTCGACGTCGTAGTCGACCATCGCCCGGGCGATCGCGACCGGGTAGCCGTTCTTCTCCGCGAGCGCGGCCATCTGCGTTCGCACGGCGCTGACCGTCTTCTCGTCCGCCTGCTGGGCCGTGCCGTCCGGTCCCTGGATGACCGGCGCCGCCGAGCCCATCGACGTTCCCGGCGCCATGTAGATCGCGTCGGTGGCGAAGGAGATGAGCGCTCCCGCCGACCAGCTCACGCCCGTTCCCTCCGAGCGGACCGGCACGAAGGCGATCGTCTCGATGTCGGCGAGGCTCCCGATGATCGTCGTGATCTGCAACGCGGAGTCGACGCGTCCGCCGAAGGTGTCGATGTCGAAGACGATGTGCGACGCGCCCTGCTCCACCGCACGCTCGGTCGCGCGCCGGAGGAAGACCACCAGGCTCGGGTTGATCTCGCCCTGAATGGGGACGACGAAGACCGGCGGTGCTGCTCCGTCGGCCCCGGTCGTTTCACTCCCGGACGCCGCGTCCCCTGCCGGGTCCACCTGCTGGGCACCTATCAGCTGCGGCGCGGCAAGGACCCCGACGAGCGAGACGAGCACGACGAGCCACGGTGTGCGCACGATTCTCATCGAACCCAGTATACTCCCAATCGCCGCGATCGGCATCCCGGCGCGGGCGTGCCGACGCGGTGCGCCCCCGGCCCTGTCCGACGCGCCACTTCCCGCGGAAGCACGATCACGGTACGTTGAAGCAGCCGATGGTACCCGAATCCGCGCTTCCGGCGCTGCTCGAACACTTCTTCCCGGTGATCGAAGGTCCACACGACCTGCCGGGAGTGCGCGAGCTCGTCGACGCGAGAGGCGTCGAGTTCTGCGCCTCGCCCCGGCTCGACGCGCAGATGGTCGCCCGCGTCTGCCGTGCGGGGTTCCTGCCCATGAGCGAAGAGTTCACCGGTCACGAGATCCTGCTCGTGAAGGTGCACGAGCAACGTTGTCTGCTCGACCCGGAGGAGCTTCACATCGCGAAGAGCACGCGACGGCACGCGCGTGGAGTGGAGATCTCGATCGACACCGACTTCGACCGCTGCCTGGACGCGATCGTCGCGCATCACCCCGACCGCTGGCTGACCGAGCGGCTGAACGGCGCGCTGCGCGAGCTCTACGAGAAGCCTCGCGAAGGCGTAGCGGCGCACTCGGTCGAGGTGTACGACGGCTCGCGACTGGTCGCCGGCGAGATCGGGTACGCGTGTGGACGCGTCTACACCAGCCTCTCCGGGTTCCACGCGAAGAGCGGGGCCGGGTCGGTACAACTCGCCTCGCTCGGCGTGCTGCTTCGCCGCGCGGGGTTCGCGTGGTGGGATCTGGGAATGGTGATCGAGTACAAGCTCGCGCTCGGCGCGCGCGTATTCGGGCGGGAGGAGTTCCTGCGCCGATACGCGCTCGCGGCCGACGAGCGCACGCCGCTGCTGGCCGGGCGGACGTCCTGCGAGCCGCTGGTCAGGCCGGCCTACTCCTCGACCGGGTAGCCGGCTTTGCGCCACGCCTTCTTGCCGCCGGGGAACTCGACGACGTTTGTGTAGCCCATGCCCTCGAGCTTCTTCGCAGCGATCGGGCTCGCGTTGCACTCCTCGTCGTGGCAGTAGACGACGATCTCGTCGGCCTCGCCGAAGCTCTCGCGCGCCTGCTTTCCTATCTTGTTGAAGTGGATGTTGATCGCGCCGGGAAGGTGCCACTTCTCGTACTCGCGCGGGAGCAGCGTCTCGACGAGGTGGAAGTCGTCGCCCCGATCGATCTTCTCCTTGAGCTCGTCTGCGGTGATCGTTCGCGGCATGGTGTCCTCCTGCTCCAAAGGTACTGTGGGTAGTGCGGCTCAGCAAAACGCGGTCCCCGCTTCGCGGCTTTTCCCCGGCGCGCCGCGTGTGCTACGATCAGCTCACCATGCTCGGCGCGATCGCTGGCGACGTCATCGGCTCGGTCCACGAGCGCCGGCCGACCAAGACCACCCGCTTGACCCTCTTCGACGAACGGTGCCGTGTCACCGACGATACGGTCATGACGGTGGCCACCGCCAGGGCCATCCTTCAGGCCGATGTCGCTCGCGCGGCCGGGCGCGGTGCCGACAAATGACCGGTGTGCTCGTGTTCACCCGCACAGCCGCGTCGTGCTATCAAGGCGCATGGCCGCAACGATTCGAGTCGCAACCGCGGGCGACGCCCCGAAGTATTCCGTCTGATCCACGAGCTCGCCGGTATCGAAGCCGTCAGCCGAGGGGGCGACTCCCGCGGCGACTGAGGTCGGCGCTCAGACCGATCAGCGCTCGCGCGCGCTCGGACGTCTCGACTATGTACGATTCGATCGCGGCGGTGTGAACCGAGTTGTCGAGCTGTCGCAGGTGGACGAGCAAGCGCGGGAAGACGACAAGCGCGTCACCCGGCTCCATGAGCGACCGCAGCGCGTCGACGGACGTCTCTTCCGGAGCGAGATCGGCTACGACCCCCGGTGCGTTTGTCCGCACCCACGACCACCGCTCGCTCTCCGGGCGCTCGAGTCCTTTCGCGTGCTCGAGGAGGCTTGATCCGTGCTTCGCGCTCGTAGGTCTGGCGAGCAGGAGGATCTCGTCGATCCCCCGTGCCTCCACGCAGGTCACCATTCGCGTCACCGCGTAGCGCTGTCCGGCGGGCGCCTTGTTGACCGTCTGCGCGGAGGCGACCCACGTCTCGCGGCCGTCGACCTCACCGGCGAGCGCGTGCGCGATACGGTGGTCGCTGCGTGGGTGGAGCGTGAACAGCATCTCGCCGAGCCGCTCGGTGAGCCGCTGCCGCTCGCTCGAGCCCTGCTCGATGAGCTCGAGCCCGACAGCCGCACCGACGGTGCGCCACGTTCGCGCGGCCTCCCGCCGCTTGACCGCGAGGATGAGGAGCAGCACGGCCATCGCGATCGGTATGAGCACGAAGAACGCGAGGATAAAGAGGGAACCTGCAGTCTCCATCTGCCGAATCCGGGTCGTTCACTCGTCTCGGGCAAGGGGCCGATCGAGCCTGTGTACGATGATGTAGTCGTTGCTCCCCATGCCGGCGTGGCACTGTATGCACGAATCGACCGAACCGGCCGCCCCGACGGTTCCGTCGGTGTCGTAGCGAGCCCAGTACCAGTCGCCGTTCTCGGGGTCGAATCCGTCGACCTTCGCCATCACCGTGTACCCGGTGACTTCCCGCGCGGTGTTCATGTTCTCCTTCACGATGACAGACCCATGGGGGGCGATGCGGTCGTCGCGCGGCAGCGAATCCACGAGCGTCTTGTTCACGAGAATCCGGTGAAACGGCCCGTGCGGCGCCTGCCCGGGCTGCACGCCCTTTTCGCGCGGCCAGAACGAGTACGACTCGTAGGGCGCCTCCTCGGTAATGCGATTCCACAGGCGTGAGGCCGATATCTCCTCGCTTTCGAGGGGGTCGACGTCCGGTTCGACCGGGTCGGTTCCGCACGCAGACAGCAGGCTCGCTGCCAGCGCGAGCACGAACAGCGTGGCGGTTTTCATGCGTTCTCTCCTCCGAGCGGGATCCGCAGCGTGAACCTCGTTCCCACCTCCGCTCTCGTGGCGACCGAGATGCTTCCGCCCAACGCGTGGACCGCGTCCTGCACCGCGTCGAGCCCCACCCCGCGGCCCGACACCTCGGTCGCCTCCTCGCGCGAGGAGAAACTGGGATGAAACAGCGCCTTGAGGAGCTCGTTTCGCGACGGGCTCTCCGAGGTCACGAGGCCGAACGATCGGGCGCGGCGCTCGACTGCGGCGAAATCGATTCCCTGTCCGTCGTCGCGGACCTCGACGCGGCAGCTTTCGTCGCTCTCGCGCGAGACCGTTACGGCGATCGTTCCGTACTCGGGCTTGTTCTTCGAGATGCGCTCGATACCCTCCTCGATACCGTGGTCGATCGCGTTTCGGACGAGATGGATGATCGGGTTGCGTATCTGCGAGAGGATGGCGAGCGTATCGAAGTCGGTCGACGTGCGGACGCGGACCTCCTTGCCGAGTTCCTTCGCAAGCCCGTCGGCCATGCGCTCGAGGTTTTCGAAGAACCCGCGGACCGACCGTGCGAAGGCGCGCTCGGACTTGTCGGCGGTCGCGAACTCGCGAAACCGGTCGTTGATGCGCCGAATGTCGGCGAGTCCTTCCGCGAGGTCGTCGGTCATCTCGCTCACTCGGCGCGAGGTCTCCTCGTTCGCCGCGCGCCGTCCGTCCCTGACCGCGGCCACAACCTCCTCGAGCTCGTTCAGCGACCGGGCGAATCCCCGCAACTCCATATAGCGCGCCGAGCCCTTGAGCGAGTGCAGCTCCCGGAAGAGGCGGCTCAGCGTCGACTCGTCGCCGGTGAGGTCTGCGTGCTCTTCGAGCAGCTCGAGCGTTCGGTGCGCGTCCTCGGCGAACTCCTGGAAGGCCTCGGGCCCCGACCGGAGTATCGCCGCGATCTGCTCCTGCTCGGTGGCGCTGCGCTCGCGTTCGCGTTCGAGCGCCTCCTCCGCGTGGACGAGCTGCGTCTTGTCGACGAAAATCACCATGACGTTCTGCACGGCGTCGCCTTCGAAGATCCGTTGAAAGCTCGCGTCCACGACGATCTCGGCTTCGCCCTCTTCGCGTGCGACCGTCAGCCGTTGGTCGGCGAGCGGGTTGATCGACGCGATCATCTCCATATCCGTCGTCACACTCGTGAACACGAGGTCGACGAACTGACCGAGCTCGCGACGACGCTCGCTCTCCGGCTCATCCTCGGGGTAGATGAACCCGGAGAAGCTGCGGCCCGCGATGTCGTCGGTCCCGAAGAGCTCTTCGAGGAAGGTCGAGTACTGTTCGCTGATGCGGTGGTCCTCGTCGAGGAGGAGCAGCCCCTCGTTGATGTTGTCGAGGTACTTGCGGTTCTCCTCGTTGCGCGCCTCGATGACGCGGTTCTGCAGCTCGAGCCGTTCACGGTCCTTCAGCCCCTCGATCATCGTGTTGATCGAGTCGGCGAGCTCGGAGAACTCGTCACCGGAACGGATGTCGGCACGCGTGTCGAGGTCGCCTTCCCCGACCCTGGAGACGGTGGTCCTCAGGCGGAGGAGCGGGTCGAGCACGATGCCGCGCATCAGCAGGACGATGACCACCGCGAGGACGATGCCGGTACCGACGAAGAAGAGCGTGAGCGTCGTCTGCGTCATCGAGATCTGGTCGAAGACGCGCGCCGTCGAAACCTGGAAGTGCGCGACCCCGCGGATGAACTCTTCGTTTCCGTGGCAGACGCGGCAGTCGGCGTAGTTCAGGATGGGGAAGTAGTAGTCGACGCGCTGCTCGTCGAGCGATTCCACGAGCTCCGGAGTGCTGGTCTCCACCGCCCGGTCAAAACTCGCGTTGGAGATCGTCTCGCGGGGGAGTCGCTCGGTGAGCTCGAAACCCGATCGGCCGAGCTGCGCGTTCACCTCTTCGATCGTCGCGTCGTCGCTGAACGCATTCGTGCCGTCGCGACGATAGACCGTGATCTCCCGGAAGTCGCCGATCCCCTGAATGTCCTGGATGGTGCGGATCGTGACCGGCGCGTCGCCGACGACCATCGTGTTTCGCACGACGTTATTGATGATGCTGCTCGTGGCGGCGAGGTTCCGGCTCGTCTCGTCGAGAAACGTCTCCCGCTGGTTGCTGACGGTGATGAAGATGGACGCCGCGACGCTGAGCGCGAGTACGAGGATGATGACCGAGGCGACCTTGGCCTGGATCGAACGGAGTAACGTCATCGCTACGCCATGTCTCGTAGCGACACGTTGACGCTGAACGGTCCCGCGTCCGACTCGAACGGAATGCTTACGACCGGGATTCGTTCCGGCCAATGGATCTGGTACGACTTGCCGGTTACCACGCCGGGAAGCGAGATCTCGATGCGGAAATCGGTGAGATCCTTCTTGGCGTTGCCGGCGATGATGTTCACGAGCTCGCCCACGCCGTCGATGACCTCCGAGCCGAGCGCGGTATAGGTCGACTTCTCCATCTTCGAGATAACGTCAATAGCAGTCTCGCGCGAGAAGCTCAGAACAACCGCGCCAGTAGTTTCGCCGGCGAGGCCGATGATGCCCGAGACCTCCATCAGGTCCTGCGGATCGGAGAGCACGAACGGCTTGCCGCCTTCCACCTTCAACCCGAGGTAGTCGCGGAACAGATTGACCGCCGCGGCTACGAACGGGTTGATGTATTTGACCTTCATGTGTCCTCCTGGCACGGGCCTTCCCGGGTGGAGCTGAGCTACTCGAAGTACTTGCCGATCTTCTCCCACAGGAGGTCGCCGTGCACGGGCTTGACGACGTAGTTCGTCACCCCCGCCTTGACCGCCTCGACAACGTGGTACTTCGCAGCCTCGGACGTGACCATGATGATGGGGGTTTCGGCGTACTCCGGCATCGCGCGCAGCTTCTTCACGAGCGCGAGCCCGTCGAGCTTGGGCATGTTCCAGTCGACGAGGAAGAGGTCGATGTCGTTCCGCTCCGCGATCTCGAGCGCGGCGGCGCCGTCCTCCGCCTCGCGGAGATCCGCCGTGTCGACACCGTGCTCCTTGAGGGTGTTCGCGTGGATACGCCGCATCACCCCGGAATCGTCAATGATCAGAACCGTCATCTTTGGCCTCTGGGGGAAGTATGCGCCGCGTAGCGCGATGCGTCAATCGGGATGTTGCCGCCGGCGTCTCCGCGCTATACTGGCACGAGAATGATCGGAAGAAGACGACGGAAACCGCGCATCGGACTCGCGCTCGCCGCAGGCGGTGCGAAGGGAGTCGCCTACGTCCCCTTCATCCGCGCGATCGAGGAGGCCGGACTCGAGATATCCGCGGTCGCAAGCGACTACTGGCGCCGGGAGCCGGTCGTGTTCGAGTCCGGCTCGCTCGTCGATGCGATCCGCGCGAGCACCGCGGTCCCCGTCGTCGAGATGCTCGACTTCCATAAGTACCGCGAGGTCTTCGAAACGGTGGGTTCGGAGGTCGACCGCTTTCTCGAGGAGCTCGACGAGCATCTTCCCCGCGGTCGGCGCGGGGGATGATCGGTGTCAGGCTGAATCGCCGCCGGTGTTGTTCAGGAAAGCAGGGGAGAGGAGAATCGTATGAAACGGATCGCTGGAATCGTCGGACTCGTCGTCGTGCTGCTCGTTGCGTTTTCGGGCTGTGCCCCGGGGCCGAACGCGCTCGTCGGGCAGGAGGACGACGAAGGAGAGGTCGCCGGGTTCTGGAACGGGGTGTGGCACGGCATCATCGCGCCGATTACGTTCGTCGTGTCGCTTTTCAGCGACAAGGTGACGATGTACGACGTCTACAACAACGGCGGCTGGTACAACTTCGGTTTTCTCTTCGGGATGATGGTGATCTTCGGCGGAGGAGGCGGCGGTACCGCCTGCTCGCGGCGTCGGTAGGCGCGGTCGCGGGGGAGCCGGCGGGGCCGCGCCAGCGCCGCGCGCCTACGCGAGCACCGTCTCTTCGAGCTCGGCGCCGTACTCGAGCAGGCGCTTGAGGATCACCTTGTCGCGCGCCGGCGTGTCGATGCGCGAGAGACGGTTCGCGACGTCGCGCTTGAACGTGCCTATGTCGATCGCCCCGTCGGGCTCGGGCGTGAGGATTCTCGTCGCGCAGAAGCTGCGCCACTTCTCGCGCTCCTCTTCGGTGAGCGAGTCGGGGTAGTTGCGCGCGATGTAGCGCCAGAGCATCTCCGGGCCGCGGGGGTCGAAGAGCCTTGGCGGATTCGTCTTCAGCTCCTCCGGTGGCATCGTGCGAATCTGCTCGAACTCCTCGCGGTCCTCGTCGGGGAAGAAGTCGCCGGAGTAGATCTGCAGGTCGGGGTCGCGGTGCGCGTGACGCGGGCGGTCGGCGTAGACCGCGCGGATGCGTCGGACGAGATCGGTGCGCTCGCGGATGAGACGTGCGTGCTCGAGGCAGCGCTCGACGTCGATGCCGAGCTCGCTCGCGCGCTCGCCCGTGAGCGTCGACAGCGGCGCGATCGCCGGCGAGCGGTTGATGCGGATGCCCTTGAGCGGGATGCGCTCCTCGTGGGCGAGCTCGGCCTGCTTCGTGAAGACCCGCCGGCGAATCTCCTCGACCGACGCGTCGAGCCAGTCCGACGGGTCGCGGCGCAGATCGTAGGCGATGATCTCGTTGCCGTTCTCCGGCGCGACGCTCAAGGGTACGACGATCGACGTGCAGCCGGCCGGCGAGCTGAACATGCCCGAGGTGTGCAGCACCGGCTCCATCTGCTGCAGGTTGAGCATCCGCCGTACCTCGTCCTTCCGCCGGAGCTTGAAGTAGTAGCGGAAGAGCTTTCGGTTCACTCGATGGACCAGCTTCGCGAGACCGATCGTCGCGCGTACGTCGGAGAGCGCGTCGTGCGCCTGGTCGTGCTCGATCCCGTTCGCGCGCGCGAGCTCCTCGAGCCTGAAGACCGGCACCCCGCGGTCGTCGCGGAGCCACTCGATGCCGTCGGGGCGCAGGTCGTGGCACATCCGCATGAGGTCGAGAATATCCCAGCGCGAGTTGTTCTCCGCGTACTCGCGGCGATACGGGTCGTAGAAGTTGCGGTAGAAGAGCGCACGGACGAACTCGTCGTCGAAGCGGATGCTGTTGAAGCCAACCGAACAGGTGGACGGCGTGATCATCTGCTCGTGGACGATCCGCGCGAACTCCCGCTCGGCGACGCCTCGCTCCTGCACCGTCTGCGGCGTGATGCCCGTGATGAGGCACGCGTCCGGATGCGGTACGTAGTCGGGGGTGAGACGGCACCAGGCGACGGTGGGCTCGCCGATCTCTTCGAACCGGTCGTCGGTACGGATAGAGGCAAACTGTGCGATGCGGTCCCACTGCGGGTGACGTCCGAAGGTCTCGAGGTCGTACCAGAGCAGCGTGAACGGCATGCGAAACTCTATCAGAGACCTCGGGTGCTCTCAAGCGCGGTCTCGATCACGTCCTCCGGATAGCCGATGAGCCGAAGCAGCTTGATCGCGTTGCGCGTCTGCACGACCCCGTCGTGGATCTTGTAGTCGAAGGTGAGCCCGTTCTCGTCGGCGCTGTCGGTGAAGAAGTGCAGCGAGTAGCGGTCGGCGACCCCGCGCGCGATCGCCACGTCGTGCGTCGCGGCGATCGTGAGCGCCTTGCGGTCGGCGAGGTAGTGGAGGATCGCCACCGACGCGCTCTCGCGCTCGAGCGAGTTCGTCCCGGACAAGAGCTCATCGATCAGCAGCAGCGTCGCTTCACCGGTGCCCGTCTCCTCGATCATCGTGTAGATACGCTCGGCCTCGTCGTAGTAGAAGCTCTTCCCCTCCTCGATGTCGTCGTGCTTCTCGATCGACGACATGATGCGGAAGCGTGGCGCGCGGTACGCCTTCGCGAAGGCGTAGCCGGTCGTCTGCGCGAAGAGCACGTTGATCCCGACCATCCGCAGAAAGGTCGATTTGCCGGCCATGTTCGTCCCGGTGACGATCGCGCCGGGCGGGTCGAGCGAAACCGTATTCGGGACCGCCTTGCCGATGAGCGGGTGGTAGGCTCCGTCGAGATGAATGCCGATGTCGGAAGCCGGTGCTTCGTGTCCGTTACCGCCTGGCGCCGTGCGCTCGGCGTCGCACGTCCGACGCCGGCGCGCGCGGTAGGAGGCGAGCGCAAAGCCCGCGTCGATCGACCCGATCCCCTGGTAGAGCGCGCGGTAGGCGTCCTCGTTCTTTGCGATCGTGCGCACGATCCGGTTGTACGCGATGAGGTCGATCTGGAAGAACATCTTCACGTAGAGGAAGACGACCTCGGTGATGTCGCCGCTCAGCGTGGGAGAGGGACTCGGCGCGCCGGTGAGCAACCACGCGTACGCGCGTTTCGCGCCGCCGGTGTGCCTGCGGGCCTCGGGCAGGCCGTACCAGTCGAGCCGCTTCGCCGCCTCGATCATCCGACTGAGCACCCGCAGCGCCGGGATGTGCACCGAGAGGTGGCGCGCCTTGCGGTAGTACACCCACATGTTGCTGAAGAAGGCGACGACGATCGCGATGATCCCCAGCGTGAGGTCGACCGCCGCGGTCGTGACGATCGCGGCGATCGAGAAGATGCACATGGCTACGAACACCGGGTAGAGGTCGTCGGGTTGCGCGCCCTCGCCCCACAGGAGCGTGGCCGGGTCGGCGTCGCGCTCCTCGCCGATCCTCGCGAGCGCCTGCGCGATCTGCAACCGCACCGCGCTGTTCGTAGAAAAGAGCTCCATGAGCTCGGCCCGGTCGGCGAGCGCAGACTCAGGCGGCAGCGCGTGGCGGAGCGTCCGGTAGAGCTCGTTGCGTCCTGCGATCGTGAAGCAGACGTCGATCCGGTCGTGGATCTCGTCCATGCCCAGGTCGCCCCACGTGCGGTCGTCGACGAACCCGAGCCGCGGGTCGCGGGTAAGCTCGCCGTAGCGGTCGCGGTAGACCTCGAACTGCGTGTACGGCACCCGCTCCACGTTCGGCCCGTACGCCTTCCAGCGCTTCTTCGCGAGCACGCGCGCCTGCGCGATGGGAACCGCCCGGCGCAGAATCGCGTACACGGCCGCCGGGACGACCGCGGTGGCCATGAGCCAGTAGTACGACGAGCCGATGTTGTACCCGACGGTGCCGAAGGCGGCGACGGCCGCGAACGTGGAGAGACCGAAGGTCGTGCGCAGAAACCTGAGGAAGCCGGGTCGCAGGCGAGCGAGGCGAACGGGGATACTCATCGCCCCGAGAGTATCACCGATCGCTGCGTTTCGGCCACGGCGCTTGACAGCCCGCGCGAGCGCGGCCACGATCGTTGTACCCAATCGAAGACAGGAGCGACTATGGACGCATCACTGCGGAAAGAAATTCTCGACGCGTACGCGGACCTGCGCGTGACCGACGTGCGCGACGGCATGGACAACCTCATGCTGCACTTCACCGGATCGGTCGGTTCGGCGATTCGGCCGCTCGAGCGCCGCCGGGCGTACGGCATCGCGCGGACCGCGCGCTACGTGGCCTACACCGGCACCGTCCCCGAGCTCGGCGAAGAGGAGTACTGGGAGTGGTCCTCCATGTACTACCGGGAGATCTGCCCGTACCCGTGGATCGACGACATTGGGGACGGCGACCTCGTCGTCATCGACATGTCGGGGCTCAACGTGGGTCTCATGGGATCGGACAATACGCTGAGCTGCATGCGCAAGGGGGCCCGGGGCATCGTATGCGACGGAGGGGTGCGCGACACCGATGAGATCATCGCGCAGAGCGTACCGTTCTGGTCGCGCTCGATCGCGCAGACGATGGTGCAGGGACGCCTGCAGTTCGACGCGAAGGACATCCCCGTAAGCATCGACGGAGCGTACGTGAGGCCCGGAGACGTGGTCGTCGCCGACGGCGACGGGGTCATCGTCGTGCCGCAGGAGAAGGCGCTCGACGTGGCGCGCCTCGCGCACGCCGAGCACGACCGCGACAAGAAGCGCCGCCGGGC
>CAYWJH010000059.1:0-2800 GCA_964458555.1 uncultured Spirochaetaceae bacterium | reverse complement strand
ACGTGGCGCGCCTCGCGCACGCCGAGCACGACCGCGACAAGAAGCGCCGCCGGGCGCACTACGAGGCGCTCGGCTGGAAGCCGGACGAGACGGTGTAAGCCGCGCCGAGCGCCGCACGCGTCAGGAGCCGCGCTGCGCACCCCTCGTCGTGCGCGGCGCGAAGGCGCTGCTGCTGCCCTTCACCTCGCCCTCGAACCGCGAGCGGTCCTTGCGGTGGTGATGCGGCGTGTTCGGGTGATCGTCCTCCGAATCGACATCCTCGGGCTCTGCGCTCTCCGGCGCCTCGATGATCGGCTCATCGTGCTTGACGCTGTCGTTGGCGTAACAGCAGTGCTTATACTTCTTCCCGCTGCCGCATGGGCAGGGATCGTTCCGTCCGACCTTCATACGAACTCCTCGGGCTCAATTGTACGCCGCCTTGCGGTCGCGCACAACCACACGGCAGGCGCCTCGCTTGCCGGTCCGCGCCGGGGCTGATAGCGTGGCTCCCGTGACGCTGATCATCGCCGCCGTCGCCTTCCTCTTCGCCGCCGTCGCGATCGGGCTGACCGGGTACGGGTTCGGGCTCGTCGCGATGGGGTTCCTTCCCTACGTGTTCTCCGTCGCGGAGGCGAACGCGATCGTCGTGCCGCTCGGCTGGCTCATCACGGTGACCGCGCTCGTCCCGCTGCGCAGGCACGTCGACCTGCGCATGCTCTGGCCGCTCGCCATCGGCGCGCTCGCAGGCGTACCGCTCGGTGTCGTCTACCTCGTCCGACTCGACGAGCGCGTCCTGCGTGCGTCGCTCGGCGCGATCATCCTGATCGCGCTCGCGGCGAGCCTCTACGTTGCCCGCCGGGAAACCCGGGAGGCCGCGGGCAGGAAGGGCGACGGCGGGGCCGGCGACACCACATCGGCAGCGACCCGGACGGGCGGTCTGCCCGGTCGGCTGTTGGCGACCGTCGTGGGGGTGGTGAGCGGGTCGTTCGGAGGCGCCTTCTCGGTGAGCGGTCCGCCGGTGGTCGTCTACATCAACGAGGTACGGCGCGAGAAGACCGCGATCAAGGCGAATCTGCTCGCGTACTTCGCCTTCGTCACCACGACGCGTATACCGTATCTCGTGGCCGCGGACGTGCTGACGACGGATATCCTGCTCACCGCGGCGATGATGCTGCCGTCGGTGGCGCTCGGGCTGTGGCTCGGGACGCTGCTGCACAATCGGCTTCCCACCCACATCGTCCGCTACTTCATCCAGGGGCTTCTCGCGGTTTCTGCCGCGCTGCTCATCGTCGGCGCATGAGACGGGTGCGGCGGGTCACCGCCCCCACTCGACCGCTTTGAAAAGCCGACGCACCGGCTATACACTGGAGCTATGGGTGAGCATCTGGACAAGGTACCGCAGCGGGTGCGCGAGCACGTGCGCCGTCTCGTCGAGCCGGCGGGGCTCGGCGATGTGGAGAACGCCGAGGAGCTCCTCGCGCAGGGGTGGCTCGAGAAGCACGAGGCGTTCGAGCGCCACACCGCAGAGCGAGGCATGACGGTCGTCGACTCGTTCAGCCGGTCGGAGACGACCGGTGCGCTCGTGATGACGTACTCGGGATCGATCGTGAGCATCGGTCCGGAGGTCGACGGCGAGCGCGACGTCGCCTACGCGAGCATCGGCGCGCGCCGCGACGTGCCGCAGATGTCGGTGAAACAGGACAGCCGCCTCGGCTCAGACGTAACGACCGACGCGGTCGTCGAGTTCGAGGAAGGACCCGTCCAGAAGACGTCGCCGGTTTTCGCGATCGCCGTCTTCCAGAAGGCGCTGCCCCCGGCGAAGGAGAACGCCGCGCTCGTCGAGGTGACGCAGGTCCTCACCGAGCGATTCGTCGACATCAACAACGAGACGCTGCACGGATAGGCGATCACAGCATGGCACGGCTGCCCGACCAGATCGGCAAGTACGACGTCGTCGAGCGCATCGGCAAGGGCGGGATGGG
Source organism: uncultured Spirochaetaceae bacterium (assembly GCA_964458555.1). Lineage (GTDB taxonomy): Bacteria > Spirochaetota > Spirochaetia > DSM-27196 > SLST01 > SLST01. Next base: position 839 of record CAYWJH010000059.1, on the reverse strand, counting down.
CATGGTCTACAAGGCCAGACACCCGACGCTCGATCGGTACGTGATCCTCAAGAAGCTCACCATTTCCGGCGACGCCGCGATCAGGGAGCGCTTCCGCCGCGAGGCGGAGATCATGATCGACTTCCGGACCGACTACGTCGTCGACGTCTACGACCATTTCAAGCAGGGCTCGAACGACTACATCGTGCTCGAGTACGTCGAAGGCATCGCGCTCGACGAGCTGCTCGAGAACGAGCGCTACCTGGACACCGACCTCACGCTGCTCATCGCGCGCGACTGCTTCCGCGGGCTCGACTACGTGCACGGCAAAGGCGTCGTGCACCGCGACGTGAAGCCGGGTAACGTCCTGATAAGTCGCGACGGGTCGGTCAAGCTGCTCGACTTCGGGATCGCCTCGCGGGTGACCGCTTTCGAGGACGATCTCACCCGCGAGGGGATGACACTCGGCACCGTCGCCTACATAGCCCCCGAGCAGATCGAGCGCAGTCGCGACGTGGATCGCCGGGCCGATGTGTACTCCGCCGGCGCCATGGTCTACGAGATGGCCACCGGGCGGAAGGCGTTCTCGGGCGGCTTCAACCCGGAGACGGTCAACCGCATCCAGCGCGGCCGTTACCGCCGGCCGCGCCGCGTCAATCCGCGCGTATCTCCGCTCGCCTCCCGGATCATCAGCCGGTGCATGCGACGCAAACCCCGCCGTCGCTACCAGAGCGCGGGCGAGGTGGTCCGGCTGCTCGACGCGTACTTCCGCCGACGCGGCGAGGCCGACCTGCGGGCGCGTCTCGCCGAGCTCGCAGGCGGCGAACCGGCAGCCGCGCCGGCTCGCCGCCCGCGCCGCC
>CAYWJH010000058.1:10807-19354 GCA_964458555.1 uncultured Spirochaetaceae bacterium | reverse complement strand
TAGTTCGACTTCGACAGCCCGTCTGCGAAGGCGGTCACCGACGAGACCTCGATCGCGATCGACGCCGGGTCGTGCTCGCGTACGATCCTTCCCACGCACTGCCACGTGTCCTCCGATTCCATCGCGCGGATCTTCTCCAGGTCGTAGTCGGGCGCGAAGGTCGTGTAAAAGGTCTCGAAGTCGAAGCCCGGCGGCTTGAGCAGGACCGGCGTGAAGAAGCGGTCGATCGTGAAGTCGGGCCGCGAGACGACGAACCGCTTGACCGTGCCGTCGTCCTCGCGCGCCATGACGAAGAGCGCCTTGCGGCGCGCGTGGATGAAGCTCGAGGGCAGGAAGGAGCGTACGCCGGGCCCTTCGTTGTACTCGTCGCCGATCACGATCCACATGTCCACCCCTGCCTCGTTCATGAGGCGGGGAAGGAGCGTCTCGAGCCGTTTCTCGAGGAGGTCGTCGTGGAGCGCGAAGAGCTCCTGCAGCGGCATGATCGGTCGGGCGTGCGGTGCTGGCATGGTCATGCGACTCCTTTCTCGCGGGCGAGCGTCGTGAGCGCCTCCCGGATGCGGGCGAATACGGCGGCGGCGCGGTCGTCGTCGGCGAAGGCGGCGTAGACGAGCCGGATATAGCCTTCGCCGTGCTCGCCGTACTGGTCGCCCGGGTTGACGAGGACGTTGGCGTGCTCGAGCAGGTACGCGACGATCTCCTGCGACGTGCCCAGGCGGCTCACGTCGAGCCACGCGAGAATACCCGTCTCCGGCGGCTCCATACCGACGCCGGGAATCGAGCCGAGCTCGTCGCAGGCGATCGTCCGCCGGCGGTCGAGCCGCGCCCGGATGTCCGCGAGGAGCGCCCCGTCGCTCAGAGCCTCGTTCGCTCCGATCGACGTCACCGTGGCCGCCGTACCGAGCACGTTCACCGCGCCGCCGTAGAGCACGTCCATGATCGCGTCGTGCGCGTAGATATAGCCGATCCGGAACCCGCTCAGGCCGAGGCCCTTGGAGACCGAGCACACGGTGAGCGTGCGCTCCCACATGCCGGGGAGCGTCGCCGGGGCGACGAGCTCCCGCCCGTCGAAGACGTGATCCTCGAAGGCCTGGTCGCAGACGAGGACAAGGTCGTTCTCCACTACGAACCGCGCGAGCGACTCGAGCGTCTTGCGGCGGTAGAGCGTCGTCGTGGGGTTGTTCGGCTGGCAGATGACGACCATCTTCGTCGCCGGGGTCAGACGCCGCTCGAGGTCCGCGACGTCGAGCTGCCACCGGTTGTCCGCGCGCAGGGGGGCCGTCACCGTTATCCCGCCGAGCAGGCGCGGGTTGAGGAAGGCGTTGGGGTAGGTGGGCTCGGGGACGAGCACCTCGGTCCCCGGCGCGACGAACGGCATCATCGCGTAGAGCAGCCCGGTGTCCGAGCCCGGGGTCACGATCACGTTCCGGCTCGGGTCGATGGGGAGGCCGGTCTGGCGGGCGATCTTCTCGGCGATCGTGCGGCGCAGCTCGGCGCGGCCGATCGGCATCGAGTAGTGCGCCGGAAAGCCGTCCTCGACCGCCGCGGTCATCGCGCGCTTCACCGACTCCGGGATCGACGGGTCGGGGAAAAACGGATCTGCCCACGCGAGGATGTCGGTTCCCCGCTCGATCAGCTTCCCGGCGCCCTCGCCCACATCGGCCTTCGAAACCGACGAGAAGAGCCCGCCCTCGAGCCCCGCGAACGTCGGCGTCATGAGCGCCCGTATGTCCATACCACCTCCCGGTCGTCCGGCCCCGGGCGCGGTCTGCCCGGCTTTTCTCGTGCCGATAAATTCCTGTTATCGTCGTCGATGGCGGGGGTGGGTGTCAACGGACCGCTCGTGCTATGGTGTGCCGCAACGGAGCGACGAATGAAACGAATCGGCATCATTGGAACCGGACAGATCGCGCAGGCGCACCTGCGCCGATGGGCGGAGATAGACGAGGTGGAGGTCGCGATCGCGTGCGACGTGGACGCCGACTCGCTCGCCCGCACGTGCGCGGAGTTCGAGGTCCCCGACGCGACGAGCGACTTCCGCGAGCTGCTCAAGCGCGACGACCTCGACGCGGTGGACGTCTGCCTCCACAACAATCTGCACGCGCCGGTGACGATCGAGGCGCTGCGCGCGGGCAAGCACGTCTACTGCGAGAAGCCGATCGCCGGGTCGTATGCCGATGGCAAGGCGATGCTCGACGCCGCGCGGGAGACCGGGCGGATGCTGCACATCCAGCTCGGCAGGCTCTACACCGACGCGACGCTCGCGTGCCGGATGCTCGTCGAGGCCGGCGAGCTCGGGCACGTCTATCACGCGGCGGCCACCGAATACCGTCGGCGCGGCCGACCGTACGTGGACGGCTACGGCACCGCCCGGTTCGTGCAGAAGGCGCAGGCCGGCGGCGGCGCGCTCTACGACACCGGCATCTACGAGCTCTCGCGCATGCTCTACCTGCTCGGCAACCCGGACGTCGAGCGCATCACCGGCAAGACGTACCGCGAGCTCGACGCGCACCCGGAGCGCGGGAAGGAGATGGATGTGGAGGAGTTCGCGACCGGAAGCGTGACGTTCACCGACGGCGTGACGATGGACATCGTCTCCGCGTGGGCGATCAACCTCGACCGCTTCTCGCCCAGCTACATCGTGGGGTCGGCCGGCGGCGTTCGCGTCGATCCGTTCAGCTTCCACAAGACGATCGCGGACATCGACTTCGACATGAGCACGAACCTCGACGCGGTCGCCCGCAGGCGCAAGCTGCTGACCCCCGAGCTCGCGCGCGACATGTCCTCCTCGCAGCACCACTGGGCCGCCGCGCTGCACGGGCGGGTGGAGCTGCTGCCCACCGCGCAGCTCGCGCTCTCGACGATGCTGATCCAGCAGGGCGTCTATCTCTCCGACGAGCGCGGAGCTGAGGTGACCGCTCAGGACGTTATCTCGTCGTCGCGGTCGACCGCGGCGGAGGTGTAGGCGCGTGGAACCCTGCGGCGTATTCGAAGACATCACCGACGTGGGGGCGCCTCAGCAGGCGGGCTCCTGCGCCTACGACGAGACGCGAGAGCGATACCTCGTCGAGGGCGCCGGCGCGAACATCTGGGATGCACGAGACGATTTCCACTTCGTCTGGAGGCGTATGACCGGCGACTTCATCGTCACCGCGCGCGCCGCGTTCGAGGGCGAAGGCGCCAACCCGCACCGCAAGCTCGGCTGGATGGCGCGAGCGAGCCTGGAGGCGGACGCCGCGCACGTGGCGGCGGTCGTGCACGGCGACGGGCTGCTCGCGCTTCAGTACCGGCGCGCGCGGGGCGCCTACACGGAGGAGGTGCGCGCCGACCTGACCGGTGCAGACGTCGTCCGGCTCGAGCGGCGCGGTGCGACGTGGATCGCGTCGTTCGCGCGGTTCGGCGAACCGTTCGCGACGGTGGAGGCCGACGGGATCGACCTCGGCGACGAGGTCCACGTCGGGCTGTTCGTGTGCTCGCACGAGGCCGACGTCGTCGAGCGCGCGGCATTCGACAACGTTTGCGTCGTCGTCCCGGTAGCCGACGGGTTTGACCGCGCGCACGATCCCTTCGGCAGCCGGCTCGAGCTCCTCGACGTCGACTCCGGCGACCGCCGCGTCGTCGCGAACGCCGACCACGTGCTCGAGGCGCCGAACTGGACGCGCGACGGGAAGGCGCTTATCTACAACAGCGGCGGCCGGCTCTACCGGTTCGACCTCGCCTCGCGCACCTCGTCGCCCATCGACACCGGCGACGTCGTGGACAACAACAACGACCACGTGATCTCCTTCGACGGCTCGACGCTCGCGGTCAGCAGCCACAGCCGGGAGGACGGCGGGTCGGTCGTGTACACCGTGCCCCTCGGCGGGGGCGCGCCGCGACGGGTGACGCCCAACGCCCCGTCCTACCTCCACGGATGGTCGCCCGACGGGCGCTCGCTCGTCTACACCGGCGCGCGCGACGACGAGTTCGACGTCTACCGGATCTCCGTCGACGGCGGCGAGGAGGAGCGACTCACGACCGCACCGGGGCTCGACGACGGCCCGGAGTACACTCCGGACGGCGAGTTCATCTACTTCAACTCGGTGCGAAGCGGGCTCATGCAGATCTGGCGCATGAAGCCCGACGGCAGCGCTCAGGAGCAGCTCACCGACGACGAGTACAACAACTGGTTTCCGCACGTCTCGCCGGACGGCCGGTGGGTGGCCTTCGTCTCCTACCTCGCGGGCGAGGTGGACCCGGGCGACCACCCGCCCGCGAAGCGGGTCTACCTCCGGCTCATGCCGCGCGACGGCGGCGAGCCGCGCGTGATCGCGTACGTCTACGGCGGGCAGGGCACGATGAACGTCCCGTCGTGGTCGCCCGACGGGACGCGGCTCGCGTTCGTGAGCAATACGGTTCCGTTCGAGTAGGTGTTCTCTGGAGGCCTGGGTATGAACAACATCGTCATCGTCACCGTCGACCAGCTCTCCTCGCGCGCGCTCCGCGCCTACGGCGGCGAACGAACGTACGAGGCGATCGACTCGTTTTTCCGGGAGGGGACGTTCTTCGACCGCGCCTACACGCCGTGCCCGCTCTGTATGCCCGCCCGCGCCGCGTTCTGGACGAGCTCGTGGCCCCATCAGACCGGCGTGTTGTCCAACGGGAAGAAGTTCGAGCAGGGCACCGTCCCGGAGGGGCTGCCGGCGCTCGGCGAGGCGTTCGCGGCCGCCGGTTGGGAGACGGTCCACTTCGGAAAGGAACACGACGCCGGCGCGCTTCGCGGGTTCGAGCGGGTGCCGCAGGAGGAGCGCGAGGTCGAGCCCGAGCCGGGCTACCCCATCAACCAGGACACCTTTCGCGACCGGGCGACGACCGATCAGGCGCTCGACTACTTCGCCCGGCGCGCCCGCTCCGCCGCCGCGTGGGGAGGAGCCGCGCCTCGCCCCCTGCTCGCGGTCGTCGAGCTGAACAACCCGCACAACATCTGCGGCTGGGTAGGCGAGATGGCGCGCCACGTCTCCGGGCCCGACACCGACTTCATCCCGCCGCCGTCCGGCGAGCCCACGCGCGGCTTCCCGCCTGCAAATCCAACCGGCGATCTGCCCCCGCTGCCGCCCAACTTTCGCGACGTCGACTTCGAGACCAGGCCGCGCTCGGTGCAGCATCAGTGCTGCGCGCACAACCGGCTCGCCCAGACGCAGGGATGGGGCGAGCGCGAGTACCGGCTCTACCTCGACGCGTACCATCACTACACCTCGCTTGCGGAGGCGGAGATCGCGCGCGTGCTCGACGCGGCACGCGCGGCGCTACCCGGGGACGACACGCTCTACGTGTTCTTCTCCGATCACGGCGATGCGATGACCGCGCACGGCGGGGTGACCAAGCACACCACCTTCTACGACGAGACGACGCGCGTGCCGCTCGCCTTCGTGGGGCCGGGTATCGGGCGGGGGCGACGGGTCGCGGGTCCGGTGTCGCTCCTCGACCTCGTGCCGACCCTTCTCGACCTGGCCGGCGTGGCGGCCGACGCCTCGGCGCCGGAGGCGGTCGCTCGTGCGCGGGACGGGGCGCAGGGCCGCTCGCTCGCGCCGCTTCTGACCGGCGCCGATGCCGCGGACGGGCCGCGCTACGTCGCGAGCGAGTGGCACACCGAGTGGGGATTCACGATCGAGCCGGGCCGCATGGTCACCGACGGCCGCTTCAAGTACATGGTCTACGCCGAAGGCGGCGACGAGGAGCTCTACGACCTCGAGTCCGATCCGTTCGAGACGCGTAACCTCGTCCCGGATCCCGCCGCGGCCGGTGAGCTCGCCCGCATGAGAGCCGCCACCGCCGAGCACATCCGTTCCTCCGGCGATCCCTTCCCCGAGCTCGAGCACCTCGCCGCCCGGCGGTGGCGCACCCACGAGCCCGGCTACCGCAATCATCGCGGACCAGCGGCGCCGCAGGTGTAGCGCGCCGCCGGCCACGCCTTTTTGAAGAATCCGCGGACGCCGTGGAAGTCTCCGAGCAGTACGATCTTCACGCGACACCCCTCTTCCTCTACAGGCTCAGCACTGAAACCACGTGGCACGCGGTCCCGGCGAGCACGAAGAGGTGCCAGATCGCGTGGTTGAAGGGAAGGCGTTTCCACGCGTAGAAGGCGACGCCGCCGGTGTAGGCGAGGCCTCCGGCCAGCAGCCAGATGAGCGTGTCGGTCGCGAGCGTACGCACGAGGGGGACGACCGCGACGATCGCGGTCCACCCCATCGCGAGGTAGAGCACCGTCGACACGATCGGAAATCGGCCCGTGAAGAAGGTCTTGAACACCGTTCCCGCGAGCGCGAGGCCCCAGATCACGCCGAAGATCGCCCAGCCCCACGCCCCGCCGAGCCCCACGAGCGCGACAGGCGTGTAGGTCCCCGCGATGAGGTAGTAGATGGACATGTGGTCGAAGACCTTCAGTCGACGCCGCGTCTCCGGATCCGGGTGCGCGTGGTAGAGCGAAGACGCGGTGTAGAGCAGGATCATCGACAGCCCGAAGATCGGGTAGGTGACGATCTTCCACGGATCAGCCGCGACGATCGCGCGAGCGGCGAGCACAACCGTGGCGGCGACGGCGAGCACGACCCCGATGCCGTGGGTGATCGCGTTGGCGAGAACCTCGTGTCGCGTGTAGGCAGAGATCGTGCGCCTCCTTCGCATAGCCACGTGCTGCAGAAGCTACTGGAACAGGACGTCGCTGGGAAGCGACGGGGCGACGCCCGGCCGGAACGCTCGCCGCCCCTCGTTTGATTGTCCGCGCGAGATCGCCCATACTGAGCGTCTCATGAGAGCACGCACATGACGCAGCAACCGCACGTCCGCCTCGAAGCCGACGACCTTTCGTTCGATATCGCCCCGCCGGGGTCGCTCGACGAGCACCGCGCGACCCGCTTCAGCCCGGCCGCCTACCTCCTGCAGGCCAGCTTTCGCGATCGCTCGTACTTCTTTCGTCGCGGGTCTCCCATGGAGTTCGATATTGGCGAGCGGACCCTCCCGCCCGGCTTCGACGGCTGCGCCCCGGGCGACGCCTTCGTGAAGATCGGTGTCGGGCTGCTCGAGCGCGACAGTCCCGACCCGTACTCGTTCGGTCACGTCTACCCGGTCCGCACGCGACCGGAGACGGTGCTTTCGGCCGAGCGATCGCGCGCCCGCTTCACGCAGCGCCTCGAGCCGGGCGATACCCCCATCGGCTACGAGCTCACCGTCGACCTCCGTCTGGAGGGCAACGCGGCAACGCTCGACTACGCGCTCGAGAACCTGGGCACGGTGGCCTTCGAAACCGAGCAGTACCTGCACAACTTCTGCGCGCTCGACGGGGCTCCGCTCTCGCCCGACTACACCGTCACCGTCGACTACGACTGCACGGTCTGCGACAGCGTCGGAAACAGGCTCGACGAGCCGGCGACCGCGCTCGTCCGGCAGGTCGAAAGTTGTAGCTTCGGTTTCCCTTCCGCGGCACCGGAGGAGCGCGCGAAGGTCTTCTTCAGGCCGATCGGAGCAGAGGCGCGGCAACGGTGGTCGATCGGCAACGGCGCGACCGGCACGGCGATGTCGATCGAGGCCGACCAACCGCCGCTGGTGAGCGCGCTCTACGTGACCGGCGATCAGATCTCGCTCGAGATGAACGTGGCGCTCACCGTGGAAGCGGGCGCGCCGACCCGGTGGACGAGGCGCTACGAGTTCGAGTAGATCGACCCGATCGCCCGCGCTTGACCCGCGTTGCGCGCGCGGCTAGGATGCTCGCGGAGCAGCCATGAGACTACTGCTGACAGGCGCCGCCGGCATCGTGGGTACGCTCGTGCGTCCGATTCTCCTCGAGCGGGGTCACGCGCTCGTGAGCGCCGACTTGAAACGGATCGACGCGCTCGAGAACGAGGTAGCCGTGCAGGCCGATGTGCGCAATCGGTCGCGCGTCGACGAGCTCGTCGCGGATACCGACGCGGTGATCCACCTCGCGAGCGCCGTGGGAGCCGAATACACCTACGAGGAGGTTGCCGGCCCGAACATGCAGGGGCAGTGGAACGTGCTCCTCGCCTGCGCGCGCCACCGGCGGCGGTTCGTCTATGCGAGCAGCCATCACGCCGTCGGCTTCCTCCCGCGCGCGGGGGCTCCCTACGGTATCGACGCGGCGTTTCGCCCGGACAGTCCCTACGGGCTCAGCAAGGCGTTCGGCGAGCTCATGTCGCAGTACTTCTTCGACCGCTACGGCGTCGAGTCGCTGGGAATCCGCATCGGGTCGCTCGCCGAGCGCGCGATGGACGAACGGCGCGTGCACACCTGGTGCAGCCCGCGCGACCTCGTCGACCTCTTCGATATCGGCCTGACACGGGCGCGCCTCGGTCACCGGGTCGTGTACGGACAGTCGGACAACCCGGAGCCGTTCTTTGATAACTCGACGGCCGAGAAGATCGGCTTCGCCGCGAGCGAGCGCTCGACCGACCACCTCGCTGACCCCGGGTTGCTCGACCAGGCGCCCGACCCGAACGACCCCGCCTCCCGGTACGTGGGCGGCTTCTTCGCTACCGCGGACGCGGAGGGGCTCGA
>CAYWJH010000058.1:0-10707 GCA_964458555.1 uncultured Spirochaetaceae bacterium | reverse complement strand
TGAGCACGATCACCGCGGTCGACCCGATCGTCGTGCGCATCCCCTTCACCGACGGAAGCGCGAAGACCGGGCTCTTTCCGTCGGCGTGGACGCACCTGGACATCGTGCTCGTGCGGGTGGAGACCGACGACGGGCTCGTCGGCTGGGGCGAGGGCTTCGGCTACTTCTGCTTCGACGCCACGGCGGCGATGATTCGTCGCTCGGTCGCGCCCATCCTCCTTGGCCGCGACCCCGCCGACCCGCGCGCGCTCGGCGAAGAGATTCAGCGCAAGATGGTCCTGCCCGGGCGCTACGGCATCAGCACCTTCGCGCTCTCCGGAGTCGATATCGCGCTCTGGGACCTCGCGGCGAAGCGCGAGGGGGTCTCGCTCGCGCGGCTGCTCGGCGGGCGAGCGCGCGAGGAGGTGGACGCGTACGCGAGCCTCGTCCGCTACGGGACCGAAGATCTGGTCGCGCGGTTCTGCGACGAGGCTCAGCGCGACGGCTACAATGCGGTCAAGCTGCACGAGATCACGATGCCGGAGATCCGCACCGCCCGACGGCGACTCGACTCCGCGACGCGCATGGTCGTGGACGTCAACTGCAACTGGAGCGAAGCGTTCACCCGCGAGGCCGCGCCCGAGCTCATGGAGCTCGACGCGTGGTGGCTCGAGGAGCCGGTATTCCCGCCCGAGGACGTGGCGACGCTCGCGCGGCTGCGTTCGCTCGGGCTGCCGCTCGCTTCGGGCGAGAACGCGTGCACGGCGGTGCAGTTCCGGCAGATCGTGGAAGCCGGCGCGGTCGACTACCTCCAGCCGAGCATCACGAAGGCGGGCGGGGTGAGCGAGTTTCTGAAGGTCCGCGATCTCGTGCGCGAGTCGGACGAGAAGTTCATGCTCCACTCGCCGTACTTCGGGCCCGGCTACCTCGCGACGCTCCAGCTCCTCGCGCTCGAAGGCGTGGGCGGGCTGCTCGAGTACCTCTACGTGAAACCGGATGCGTGGCTCTACCCGCAGTCGGTCCTGCCGAGCGCAGGGCGGGCGGCGATCCCCGACGGGCCGGGGCTCGGGTTTGACCCGGACCCGGAGGTGATCGAGCGCTACCGGGTGGAGGCGTAGGGTGACGGTCGAGCGCGACGGGTACCGGATCGCCTACGCGTGGCACGGGCTCGAAGAGGGGCCGGTGCTCGTGCTCTCGCACTCGCTCGGCTCTGACTCGCGCCTGTGGCGGCCGCAGATCGCCGCGCTTGGCGATCGATACCGCATCCTCACCTACGACCATCCGGGGCACGGCGGGTCCGATCCCCTCCCGTCGCCGGCGGACATCGCCGCCTACGGGCGCGACGCGCTCGCGGTCGCCGACGCCGCCGGCGCCGAGCGGTTCGCCTTCTGCGGGCTCTCGCTCGGCGGCATGGTGGGCATCCGGCTCGCCGCGGACGCAGGCGAGCGGCTCGATTCGGTCGTCCTCGCGAACACGACCGCGCACATCGCCGACACGACGCTGCTGCGCCGGCGGATCGATCTGCTGCGCCGCGAGGGAATCGGCGCGATCGTCGATAACGTGATCGAGAAGTGGCTGACCCCTGGTTTCCGCGACTCGCACCCGGAGGCCGGAGCGCTCTGTCGCGAGATGCTCGAGGCGTGCGGCGGCGAGGCCTACGCCAACGCCGCGCAGACGGTGTGCGACCTCGACCTCAGGGACGACCTGCCGCGCATCTCCGTGCCGTGCAGCGTCGTCGTGGGCGCGTACGACGAGGCCACGCCGTGCGACTGGGGTCGATCGATCGCCGCGGCCGTGCCCGGGGCGCGGCTCGTGGAGCTTCCGGCGGCGCATCTGTCGAACGTGGAAGCGCCGGAGGGGTTCGCGAAGGCGATCGAGGCCGCGGGCGGCGCCGCGGGCCGGCGGTGAGCGCGGGGCGGGAAGGCGCGGGAGGTCGCGCCGCGTGTCCCCTGTGCGGGGCGGGCGGAGCGTTCTTCCACCGCGACCGCCGGCGCGAGTACGAGCGCTGTCCGGCGTGCAAGCTCGTCTTCGTGCCGCCGGAGCATCGGCCCGACCCCGAGCAGGAGCGCGCGGTCTACGAGCTCCACGAGAACTCGCCCGACGACCCCGGCTATCGATCGTTCCTCTCCCGCACCGCGAACGCGATCGCAGAACGAGTGCCCCCGGGGAGCACCGGACTCGACTTCGGTAGCGGCCCCGGCCCCACGCTTTCGGTCATGCTCGAAGAGATGGGCTACGAGATGGCGATCTACGACCCGTTCTTCGCGCCGGACGAGTCGGCGCTCGCGCGCACCTACGACTTCGTGACCGCCACCGAGGTAGTGGAGCACCTCCACAGCCCGGGCCGCACCCTGCCGACGATGTGGTCGTGCGTCGCGCCCGGAGGCTACCTCGCGATCATGACGCAGATGGTGATCGACCGCGAGGCGTTCGCCCGGTGGCGCTACAAGGACGACGAGACGCACGTCTGCTTCTACTCGCGCGAGACGTTCGAGGTCGTGGGGCAGCGGCTGGGGTCGAAGCCGGAGTTCGTGGGGCGGGACGTGGTGGTGTTCGGGCGACGACGGTGGGACGCGACGCGCTGAGGGGCCGGGGCGCCGCCGCGTGGTTCGGGTCGGCCGGGCCTTCTCAGCGCCTCGGCTCCCGAATCGCCCGCTCCCGCGAATACCGCAGCGTCCGCGTCGCGTTCAGCACCGCGAGCAGCGACGTACCCATGTCCGCGATGACCGCCTCCCACATCGTCGCGACGCCGAACGCGCCGAGCGTCAGGAAGACCGCCTTCACGACGAGCGCGAGCGCGATGTTCTGCAGCACGACCGACCGCGTGTGATGCGAGACCCTCACCGCGTCGCCCACGCCGGTCATCCGGTCGTCCATGAGCACGACGTCCGCCGCCTCGATCGCCGCGTCCGAGCCGAGCGCGCCCATCGCGATGCCGATGTCCGAGCGCATGAGCACCGGCGCGTCGTTGATCCCGTCGCCGACGAAGGCGAGCCGCTTGCCCTCGGGCAGATCGGCGGCGATCTCCTCGACCTTGGCGACCTTCTCCTCGGGCAGGAGCTCGGCGTACACGGTGTCGATCCCGGTCTCCGACGCGATGCTCCGCGCGATCGTCTCGTTGTCGCCGGTGAGCATCACGACCCGCTCGACGCCGAGCGCCTTCATCTCCGCCACGGCCGCTGCTGCGTCGGGCTTGAGCTCGTCGGCGATGACGATGTAGCCGGCGTAGGTGCCGTCGACGGCGACGTAGACGACCGTACCCGCGGCGTCGCAGTCGGTGTGCTCGACCCCTTCACGGTGGAGGAGTCGGTCGCTGCCGGCGAGGATGGTGCTCGAGCCGAAGCGGGCGACCACGCCGTAGCCCTTCTCCTCGCGGACGTCGGTGACGGTGTCGGGGTCGACCTCCTCCTCGTGCGCCGCGCGGATCGAACGCGCGATGGGGTGGGTCGAATGCGATTCGGCGAGCGCCGCGAGCCGGAGGATCTCGTCGGCGGCGAAGCCGTTACGCGGCTCGGTACGGACCACTTCGAACGTACCGCGCGTGAGCGTGCCGGTCTTGTCCACCACGACGGTGGAGAGGTCGGTGAGCGCGTCGAGGTAGTTCGCCCCTTTCACGAGGATCCCGTTGCGCGACGCTGCGCCAATGCCGCCGAAGTAGCCGAGCGGGATGGAGACGACGAGCGCGCACGGGCACGAGATGACGAGCATGACGAGCGCCCGGTAGACCCACTCGCCGAGCGTCGCCCCGGGCACGAGAAGCGGCGGCACGAAGGCGATCGCCGCCGCGATCCCCACGACGATGGGCGTGTAGACCGCCGCGAGCCGCGAGATAAAGCGCTCGGTGGGCGCCTTGCGCGCGGCGGCGTCCTCCACGAGCTCGAGGATGCGCGAGACCGACGACTCGGCGAACGGCTTCGTGACGCGGACGCGAACCGTGCCCGAGCCGTTGACGAACCCGGCGAGCACCGCGTCGCCGTCGCCGACCGAACGCGGCACCGACTCGCCGGTGAGCGCGGAGGTGTCGACGGCCGACTCGCCGCGCACGACCTCGCCGTCGAGCGGGACGCGCTCGCCCGGTCGCACCTCGATCGTCGCGCCCACCGCGACCGACTCGGGCTCGACCTCGCTCGTGCCGGCGTCCGAGACGAGCCGCGCGAACTCCGGCCGCAGGTCCATGAGCGAGGAGATGGAACGGCGCGATCGGCCGACCGCCCGGTCCTGGACGTACTCGCCCACCGAGTAGAAGAGCATGACCGCGACGGCCTCGGCGAGCTCGTGGATCGCGATCGCGCCGAGCGTGGCGATGCTCATGAGAAACATCTCGTCGAAGACGCGGCCCCGGAGGATATTGCGAACCGCGCCGGAGAGCACGGGCCAGCCGACGAGGACGTACGCGGTGAGGAAGACCGCGTACTCGGCGAGCCGAAGCGGTGTCGCGTGGAGCGCGTCGTGGAAGACTACGCCGAGGACGGTCAGTGCGAGCGCAACCGCGATGCGCGTTATGCGCGCCGCACGGTGGCGCTCGTGCCCCGCTGCTCCGCCATCGGCCTTCTCTACGATTCTTGCCTCCGGCTCGATCCGGGCGATCGTGCGCTCGGCGAGCTCGCGCTTGCCCGGCGGGATGACGAGCGTGCCGGTGGAGAAGCTCACCGTCGCGCAGTCGAGGCCTTCGATGCGGTACTTCTGCAGTCGAGTCTGCTCAGTCACGGATCACCTCCGGTCGATGTAGTGCTCGCGCGCGACCTCGATGAGCGAGAGCACGTGGTCGTCGTCGAGCGCGTAGAAGACCTGCTTGCCATCGCGCCGCGAGCGGACGAGACGCATCGTTTTGAGCAGACGGAGGTGATGCGAGACCGCCGGAAGCGTCATGTCGAGCACGTGGGCGAGGTCGCAGACGCAGAGCTCCTGCTGCGAGAGCAGGTAGAGGATCTTCGTGCGCGTCTCGTCGGACAGCGCGCGGAAGAGCTCGGAGAGGCCCGCGACGTCGAGCAGCTTCTCGCGAAGCGTATGCTCGGTCTCGCGGCAGGTGATGCCCAGCTCGGTGCACATGTCGGGGGCGGTGTACGTCCCGGTCTTCTTGGTGCTCATGATCCCTCCGTAAACGATTAAGCAAGGGTTTTATTGTAATGCTAAGCTGTGGAGTCGTCAACTGGGAGCCCTTCAGGGTGCTTCACGCGCTCGACGCACGGGAAAAAACCGTGATTGATGGTTTGGCGCACGCGGGTCGCAGGCGTGAGTTTCCGGGCCGGGATTCCCTCCTACCCCTTCAACACCCCATACTCCTCCAGCGCCTTGCGGAGTTTCCTGTAGTTCTGCTCCCTCACGACGATGCGGGCCCCTTCGGCTCGAACGACTAGGGAGGCGAGCTTCTTGTCTTCGAGAAATGCGCGGCGGAGCTCTCTGTCATCGGGCAGCTTGATCATCACGCAGGGCTCTTCATCTTCGAAAAGCCGGGCGCGCTCCTGGACTCGGGAGAAGAGCTCTTCCCAGTGTGCGGCGGGTTCGTCGGCGATAAGCCTGTGGAACTCGGCAATCCGCCGGTCTATGTCCGCTTTCGAAGTGCAGTCCCGGATAAACCGGGCCTCGCTCATGCGAAAGCGATCCTCTCCTATTGGGTCGCCGATTCGCTCGAGAAAGACTTTGCATTCCAGGGACTGTCCCCGATAGGTGACCAGGGGAAGCTCCCGGTCCGCAATCGCCTCGTAGCGAACCTCGCGGAGCTCCGGCTTCTCTTCCGACGCGCCGAGACACCATGCGCCGAAGCCGGTGATCCGCGCCCGAGTTAGCGCCTCCGCGGGAGATATTGGGATGAGCTTGCCCTTCTTTGTGAGGAGCTTCGCAGGCGCAGTCTCCTCGATTTCCAAGAGACCGAGAGCCGCCATAAGGTAGCAGTAGCTCTTCAGAAGGGGGATCGTGATGAGGTAGTGCTCGAGATAGACATCCGGTGTGAACCCGTTTTCCCAGTCATTCGGCTCGATCGGCCCCTCGGGCAGGTCGAGGGCTTCGCCCTTCAACAGAATCTCGGACGAGCCGTAGCTGTTCCAGAAGATAGTGAAGGTGATCGGCTGCATGCGAATGCTTTCTGCGATCTCGTTTACGTTGAACCAGGCGCCGGACTTGGCCATCATCGTGATGAGCGTCTGAAAGATATAGCGAGCCGCTGGGTAGGCGGAGAAGACTGAGCTATAGCGCCGCGACCCGCGCGATCCGCTCAGGTGGGGGCACAGAGCAGAGAACTCAAAGCTAGAATCGATAGCGGTGTAGCCACTCAAGACCTCTCCGGATTCGGGGACCGTAAAGAAGTCCGAGACCAAGCCTTTGATGAAGTCTCGTATGTCCGTTGTGCCGGCGACGTCCAACTGCCGCGGATCGATCATAAGAAAGCGGGCGACTAACTCGATTGGGTCGATCCCGAGCTTGCCGGCAATGGGAAACGAAGGAAACGCACTGCTCTTTCGCAACTCCTTGACGTCGGTTTTGTTGAGGCCGCGGCGAAGCGTCTTATCGCGTTTCCAGTAGTCTGCAAGGAGTTGACCAAGAGACTTGAGGAGGAGCGGCATCGATTCAGACATTGTCTCCGCCGCAGACCAGCCTTCTCCTGCCTGCTCTGCACAAGGGCTCGCCAGATAGCCTGAAGGGGCCGGCAGCCACGACGACAGCAGTAGCCGGAACAGCGGCTGCAATACAAGGAGTGTGCGATCGTACCTTCTATAGAGGTCGAATACGCCCAACCGGACGTCGGGCCTAATTGTGCGATAGTCGTCGTAGTAATAGACCCTATCGCCTTTCAATATCGGCCTACCCGCGGCTGTTTCAACCATGCCTGCGTCGATGAATCCTTTGAACGTCGCTTCTTCGAGCGCCAGGGAGAGATACGACGGAAGTGAATCGAACCACTTGTTGAATTGTTGCTCCTCTCCCAGTAGGGACAAGAACCCTAAGGTGGCGGACACCAGCGCGTTCTTGTCACCTCTCTTGAACTCGAATCCCAGGCATTTGCGAATCTGGTGGAGCTGCTCTACGGTGTACCCCTGCACATACTCCCGGTAGTGTTCCATTTCCGGTGAGATATATGTGTCAAGATCCGGTTCCGGTTCCTCGATAGGACTTCCAAAGAGATCGGTTTGTGGTTGTTTCTGGTTCTTTCGCTGTGCCATGCCGCGTTCCTATCCTTCCAGGAGGAATCGCAAGTCCTCCTCGCTAAGGGCTTTCATTGCTTCGTTATCCGACGAAAGAATTGCTGATGCAAGCTCGGCTTTTTGCTCCTGGAGCAGGAGCATCTTCTCTTCGATTGTATCCCGGGCGATGATCCGGTAGGCGAAGACTCTGTTCTCCTGACCGATGCGATGCGTCCGGTCCACCGCCTGGTTCTCCGCCGCGCGGTTCCACCACGGATCGTAGATAAAGACGTAGTCGGCGGCAGTGAGGTTGAGTCCCACACCGCCCGTTTTCAGCGTCATGATAAAGGCACCGATGGTCGGATCAGTTTGAAAACGGTGAACCAGCTCCAGGCGGTTGCCGGTGGCCCCGGTCATGACCAGGTTCTCGACACCCGCCTCGTAGAGGTCTGCGGAGATCATCTCTACCGCCGCCAAAAAGTTCGTAAAGACCAGGCACTTGTGGCCGTGCTCCCGGACCTCGGTAATCATGTCGATCAGCTGTTCCCGTTTGGCGGACCGCCCGGGGTACTCTCCATCTTCCTCCGGAATCCCGGCGAGCCTTCGCAGTTCCGCCATGGCCTGGAGTATGACAAAGGATGCTTTGAAGATGCCGTTCTTTTCAATTGCTTCGCGAATCTTCTCCTTTAAGTACGTCCTTCGCCGGTGGTAGATCTCAAGGTGTTCCGCATCAAGATCCACAACCAGGGTTTGCTCGCTCTTCTCGGGTAACTCTTTGAGCACATCGCGCTTCAGCCTGCGGAGCATAAAGGGATAGATCTTCTGCTTGAGCTCCTTCAGCACCTGATCATCTTTCTCTTCCTGGATAGGCTTACCGTACTCTCGATTGAAGCGGTTCTTGGTGCCGAAGAACGAAGGATTGAGAAAGCGAAACAGACTAAAGAGCTCTGTGAGATTGTTCTCCACCGGAGTGCCGCTCAGGGCAAGCCGGTGTCTGGCTTTGAGTCCGAGAATTGCCATCGTCCGCTTGGCGTTGAGGTTCTTGATGTGCTGCGATTCGTCGAGGATGAGATAGGAGAACTCGATAGGTAGAAGATCCTCGATATCGATCCGGGTAATGGAGTAGGTAGTGAGGATTACCTTTTTCTCTTCGCGGCCAATTTCCTCCTTGCTGCGGTCGGCACCGTAGTGGATGTAGACTGGAAGCTCCGGGGCAAACCGCACTAACTCCCTCGCCCAGTTCCAGATAAGCGAACGGGGAGCGACGATCAGAACCGGGCCATCGAGGTTCTTCTGAAAGGCCCGCCGCAACAGAGAGATCACCTGGACGGTCTTTCCCAGGCCCATCTCGTCTGCCAGACAGCCGCCGATTTCGTGACCGCAGAGATGTTCCATCCACTGGACTCCGTAAACCTGGTACCGTCTGAGAGCGCTTTCGGCTAGAGAGAAGTCCCCGCCTGTCTGATCCAGTGCGTTGAAGCCCAGGTAAAAGGAATCGATCCGGCGACGTAGGTCCGGCGGCGCCTCAATTTCCTCATTCAGATTGAACATCATGAGATCGAAGAACGAGACTTCGATTCGATCCTCGCCATCATCTCCGGAGCCTTTCACCCGACGGATAAGCCGTTCGAATCGTTCTACCGACGCGAAGGAAGGGAACACTCGGGTCTGGTCGGGGAGGGAGATGCAGCCATGTTTGCGGTACTCGGCCAGGAAGCTGCTCCAGGACCAGGATGTCTCGTCTATCTCTACGGTGGCGGTCCCTTCGAAGAAGTCAATACCATGATCGAGCTTGAGCCTGACCGGAGGATTGAAGTGGCGGATCTTGTACCGAGAGAGTTTTTCGGCCTCGAAGAGGGAGAAGGTGCTAACAAGGTTTCCCATGTTCCGGCCAAGGAACTCCCCTGCGTACTCGGGGGATATGATAAAGCGGCCGTCCTCCTCCATCACCTGATCTCGGACGGTTCTGCCCTCCTTCTTTATAAGACTGCGAAACGTCTCAACGGGAGAGAGGGGGAACACGACCTCTGCAATATGGATCTCTTTCTCATGCTCATCGATCTCTACCACCTTGATGATCTCCTGCTCCTCGAAGAAGCCGGGGGGATATCCGGGCAGCGTCGATATCGGTAGCACATGGAGAAAGCCGTAGGCGTCGATCTCCTGGAAGAGGAGCCCCGGTGCGGCGGTTCGGGGACTCGCGGCAACGGTTCGAAAGCCCTGATACTCGATTCCGAGCCCGGGCAGCCGGGAGAGAATGAGGGAAAGATAGAGTGGTAGCTCCTCCCGCCCGACCCGTCTGCCGATAGTACTTAGCTGGTTCCAGTGCGCCCCTAAGTCCTCACAGGGGAAGAGTCTGTCACCGGCCAGAACGCAATCCGGGGCGACAGCCTCTAGTTTTCGGTCGCGGCCGGTCGCTTCGGCGCGTCCAGCTTCAGCGCCACTGCCGTCTTCCGACTCCACGTTTTCCGGAAGCGCCGGCGCGAGCGTGAACGAGCCGTCCTCCGCCGTGACAACCGACACCATGACCTGAGATGTGTCCGCCTGTGGGATCAAAGTCGCACCGGACGTGTTACGGAGCAACCCCGACTCGGCGGCAACTGCTATCATCCGTCCCCCGGGATCCCGAAGGGAGGATGTCTCCTCCTCTATCTCACTGTCCCAGGAGAAGTACCGAGACTGCTTCTCCTTGAGGAGGGAGAACTCTTGCAGAGCGCGCCGGACGGTGCTGGAATAGGACCGGTAATCGGGAATCTTCGACTTACCGCGACCGGCCTCCACGGTAAGCACCGGAAAGTCGCCGGATGTATCGAGAACGAAGATGAAATCAGTTTTCATGCGTGCACGCTCCACGTGGGGCCATTATCAAGAGATGCTCGCTCAAAAAAACCGGAGGCCTCAAGCATTTCTTGGTGAGGTAGAGATACATAGAGGTCCGTGCATCCTGTAGGATGAGGTTGAACAGACCAATCCAAGAACGGACCAATCCAAAAGGAGAGAGGACCCTCCACCCATGAAGAGTGTAATCGAAATGCTTGGCGGCGCACAGATCTTTTCGGTATCTCCTTCATTATGATAAGCGGGGAGTTTGCCAATGTGCACCTCGATCAACACGTGATACTCGCTGGGGATTTGAACGGTGGCTGCATCTTTCTTGATCCGGCGCTTGCCGAAAGTCTCGGCTTTAACACACGGCGGATGCACTTCCTGTTCATGTTCGTCACCTCGCTTGGCGGGCTTTTGCTTGCCTACGCGCTCGATGCCGCGACCTCAGGCGGCGTGGCGCTTTTCTGCGGACTTGCGTTTGTCGTGGTGTTCTTCGCGCAGCTCCTATACCGTTGCTTTGAGCGGCGCAGGCGCGGCAGGCCTCCTCCCAGCGTAGTGCCGAGGGAAAACGTATAGGTCTCGACGACTCCGCCGGCACCGCCCCCCTTCGGCGCCGGGGTTCAGAACCCGGCCCGGGCGATGTAAGCCGGGAGGCGGGCGGCCAGAAAGTACGGCACATTGAGCAAGCGGAAACGCTTGCCTGCGGGCGTCTCGACGGCGTCGGTTCTCATCGGGCCCCGGTAGAGCCGAATTGCCAGATCGTGATCCACCTTCTCCATGAACA